>CAJUFK010000022.1 GCA_910585535.1 uncultured Angelakisella sp. | reverse complement strand
AGGAGGGCCCACCGCCTGCGCCCCTACGCCCGCGCCCGCCAGGAGACCGCCGCCAACCACCGGCCACCGCCGCCCCGCCAGGAGGGCCCACCGCCTGCGCCCCTACGCCCGCGCCCGCCAGGAGACCGCCGCCAGCCCCCGGCCACCGCCCCGCCAGGTGCGGGTCCTTCCGCGCGCAAATATAAATAGTACGGGTTCGGAAGCGCAAAATATTTGTAGGTATGAGAAAATTTTTTCGCCTTCCCCTGGCCCTGGACCGAAAAAAGGAGGGGGGAATTTGTAAAAATTTTGTGACTGGACAACTGTGGCAGGTTTTTGGAGTTAAAATTGTATTGTGTAAAAATGAGCCCGTGGCAGAGATGCCGCGGGCATTGTTATTAGTGTGGAAGGAACGGGGGTTTAGAATGCCGAAGCGGAGCGACCGCCGGGATACCGCCAAGGCTGATTACATCGCCCGCAGAAGCAGAGGAGAAAAGGTGAACCTCCGGGACCTTGCCAGGGAACTGGGGATCAGCTATCAAACCTTGCGGAATTGGAAGGCGGCAGACAAATGGGAAGAAGCCTTGCCCCCCAAAAAGCGGGGCGGGCAGCCAGGGAACCGGAACAGTGCCGGAAAGAGAAATGCGGCGGGCAGCCATAAAGGAGCGCCGAAGGGAAACAAAAACGCAGAAAAAGACGGAGCGTACAGCGCTGTCTTTTTTGATATGCTTACCGCTGCGGAAAAGAACCTGGTGGCACAAACGCCCCTGGGAAGTCGGGAAATCCTGGAACACGAGATGAAGATTTTGAAATTCCGGGAGCATAAAATCCTGGCGAAGATAGCGGACTACGAGGCCGCCTCGGAGGATGAATTGTATATCAGCGGGCTGTTGGATATGCGGGGTCCGCAGGGAAGCAAAGACGGTGCAAAACAGAACATCGGGATGTACCAGAAGGACAGTCCATACCGGCGGATCATGGCACTACAGGAGGCCCTATATAAAGTACAGGGCCGGATCGCCAAAGTGGCGGACAGCCTGCGGGCCTTGGAGGAAAGCGACCGGAGGATTGAATTGGAGCGTGAGCGGCTGGAGATCATGCGGATGCGGGCAACCGGGACGGTAGAAGTAGAAAGCCAGGAGGAGGAGCTGGAAGAATGACACTGTACACCAGTAAAGCTATCGCAGAATGGTTGGGGTTGACCGAGCGCCGGGTACGGCAACTGCGGGACGAGGGGGTAATTTCAGAGGCCCGGCCAGGACTTTACGCCCTGCGGCCCACGGTGTCCAGGTACATCACCTATCTGCGGAAAGGGAGCAACGACCTGAACGAGGAACGGGCAAAACTGACCAAAGCAAAGCGGGAGGCGGCGGAGATGGAAAACGCCCGCCTCCGGTGGGAATTTTTGGAAGTGGACGAGATCGAAAAAGGACTGCGGACCATGAACCACAATATCCGCAGCCGGTTCCTTGCTATGCCTGCAAAGCTGGCTCCTGTACTGTCAAAGATGGCTGGGGATCAGGCGGCGATCTTAGACGCTTTGAAGCAGGAAGTCTATGAAGCCCTGGAAGAACTCACCGATTACCGGAAACTGCTGGAGGAGATCAAGGATGCGGACAAGAACAAAACGGGAGAAGCCGGCGAAGATCATTAACATTTCCAAAGAAGCGGTTGCGCTGTTTGCCAGGTGTGCGGAGGTTCTGAAGCCGCCGCCCCGGTTGACCCTTTCCCAGTGGGCGGACAAATACCGGATGTTAAGCCCAGAAAGCAGCGCGGAGCCGGGGCGGTGGCATACCGGCAAAGCGCCCTACCAGCGGGAGATCATGGACGCCATTGGGGACCCTCATATCCCAAAGGTAGTAATTAAGAGTGCGGCGCAGATCGGAAAGACCGACATCATCCTCAACGCCATTGGCTACTATATGAAATACGCGCCGGCGCCCATTATGAATATGCAGCCGACCCTTGACATGGGGCAGACCTTTTCCAAGGACCGCCTTGCCCCCATGCTCCGGGACACCCCGGTATTGCGGGACCTGGTGGACACAAAAAGCCGGTATGCCGGAAATACCATCCTGAAAAAGAATTTCCCCGGAGGACATATCACCATTGTTGGGGCGAACAGCCCCGCCAGCCTTGCCAGCCGCCCTATCAAGGTGCTGCTGGCGGATGAGGTAGACCGCTATCCGGGGAGCGCCGGAACCGAGGGGGACCCCCTTCTACTGGCGCAGAAGCGGCAGACTACCTTTTGGGACAAAAAGACGGTGGTGGTAAGCACCCCCGGCAATAAGGGGGTAAGCCGGATCGCCAAGGAGTACGAGGAAAGTACACAGGAGGAGTGGCATGTCCCCTGCCCAGGCTGCGGACACCTTCAACCCCTGGTGTGGGCCAATGTGAAATTTGATAAGGAAAATCCCGGAGGGGATGTCTTTTACAAATGCGAACGGTGCGGGCAGCTTTTCGGAGAATACGAGTGGAAGGCACAAGGTAAATACGGGTGTTTCGTTGCGGCAAATCCAGGCGCGGAGGCCAGGGGATTCCATCTGAATACCCTGGCCTCCACCTTTTGCGGCTGGAAGGAGATCGTGCAGAAATTCCTTTCCGCCAAGAAAGCCCTGGACGAAGGCAACCCGGAGGAAATGAAAACCTGGGTCAACACCGAACTGGGGGAACCCTGGGAGGAGCCGGGGACGCAGTTAGAATCCGAGGAACTGGTGAGCCGCCGGGAGGTCTACGAGGCGGAGGTCCCGGAGGGCGTACTTGTCCTAACTGCCGGGATTGATGTACAGGATGACCGCTTTGAGGTAGAAATCGTCGGCTGGGGCGCGGGCAAAGAAAGCTGGGGCATCCGCTACCAGAAGATATACGGCGACCTGCTGAAAGAACAGGTGTGGGAGGACCTGGACGCTTTTCTCCAGACGCCTTTTCACAAGAAGGATGGGACCGCCTTGTATCTGATGGCCGCCTGTATGGACAGCGGCGGACACCATGCGGATAAGGTGTACCGTTTCTGCAAGGACCGGTGGGACCGGCGTATCCTTGCCATCAAGGGCAGGGGCGGCGCAGAGGTCCCCTATATCAGTAACCCAACCACCAACAACCGGGCCAAGGTCCCGCTGTTCATCATTGGGGTGGATGCAGGAAAAGCCCTGCTGTACCAGCGCCTCCGGCATCAAAACCCAAAAAAAGCGGGGCCGAACTACTGCCACTTCCCACTGAACGAGGAGGCCGGGTACAACGAGGACTACTTCATCGGACTGACCAGCGAACGCCAGGTGATCCGGTGGAGAAAGGGGCGCAGCGTTATTGTGTGGGAAGTCAAAGACCGGGCGCATAAGCGCAACGAGCCGCTGGACCTGCGAAACTACGCCACCGCCGCCCTGGAAATCGTAAACCCTGTTTTGCGGCCGCCAGGGGCAGAATCCGGGCGGCAGACTACACAGCGGCGCAGAGGACGCCGCAGGATCACAGGAGGGATTGGATAATGGCAATTTTCAGTAAAGAAGTGTGCAAGCAAAAGCTGGCTCTTTGGCTGGATGCCGAGGAACGGGTAGCCACCGGCCAGCGCTACCAGATCGGGGACCGCTCCTTGACCAGGGCGGACCTCAAACAGATTCGAGAACAGATCGAGTTTTGGGGCGGGAAGCTGGCGGAGGCCGAGGCAGCGGAAAAGCGGGGCGGCAGGAACCGAGTGTATCGGCTTCTGCCCCGTGATGTATAAGGGGGGAAGCCCATGACAGAGGAGCGTACAACAGGGAGGCGCATAACGGGAAACGGTTTCTCCGGCCTGCTGGACCGGGCCATTTCTGTGGTCAACCCGCAAGCGGGTCTGCGGCGGGCCGCCGCCCGGAACGCTCTGCGCTTTCTGAACAGCGGCTACGGAAACTACGGGGCCAATGTCACAAAGAAAAGTCTGCGCGGATGGGACTACTTCGGCGGCAGTTCCAAGGAGGACATCGAGGACAACATAGATGTTCTCCGGCAGAGAAGCCGGGACGCCTATATGGGTGTCCCTGTGGCCACCGCCTCCCTCAAAACGATGCGGACCAATGTGGTGGCCGGAGGGCTTATTCCGGCCCCTTCCATCGACGCCGAATACTTGAAGCTAAATGATGAACAGGTCCAGGCATTACAGGCGCAGATCGTCCGGGAGTTTGACCTGTGGGCGGACACCCCCACCTGTGACGCGGACCGTGTGGACAACTTCTACCAGTTGCAGCAGTTGGCCTTTCTAAGCTACCTGATGAACGGAGACACCATCGCCCTGCTGCCCATGAAACAGCGGGCAGGGCAGCCATACCAGCTTTGCATCCGACTGATCGAGGCGGACCGGGTGTGCAGCCCTGACCTCCAGGATCGCCTTTTCCCCATGGAGGTAAACGGGGCGAGGGTGCAAAGCATCATACAGGGAGTAGAGACCGGCGAGGACGGTGAAGTGCTGGCCTACTGGATATGCAACCGCCACCCCCTGGCGAGCCTTGCCAACCAGAACGGGGCGCTCCGGTGGGACCGGGTGGAGGCACACGGCAAGACCGGGCGGCGGAATGTTCTGCACATGATGGTCCGGGAACGGGCGGGGCAGCTGCGGGGCGTTCCCCTGCTGGCCCCGGTACTGGAAGCCATCAAGCAACTGGGCCGATATACCGATGCGGAAATCATGGCGGCGGTTATCTCTGCCATGTTTACCGTGTTTATCGAACCCGCAGGGCCAACCGACAGCAGACCAACGGGGGAGATAGTGCGGGATGGGGAACGTGTTGACGACCAGGACCAAACGACCATCGAAATGGCGACAGGGGCGATCATCGACTTGAACCCAGGCGAGAAGGTGGAGTTTGCGGACCCGAAACATCCCAACACCGGGTACGATGTTTTTGTACACGCTATGATAAAGCAAATCGGGGCGGCCCTTGAGATACCCCCAGAGGTTTTATTAAAGCAATTTACGACAACATACTCCGCCGCCAGGGGGGCGCTTAACGAGTTTTGGCGCACTTGCAGTATGCAGCGGGATTGGTTCGTGTCGGACTTCTGCCAGCCGATCTATGAGGAATGGTTTGCCGAAGCAGTAGCCAGAGGCCGGATCAGGGCTCCTGGTTTTTTCAGTGACCCGGCCATCCGAAAGGCGTATACCGGGTGTGTCTGGAACGGACCGGCAAGAACCAACCTCAACCCGGTACAGGAGGTTACAGCGGCGGAAAAGCGGGTGGCTGCCGGATTCTCCACAGCCCAGGAAGAAACGGCCCAGATGACCGGCGGAGACTACACACGGAACATCCGGCAGCGGGCCATTGAAGCCAAACAAAAGCGGGAGGTGGACGAGATCATAAACCCGCCACAACAGGCGGCAGAAAGGACAGGAGGAAACAACAATGCCTAAAGTATTCTGGCAGTTTCGCAATTTGGCGGGTGGGAAAAAGGCGGAACTGCTTCTTTACGGGAACATCTCCGACACCAGCTGGTGGGATGACGAGGTAACGCCGAAACAGTTTGCAAAGGACCTGGATGGGCTGGGGGCAGTCAGTGAGATTATCGTCAGGATCAACAGCGGCGGGGGGGATGTGTTCGCCGCACAGACCATCGGGAACCTGCTGGAGCAGCACCCGGCGATGGTAACGGCACAAATCGATGGGCTCTGCGCTTCGGCGGCCACGGTTGTTGCCTGTCACTGCAACAAGGTGGTTGCCGCCAATGACAGCACATACATGGTCCACCCGGTCAAGATGGGGATTTGCGGCTACCTGGATGCCGTAAAAATGAACGAGTATATTTCCGCTCTTGCCACTGTCCGGGAAAACATCGTCACCCTGTATGCCAAAAAGACGGGCAGAGAGAAGGAAGAAGTGTCCGGGTGGATGGATGCCACAAGCTGGTGGACAGGCCCCCAGGCAAAGGAAAATGGTTTTGTAGATGAATTGACCCACGATGATAACCAGCACGCCGCGGTGGAAAACCGTAATGGCGTGCTGTTTGTCAATAGCGTGAGTATGGGGCTGCCCTTCGAGGCGGCCCCAGGTTTTTTGCAGGACAGCCTGGCGGCGCCCCCCGCCGCCAGCGGTTTTGAAAATACACAGACCAAAAAGGAGGAAACAGAAGTGGAGATCAAGAACGTGGAGGACCTGCGGAAAGCATACCCTGCGCTGGTTGACCAAATCGAGCAAGAAGCGGCGGAGCGGGCGACCAATGCCGAGCGCCAGCGTATCCGGGACATTGAGGAAATGGCATTGCCCGGCAGTGAGGAGATGGCAACGGAAGCGAAGTTTGAAAAACCCGTGGCTGCCGCCGAGTACGCCAAGGCCGCCGTGAAGCGGATGAAGGCCCAGGGCGAAGCCTGGCTGAAAAATGCCGAGGAGGACGCAGGGCCCTTGGGAAATGTTGGACAGACCACGCCGCCCAAAGGCGGGGACAAGATCGACGATGAAATGATGGCGGCGATTAGAAACGTTGCCCAGCCGCAGAAGTAAAGGAGGAAAAGACCATGGGCATGGATTTGGCAAGAAAAGATTTTGGCACCACCCCGGAGTATTTCATCGCAGGGGCGACCATCAGGATTGCTAAGGCGGTCAAAGTGGCCGGGGCAGACATCCCCGCCCATTCCCCTGTCACCCTGGATGGGGATGGGAAACTGGCGGCAGTGACCAAGGCCACCGCCGCCAGTGTATACGGCCTTCTGCCGGAGGCTGCTGTTGCGGAGGAAGAGACCGTGGTGTACCTGTCCGGGGAGTATTTTGCGGACAGCCTGGCCCTCACGGAGGGCGTAACCGCCGCCGATGTGGAGGTCCCCTTGCGGAACATCGGAATTTTCTTGATGTAAGGAGGAAAAAGAATCATGCCAAACGAAGTAAACATTTACGCCCCCAGATACCTTGCGGAAGTGGTGCGGCTGGCCCCGCCTGTCCATACCTACTTCCGGGACACTTTCTTCACCAATATCCAGACCTTTGCCACCGAGCGGGTGGACATCGACCTGGTAAAAGGCGACCGGAGAATGGCGGCCTTTGTGCATCCCCGGACGGGCGGCAAGGTCATCCCGGCAAGCGGCTACGAAACCAGAAGCTACAAACCGCCTATGGTAAATCCGGCGGACATCACCACGGCAGATATGCTGATGGAACGGCAGCCCGGAGAGAGTATGTACAGCGGCAAAACACCGGCGCAGCGGGCGGCGGAACGGATCGTGGCGGATTACCAGCGGCTCAATGATGCCGTGACCCGCCGGGAGGAATGGATGTGTGTCCAGGCCATCGTAAACGGCGCCATCCCCGTAGTTGGTGAAGGTGTCAACGAGACGGTGGATTTCGGATTCAGTAATAAGGTCGAACTGACCGGGACCGCCCAGTGGGGTAAGGCATCCGCAAAAATCCTGGACAACCTGGAGGACTGGACAGACAAGGTGCTGACCGAGGGATTTGCCAATGTGGACACCGTCATCATGGGGAAGGCCGCCCTGCGCGCCTTCCTGGCCGACGAGGCGGTGATGAAGGCGCTGGACAACAGACGGGTGGAGATGGGGCTTATCTCCCCCAAAAACCTGCCCAATGGTGTGCGGTATATTGGACACCTTAACAAGCCCAATGTGGACATCTACACCTATGCCGAGGTGTACTACGATGATTGGACAGACCCAGCAAAACCGGCGACAAATCCCCTTGTGCCGGATAACAAGGTGATCCTGATTTCCAGTGTCCCCAACTTTGTCATGGCCTACGGCAGAAACACCTACATCGACGACAAAACCGGGCTGTGGGTTACAGCGGAAGGCACCCGCCTGTTCCGCAGCTATGTGGAGCACCACCCGGACCGCCGCTTCCTGGAACTCCAGGCCAATCCCCTGCCCATCCCCGACAAGGTGGATAGCTGGCTGGTTGCCACTGTCTGCTGATAGCGAGCCTGTCCCCCCCGCCCCAAACCGGGCGGGGGCTTTTCCAGAGGAGAGGATGAAAATGGCGCTGTTCGACGTTGTAGACTTAAAGCAGCACTATGGCAACGAGGAGCCGGAGGAGTTTTTGCCAACCTTCAAGGATTATGCTGCGAAGGATATTCCAGATGTGTTTTTCTGCGAGGACGAACACGCAGAGATACACAACATTGACGGGAAGGATGTATTGGTGGTTCTTCGGGAAGCCACCCTCAAAGAACACAACTCCCACTGGGAGGCGGGGGCAAAGCAGAACTTCGACACCGGGCTTTATACCGCTTTCTCCATCCTGTATATCCAGGTGAAGGACTACGGGCCAAAGCCGAAGGTGGGAAAGCAACTGGTCATTGACAAGAAGCGCGCCTACTCCATCAAAGCCTGTGAGGAGGAAAGCGGGATTTACCGTATGACCTTAGAGAGGACAAGGCAGTGAGTAATGTAACCTACAACCGGGGAAACTTGACCATCACCTTGGCGGGGCTGGACACGGTGGAAAGGGCGCTGGGAGACCTGCGGCAAAAGACCCCGGCGGCGGCCAAAGTCGCCATCAACGCCACGGCCAGGGAAGCCCGTAAACTGATGATTGCCAGGGCCAAAGCCCGATACGCTGTCAATACGGCGGGCCAGCGGCACTTAAAGGACCTGGTACAGCGGAAGAAAGCCACCAACCGAAGCCTTTTGGCAGAATTACGTATTAGCAGCTTTCGGAATGACCTGGGGTACTTCCAAACCAGCCCGCCGGTCCCAACCCACTTTACAGGCAGGAATTGGAGGAAAGGCCCCAGCGTTTGGAGGGGAAAGGTCCTCAAAGCGGAGGAGATGAAACCGCTCCCCGGAACCACTGGCCGGGCAAAGGCTTTTCTTGCCGAATTTGCCAGCGGCCATGTTGGAATGGTACAGCGTGTCATCGGCTCCAGCAGCAGCCACACCACCACCAAGAGCGGCGCCCCCAGGTGGAGGAACCGGGAGGGTAAGGTAGAAAAACTGGTAACGCTGGGAAGCCCCAGCGCCACCGCTATGCACAGCACTATTTGGCCGTATGTAGAGCCGGAGGTTGAAGCATACCTCCTGGACCGGCTGGATAGCCAAGTGGAAAAGCTGATCGCCAAGGCCAAGGCGGGGAGGGGCTGATATTGGAGGAGACAGCGGATGAAGAACTATATGGAGGCGGTAAAGAAGGAGGGCGTTGGAAGAACCGCCCAGCTTTGCCACGACGCCCTGGTGGAAATGTTGAAGGAGTTGTTTGAGGGGAAAAAGTACAGCGGGCAGGAAGGGCGAAAGCCCCTCCAATTCTTTCAGCAGGACCTCCCAATACCGGAGAACGATGACGAGGACGTGGACACCGATATAGCAAACTCCCCCTACATTGTGGTACGGATGACCGGAGGGAGCATCAAAGACGATGACAGTCCACAAACGGTGGAATTTAGCCTCATTATCTGCACCTACGACAACGGGAAAAACCGGGAAGGATTCCGGGATGTGGCAAATATCAAAGAGGATATTGTCCAGCGAGTTTGCAGCGCTCCCTACTTTGGGGGTGCTTTTACTATTCTGAAACCCATCGCCTGGGCCTTGCAGCAGGATGACACACATCCATACTACTTTGGGGCTTGTACTCTCCTCTGCACCGCACCGGCGATGACCCAGGACACAGAGTTAGAAAGGATGCTGTAAAAATGAAAGGAAGAAAGGAAACCGTGGCCCAGGAAACCATGGAGGCTATGGAAGGTGCCAAGCAGGAGCAGAACATGGAACGGGAGATCACCTTCCCCGACCCCTGTGTCTACTGCGGCCCCTCTGTAAAGGGGGTAGCGAAGCAATACACCGTTTACACTGGGGGAAACGTCCCTGGGCCGTTGCGGGATTTTGTACAGCAGCACCCGGCAGCGCGGGGGCTGGTCGTTGCCATCGGGCGCTTTGCCAAGATGCGCCAGCGGCTGGAGACCCCCGGAACGGCAGAAGCCATGCTGTTTCAGAAGGTCAAATCTGATCTGTAAGGAAGGAGCAAAACAATGGCAAGTATCTATGAGCATGGCATTTACACAAAAGAGCAGCCCACCGGTATGGTGGCCCCCGTTATGGGGACCGCTGGCTTGCAGGTGATTGTGGGGACCGCCCCGGTACATATGCTGGCGGACCCGGCGGCGGCGGTAAACAAGCCCCTGCTGGTGCAGAGTTACAAGGAAGCGGTGGCCGCTGTGGGGTACAGCGACGATTTTGCCGCCTTCACCCTCTGCGAAAGCATCAGTGCCAATTTCAGCGTGGTGGGGGTGGCCCCTCTGGTGCTTATCAATGTCTTGGACCCTGTAAAGCACAGCACGGACCTGACGGAAACCACCGTCCAGGTAAACAGCGGTGTGGCAGTGGTGGCCGAGACTGGCGTTTTGCCGGACAAGCTGGTGGTCAAAAGCGGGGATGTGGAACTGGCAAGGGATACTGACTACATCACTGCGTGGGGCAGCGATGGGGCCATCAACATTGTACTGGTGGAAGGCGGGGCTGGGGATGGCGCAACCGTCCTGACCATCACCGGGAAAAAGCTGGACCCCGGCAAAGTCACCGCCGCAGATATTATTGGCGGCGTGGACATCGCTACCGGCGATGAAACCGGCCTGGAGGTTATTCGCCAGGTGTATCCCAAGTTTGGCCTGACCCCAGGCATCCTGCTGGCCCCCCGATTCAGTGCTGACCCTGCGGTTGCGGCGGCCCTCCAGGCTAAAACCAAGGAAATCAACGGTGTATACAGGGCGGTCTGCATTGTAGATGTGGACAGTACACAGGAAGGGGCAACCAAGTACACTGACGTGAAGGAACAGAAGGAGAAGCAGGTCCTCACCGACCCAAATGCCTACGGGGTGTGGCTTTACGGCAAAGTGGGAGAGACGTTGTACAGCGGCTCCACTCTGGCCGCCGCTTTGACCGCCTACACCGATGCTGTGAATGACAACACCCCCCATGTCAGCCCCAGCAACAAGACCTTGGCGATCTCCGCTGCCTGTCTGGCGGACGGGACGGAGGTTCTGCTGGACCAGGAGCAGGCCAACATGGTCAATAGTTTCGGGATTGCGACCTTCCTTAACATGAACGGTTTCCGGTTGTGGGGGAACAACACCGCAGCCTATCCCGGCAACACCGACCCTAAAGACAGATGGTTCCCTGTCCGGCGGTTCATGAATTGGGCCGCCAATAGCTTTATCCTCACCTACTTTCAGCGGGTGGACAGCCCAACGAACACCAGGCTGATCGAGGCGATCGTGGACAGCGAGAACGTCCGGGGCAACGGCTTTGTTGCGCGGGGTGTCTGCGCCAGGTACGAAATCGAATACCGGGAGGACGAAAACCCCACCACTGACTTGCTGAATGGGAAGATTACGTTCCATCAGTACATTACCCCGTACACCCCGGCGGAAAACATCCAGGACATCATCGAATTTGATCCCAATGCGCTGGCGGGCGCCCTGGCATAAGTGAAGGAGGGAAAAACAGGTGATTAGCAATAACTATATCCCGGAAAAGATCAATGACGCCAACATCTATCTTGCCGGGGACAAGATGATCGGCACCACGGCGGAACTTGAACTGCCGGAGGTCAAGATGAAAACCGGCACGGTGGAGGGCATGGGCATTAGTGGTGAGATTGACAGTCCCACCATCGGGCAGTTTGAGAGCATGGAGCAGACCATCAACTTCAACACCTTGTACAGCAGCGCCATGGATATGCTTAGTCCGCTGAAAACGGTGGAACTCACTATCCGGGCGGCCCAGCAGGTCTACGATAAGGAGGGCGGCTACACCTTCAAGGGCCTTCGGGTGGTGGAGAGGGGCCGCGTGAAAAACTTCAAGCCCGGCAAGGTCAAGAAGTCCGAAACTATGGACGCCTCCATCACCATCGAACTGACCTACATCCTGATCGAAGTGGATGGGTCTGTGATGCTGGAGGTTGACAAACTCAACGGCGTCTATAAGACCAACGACACCGATATGTTGGCGGAAGTCCGCGGGATGACCTGACAACGAGAAAAGACCGCTCCGGTTATGCCGGAGCGGTCGTGTTTTAGAAAGGAGTTGCCAAATGGCAGAAGCAATTAAATTGGAAATGGCAGAGGGAACTTTCGACACTGCGGCGGAGGAGCGTAAGAATGTGATCCGCTTGAAAAAGCCCTACAGTTTTGAGGGCGTGAAGTACCAGGAGATCGACCTTTCCGGTCTGGACCAGCTGACGGTAAAGGATGCGGTGGATGCCCAGCGGCAGCTTTTTGGCGAGGGGGAAATTGCCACCGCCACCATCTGTGAGACTACCACCGCTTTTGCCAGGACGATTGCGGCAAAGGCAAGTGGTAAGCCCATCGAGTTTTTCAAGATGATGCCGCGTTCCGCTACAGCCCTGGTATCCCGGACGGTGCGGGCTCATATGAACACCGAGAACAGGACCGAAAACCATGTCCTGTACCTGGAGCAGCCCTACAGTTTCAAGGGGAAGGAGTACACCGAAATCGACCTTGCCGGTTTGGCCGATCTGACCTGCATGAACGAAAGTGAGGCAGAAAACAGGATGGCGCGGGAGGGTTTTATGGTTGTTGAGACCTCCTTTAACTACCTGTATGCCTGCTGCATCGCCAGTATGGCAACAGGTCTGCCAGAGGAGTTTTTCACCGGTCTGCCCATTCGGGAACTGCTGAAACTGAAAAACGAGGTAAACAACCCGGATTTTTTCGAGTAAAGGTCCAGGCGAAAGACCTGCGAAGGGCAGCTATCCGGTTGTCGACCATCACAGGGGACCGACTGGAATTTTACTTGAAAATGACCATTCGGGATTTCGTCGAGTTAAACAATGAGGTGGCGGAGGCATGGCAAAAAGCAAAGCGTTAGAACTTAGCATCCATATTGCCGGGAGGGTGGACAAAAGCCTGATGGCGTCCATCAACACCACCCAAAACCAACTAAGCAATCTTGCACGAAATATGAGCCAAGTGGGGACTGCTGGGATTGCGGCGATGGGAGCCCTTGCCACTGGGACTGTGATGGCGATTTCCTCCTGCACCAAGGAGGCAGAGAAGTTTGCCAATGGTATGGGCGACGTTGTGAAGTATGTGGACGGTTTGGCTGATAAGACCGGGAAAATCGACACGACAAAGTACGCCGAAATGTCCAGAGCCATCCGGGACCTTTCTACTCAAATTCCATATACTCAAGATGAATTGCAAAAACTTGCTGCATCGGCAGGCCAGTCCGGGAAAAAAATGGACAACCTGTTTCGCTATGACCGCCATGGAAATATTTCCGGTTTCCTGAAAGATGTTGCAATCATGGGAACCGCTTGGGACATTGAAGCGGAAAAAGCGGGAGACTGGGCGGCGAAGTGGGAAGTTGCCCTAAACATGACACACGATAAAGTAATGACCCTGGCAAACCAGATCAATTACTTAGGCGCCAACAACGCAACCACAGCGGCAGAGATTGGTGAAGTGGTAAACAAGGTTGCCAGCTTTGGGCAGGTTGCCGGGATGCTGCCGGACGATACGGCGGCCCTGGCAACCGCCCTACTGGCGATGGGTGTTCATGTGGATGTGGCATCAAGTTCTATAAACCGGATGTACACAAACCTAAATAAAGGCTCCAGCGCAACAAAGGCCCAAAAGGAAATGTGGAAGTCTATGGGGATGACCGCAGAGGGTGTGGCGCTGGGGATGCAGGAAAATGCCACAGAAACATTGAAAAGTGTCTTTACTGCAATACGAAACCTGCCAAAGGAAAACCAGGTTGCTGCCCTTAGTACCCTGCTGGGACAGTGGGCGATCCAGGCGGGAGGCAAACTGACAACCAACCTGGAAGCGTTTGTAAAGGCGCTGGACCAAGCGAATGATCCGGCAAACTACGACGGGAGCATGATGCGGGAGTTTATTATCAAAGCAGATACGCCGGAAGCGGTGGACACCATGCTCAAAAGCTCTATCAGCGCCTTTGCCGGAGAAATCGGGGATAGCTTCCTACCCGCCAAAAAGGCCATGAGTTTGGCGGTGATAGATTTTATTAGAACCCTGCGAAACGATATGCCGCAGATTCAGCAGATTGCCGAAACCTGGGGCACACTGTTTAGCCAAGGAGTAACGATCGCAGGGGAGGCGATGCAAACATCCCTGCCGTATATTCAGCAGGGACTTGATTACCTGATGAACAATGGCCCACAGGTAATTTCCGTCCTAAAGGGGATGGCAGCAGCTTTTGTTGCGATGAAGTTTTCTCCCGCCCTGGAAAGGCTCCTGGGCGGGGCGGGAAGCCTTTTGTTTGGTACTACAGGTACCGGAGGCGGGAGCCAATCCGGCGGCCTGCTGGGGGCGGTGAAGGGGCTGTGGGACAGCGGACATACAACAGCCGCCGGAATTGATGCCGCCTTGCGGCAAGGAATAACAACAGGACAGCAAGCGGCGGGAATAACCGATGCCGGACGCTGGGCGAAGGCGCGGGCCGGAGTAACCGGCACACTGGCGTCCTTGTGGAATTTTGGGGGAATCACCAGCAAGAACATCGGAAAGCGGGATGCGGCATGGAACAGTATCAGTGCAGCTGTAAGGGCTGCCATTGATCCCAAAAGCGCAGTTGCCAGCAGCGGCATCGGCAGATACTTCGGCGGAATCAAGGGCTCCTGGGATAATTTACTAAATACCGGCATAGGCGGTGGTATTGCCAAAGGCGTTGTGGGGACCGGCGGGGTTGCAAAAGAAATCCTTTCCGGCATCTCACAAGCTACTGGATTGACCGATTTGGTCAACGGGACTTTAGGACTTGCCAAAGGCAGCACAAACTGGGTCGCTGGCAAGGCTGGAGGCGCCCTGTCTGCCATCATGGGCAGCACCCAAGCAAAAGCTATCGGAGGTGCAGCCGGAGCAGTGGGGAATTTTGCCGGGCCAATGCTGGGGGAAATTGGAAGTTTCGCCAGTGCAGGAGCAGGGCTTCTGGGAAGTGTTTGGGGCCCTATGGCCGCTGGTTTTGGCAGTTTGTTTACTGGAGTTGTTCCGATTATCGGTGCAATTTCCGCCGTTATTGCTATCATTAGTATACTGGGGGACCACCTGGAGGATATTCGGGGGATCGTCGGGAACGTCTTTGGGGACAGTGGCCTTGCGGTATTTGACAGTTTTACCGGGAAACTCCAGGAAGTAGGCGGATTCATTTCCGGCCTGTTTGGAGAAGGAGGCGTCGCAAACGCCCTGGCCCCCCTGCGGGAAAACATCCTCCAGATGTTTGGACCAGAAGCCGGGGCCGCCTTTGACGGACTGACCGGGATTTTACAATCTGTTATGGGGGTGGTAGGGCAGATCGTTTCCTTCTCGACAGGGACGGTAAAACCCATCATCCAGGACAGTTTCAGTTTTATTACTGAAACTGTTATGCCCATTCTACTGCAAACCTTCACCGACGCCGCCCCGTATATCGCCACTATCATCGACGGTTTAGGAACCGGGATTATGGCAGGTATGCAGACGATTGGAATGGTGATACAAGCGGTTATGCCTATCGTTCAAGGGTTGATAACCGTTTTCTTGAAGGTTGGAAGCGTGGTCATTCCGGCCCTGCTGGCAGGAGTAAGCGTATTCGCCACTGGTATCGGGAATATCATGGGCTTCATCCAAGGAATCTTCAATGGTCTCATTACCTTCATTACCGGGGTATTCTCCGGCAACTGGCGGCAGGCGTGGCAGGGGGTAAAGGACATCTTCGGCAACGCCTTTAACGCCCTGGTAGAACTATGCAAGACCCCTATCAATGCAGTGATCGCCATTATCAACGGCGTCTTTGACAAACTACGGGGACTTAGCTTTACCATCCCGGACTGGTCGCCCATCGGCGCAGGCGCAGAGATCGGCTTTAACTGGCTACCGACCTTAACCCCTCTTGCCAAGGGCGGCTTTACAAACGGGCCAAGTTTGGCCGGAGAGGCAGGCCGAGAGGCTGTCATCAGCTTCCAGCGGGGTGTCCGGGGGCAAAACATCGCCACTTGGATGCAGGCAGGCCGGATGCTGGGAATCAGCGAGATAGAAGCCTCCAAGGCTGCCGGTGTGCAGCTGAAAGAGATCGATGCTCCTATCACCAGGGGAGGCCCTGGCGGCGGGCAAATCATTTTTGCGCCGCAAATCAACATCCAAGGTAACGCCGACCGTACTGTTATCGACCAGGCCCTGGCAGAGGCCGAGGCCAGGTTCCGAACCTGGTACGAGGAGATGGAGCGGCAGAAGGAAAGGAAGAAGTATTGAGTGGGATACACGACCAAAAGCGGTGACACCTGGGATACCATCGCCAGGGAGGTTTACGGCAGCGAATATTATGCGGACCACTTAATGGCGGCAAACCATGGGCAGATCGGGACCTTCATTTTTAGTGCCGGGGTGGTGCTTTCCACCCCGGCACTGCCCGATGCAAAGAGCGGCCACCTGCCGCCCTGGAAGTTTGAAGCGGAGGCAGACTGATGACCGAGGGAAGAAGCATCACACTGGATGTACAGTATAGTACCGTCTACGAAACCGAAATACCGTTTACGGACGGACAGCCGGGCGCAGGCGGCGCAAGCGGCGGGGGCAACTGGAAGGCCGGGGATTCCGTCGTCCTCCAGAATACCCCCTTCTACTATGCCAGCACCTCCGCCGGGCCCAGCGCCTACAAAAGCGGGACCTTCTACTTCTACGATGGACTTTGTATTAACGGGCGCTACCGAATGACCATTTCCGCTGACCGGTGCGGCAAGCCACCTGTTGCGGTGAATGTCACCGGTTGGGTACGGGCGGAGGACTGCGGGGCCACCGGAGAAAACACGGGCGCAGACAGCACAAAAAAACGGAGTGTCACCAAAGCGGTAAGGCAAGTGGAGGGAGACGTGTTAAGCCTGTCCTATACCGACAGCGCAGCGGACGAGAGCGACAGCGTGGATATTACGCTGAACGCCGAGGATGACCAGTGGCTTGGGGAATGGATGCCGGAAAAGGGGGCCACCCTCCGCCCCAGGATCGAAGGACAAAACTGGGAACGGGAGGGGGACCGCAGAAGGATACGGTGCGGCCTGTTTACCCTGGACGATATAAACTATAAGGATACCTCCTCAACCTTGCGGATGGGGGGAGTGTCCAAGCCAAGCGACACCAACTTTAGCGAGGCGGACCGGAAAACCACCTGGAAAAACACCAGCATCCGGCGGATCGGGGAAGTCATCGCCGCCCGGTATGGGCTGGCTTTCTCCTTTGATGCAGAGGACCACGAGATCGAATGCGACGAGCAGGACGGGACGGACAGCAGTTACTACAACGCCCTCTGTAAAAACTACGGGCTAATACTAAAAGTCTACGCCCGGAGTATGTGGGTATATGACCGGGAGGCGTACAAACGCAAGCGCCCGGTAAAAACCATTGACCGGTCCGAGATCATTCGTGGGAGTTTCAGCTATACTACAACCCTTTCCGGGACCTTCACCGGGGGCGACTTTTGCTATACAGACCCGGATAAGGACTGTGACATTGTTTGCAGTATTGGGGGCGGAAGCCATATCAAGACCGTCAATCAGCGGGCCACCAGCGTCCACGATGCGGCTGTCCAACTGTGTGCCGCCCTGAACAACGCCAACCATGGAACGACCAAGATAAAGTTTTCCCTCCCTGGGGAGTGGACCGTAAGCGCAGGGAATAACATCCGGCTGACCGGCTACGGCGGGGAGATCGGCGGGAAATACTTTGTGGACCGGGTAACGCACCGGGTAACAAGGAGCGGGGGGTTTACCAGCGACCTGGAGTGCAGCAAAGTGGAGGCCGCCTTCCATTACTGGGACGTGGGCGGGAGCATCGAGTACAACGCCGGAGAGGAAGAAAGCGGCGAGGACTACAGCAGTATGTACGAAGAAACCAGCCCGGCGGCCAATGCGGCAAGCGCAACGGCGGGGGCCGTGGCCGGGGGTGCGGCGGTACTGACCAACGCCCCTTTCTATGGGGCGAGTGCTTCTCCAGAACCGGCCTGTTACAAAAGCGGGACCTTCTACTTCTACGATGGCGTCTTGGTGAACGGGCGCTACCGGATGACCATTACCGCCGACCGGTGCGGCAAGCTGCCTGTTATGGTGAATGTCACCGGCTGGGTTCCGGCCAGCTTTTGCGCCGCAGGGGACGAAAAGAAAACAGACCTGTAAGGGGGCAGACTATGGCAAGCGTTGTGAGAACCGGCAGGGTAAGCGCCATTGATTACAAGCGCGGGACCTACCAAGTGACCTACTACGACCGGGGACAGAGCGTGACACAAACCATCAACGCTGTGTCTAACGGAGAATACCGGATGCCGGAGATCGGGCAAATTGTCTCAGTACAGCACAACAGCAACGGTCAAGCGGCAGGGAGTAGCATGGGAACCGTCTGGAACCACTCCAACCGCCCGGCGGAGGGCTTCCGGGGCCTGTACCGGAAGGAATACGGGAGGAAGAAGGGGCAGGCATACTGCCGGTACGATGACAATACAGGGGTATTTGCCCTGTACATAGATAAGCGGATCACCCGGATATGCAACGGGGAGATTTACGACGAGGCAAAAGGCGCGGCCAGCTTCGTTGCCAAAAAGCAGATGCAGTTAAAGAGCGCCGAAAGCAGTGTCAGTATCCAGGCAGAGACCGGGGCGGGAATCAATGCAGGGAAAAACATCACGTTAGAGGCCGGACAGGTTATTAGCCTGGAGGCAGGCGGAACTATCAGCCTTTCCGGCGAGGAATTGAAAATTGCCATCAGCGGGGCGGAAATCACCATAGACAAAACGACTGGCGGGATCACCATTAAAAGCCCAACCAAAATCGAACTGCGGGCGCCGGTCATCCAGGAGATCAGGGGGTAATGGTATGGCAGTGGGCAGTTTTATGGGACGGGTCTTTACCGTCAGCGACAGCCGGATATTTACTCCTTCGGGCCTGCGGGGAAGCAGTGGGAGCGACTGGGCCACCCATGAACTGATAGGTGAAAAGGCCAGGAGCCAGTGGGTGGGCCCAAAACTGCGTAGCTACACCTTTGACATCCTTCTTCGGGCACAGGATGGAGTGGCCCCCCGCAGCACTTTGGAATACCTCCAAAGAATCGCAGAGAGTGATAAGGTAGACTGGTTTGTGGTGGGCGGTGTACCGCTGTCGCCCCATCCCTTCCGCTTGGTGAATATCACAGACGAGTGGGATGTTGTGCTGAACGACGGGGTGCTGATCTCCTGCAAAGTGGGGATAACCATTGAAGAATACCTGTAAAGGAGAAATGGGAAATGATTTTGGCCGATAGCCCAACTGTCCAAATCGAGCCTGGAGCAGTGAACGAAAGCACCATCAAGGAGGTATACCGGAATCTGCTGGTACTGTATGGAACCAGAGCCGGGGAACAGGCCCTTGACCGGGACTTTGGAATAGATGCCAATATCAACGACTGTCCCCAAGAAAGTGCCCAGGCTCTCCTTGCAGCGGAGTACATAAGGAAAACGCAACGGTACGAGCCACGGGCAAGGGTGGTCCGAGTGGAGTGGATCGGCGGCGGGGAGCCGACGGGAGCGATGACACCAAAGGTGGTGATACAAATTGGCTAACATCCGGGAACTGGCAAATGTACCGGAAATCAGTTTTATTGAGGGCTTGACCCTGGAGGAAACAGAGGCTCTGGTACTGGAGCAGTACAGGCGGACATACAAAGCGTTGACAGGAAAAGATGCTGAACTGGGCGAGGCAGATTCCAGGAGGCTGCTTATCAAAGCGTTTGCCCTGGTGGAATACCAGACAATGCAGTACATTGACGCCAAGGGGCGAATGGAACTGCTGAAAACCTCCACCGGGGCGGCCCTGGACAACCTGGCCGCCCTGTTCGGGATATACCGGAAGGGGGCGGAAAAGGCAAAGTCCACCCAGCGTTTTATCCTTTCGGAGCCAAGGCAGGAGATTGTGGCTATCCCGGCGGGAACACGGGTAAAGACAAAAAGCGGGAAATACTTCAACACCATGGACTATGCCGAGGTAACACCGGGAACCGACCATGTGGATGTGATGATCCAGGCAGAGGAAGCCGGGGCGGGCAGCAGCGGGATCATGGCTGGAGATATTGATACCCTGGTGGACCCTATCCCCTATGTGGCGTCAGTAGAAAACATTACGGAGAGCGCCGGGGGGCTGGATACCGAGGACGACACCAGCCTGACCGAAAGAACCTACTTGGCACCAAGTAAGTACAGCTGCGCCGGGCCAAAGGATGCCTATGAATACTTTGTGCGGGAGTGGCGGACCGACCTGGAGGATGTACAGATCACCAGCCCCTCCCCTTGCGTGGTGGAAATCTATGTTGTAATGGCCGGGGGGAGACTGCCCAACGAAACCGAGCGTGAGGACCTGGAGCGGTACATCAACGGGGAGAGCATCCGTCCCCTGTGCGACCAAGTGATTTGCACAGCGCCGGAGGAGGTGCCCTATACCATTACGGCCACCTACTGGATCGGGGAAAGCGACCAGAAAAGCGCCGGGATGATCCAGGAGAAAGTATTGGCAGCAGTAAGCGGCTTTGAAGCCTGGCAGCGGAAACTGGGACGGGATATAAACCCCAGCGAACTGATTGCCAGGATTCGGGGGGCGGGCGCAAAACGGGTAACTCTGACCGCGCCAGGGGATATAGTGGTCCCCAAGACAGGGCTGCCGAAATGCACGGAAACGATACTGACCTATGGGGGGCTGGAGGATGACTAAGAGCCTGCGGGAAGCGATGGTTACAGATGGCATCCCCCGTGTGGTGGCGGCCCAAGCGTGGGCGCAAGCCTTGGCGATTGCCCTTGGAACTGTACATAAAAAAACCATGGACTATGCCGACGGGAGCCAAATTTACACCGCCCTGGACGATGTGCCGGAAAAGGTGCTGGATGCCCTGGCCGTAAGCTGGAAGATAGACTGGTACGACACCGCCTACAGCACCGAACAGAAGCGCCGGATCGTGAAATCGGCCTTGACGGTGCGCCGCCTGATGGGAACGGTGGAGGCCGTAAAACTGCAAGTAGGGGCCATTTATCCGGGTACAACGCTGGAGGAATGGTTTCAGTATGACGGAACGCCGGGGTGCTTCCGGCTGAACGTCAACCTGACCGATGAATCCATTATTCCCCCGGTGGTGATGCAAAGTCCGGCGGCGATCGAAAAGAAAATTGTCACTGCCAAACGGTGGAGCGCCCACCTGGAGGGGGTGGACTACTGGGAGGAAACCGAAGCGGCTGTCTGCGCCGGAGGATACGCTGCCATGAGCGCAACATTGGAGATATGGCCGGAATTGACCGAAAGCCTGGAGGTAACAGGTGGGGCCGGAACAGATGCCCTGTCCGCTACAAGGCAGATTATTGAAATCTACCCAGGGGAGGAAATGGGATGAAAGAAACAGTGGTCGCAACCAGGGATAGCCGAAAGTACAAAACCATTGTCACCGATTTGGGCAAGGAAAAGATCGCTTCCGCAACAATAGAGGGGGCGAAGGTAAACATGGTCACGGTGGTTGTGGGGGATGGTGGCGGAACCTACTACATCCCCACTGCCGATATGACAGAATTACGGGGAGAGCGTTGGCGGGGGAATATTGCACAGAAGCGTGTAAACCCCGATTCTCCCAACATGATCGAAATCAGAGCGGTGATCCCCAGGGATGTGGGGGGCTTTACCGTGCGGGAAGTCGGGGTACTGGACGACAAAGGGGACTTGATTGCAGTTTGCAATACCCCGGATACGGAAAAGGCCGTGATTCTGGAGGGAATTGCGGCTACACTGACCATCGTAATGCGGATCGTTTTTACCGATTCCGCGATGGTGGAGTTTGTGGTGGACCCAACCGTGGACCCTGTACCCCGCGAGGAGTTTGATGAACTCCAGGAGGCCCACCACAAGCTCCTGCGGGAAATCATGCAGGGCGAAGTCACCGCCAACCTGGCAACCAACACCGGGGAGGCCATCACCACACAGGACGGAACGGCTATCGTTGCCGTTAAGAAAATATAAGGAGGAACACCATGAACATTAAAACGAGCGAACTCCAGGCCCTTTCCAACCTGACGGGGATGGAAAGGCTGCTGGCGGATGACCCGGAAAGGGGGACCGGACTGGTCCCCCTTTCTGCTGCCATCGAGTTTTTCAAAGAGACCTTTCTGTCCGGCGGCGTCCCCTACGGGAAGGAACTCACCGAAAGCTGGCCTGAACTCCAGACCCGCATCCGGGCCGGGAATATGCGGGGCATCCATATCGGGGACTACAAGACCATCACCCTGACCACCGGCGAGGTCGTGGTGATGGAGGTATCGGGTATCGACCACTACTACAAGTGCGGATACCCGACCATGATCGGCCATCATGTGGATTTCATCAGCCGGGACTGTCTGGCCGGTACCAAACTGTTTAACGACACCGACACCAACAACGGCACTGCGGCGGAGCCTAACCCCTGGCGGGCCTCCAAATTGTTCCAGACGCTCAACGACGAAGTGACCGGCGTTTTCGCTACCCTTCCTGCGGAGTTAAAGCCCCTTGTCATCCCCAAGACCGCCCTGCTGGAAAGACGCTATTCGGAGGCGGGGGCGCTGGAAGCAAGCACCGGCTGGGACTGGAACAACATGGGCAAGCTGTGGCTCCCCACCGAGGTTGAGGTTTTCGGCAATACGTTCTGGTCCGATGGCGATGCAGGCTGGACCGGAGGAGGCGGATGCAACCTCCAGTACCCCATTTTCTACTGCGGGGCCAAGCACATCATCAAGGGCGCAGGGAACGGTGGTTCCCGGCGCTCCTGGTGGGAGGCGTCCGCCCAGCGGCGGTCGGCAACTAACTTCTGTATTGCCGGCGGCGACGGCAACGCCGGCGGCGACGTGGCGACGCACCCGTACATCTACGCGCCCCTGTGCTTCCGAATCGGTTGATCCAGTACATCCCGCCCCCATGTGGGGCGGGATGGTCCGGGACAAGAAGGGGGGGTAAAAAGAGTGAGCGTACTCAAAAACAAACGCGGAGAGAGCCAACTGGAATTTTACCATACGGCTACGCTGATCCGGCGGGAACTAACCCGGTTTGTGATGGATGAAAAAATCGTCCCGAAGCGGTGGCGCCCGGTTTTCACTTTCCCCATGGTGGAGAAGGTCATTAAACTGATTGACTACATCACAGCGGCGAATACCATCTACCCGCAATCCCTCCGGGAGGCAGAACGCCGCCGGGGCTACCAGACCCAGGCCATCATTACGGTGGAGCAGATTTTGCAACTGCTCCAGTATATGCTTGATACCCTGTCCATCAGCCCGGACAAATTCCAGCCGGCAACAGAACTACTGGTGAAGGAGGCATCCCTCCTGCGAGGCTGGCGGAAGGCAGATAACAAATTTCTGGAGAAATACCGGAAAGAAGAAAAATAAAGGGGAGAAATCCCTATCGGTTATGCGCTGTAAAACGTCGTGGTTCCCGGTGCAACTGGTGGGAGGCGTCCGCCCAGCGGCAGTCGACCACTTACTTCTGTAGGGCCGACAACACCGGCGACGCCAACGGCGGCGTGGCGACGTACCCGAACATCTACGCGCCCCTGTGATTCCAAAGCTGCCCGTCCCTGCGGGCTGGGCCAGACCAAGTAAGCCCCCCTAAAGGGGTGCCGAAAGCCGTGCCATTTTTTATTTTTGGAAGGAGTGCATGACCGTCCTGTGAAGGTAAATTGAAAATAAACGCCGGAAGGCGCTGATGTGATCGGGCGGACGCTATCGTGCCTGGCCGGTATGTCTGTGTGTCCATACTGGTTTCATGCCCGGTATCACTAAGCGGCTGTTAAAAAGACGCACCCGGCCTGTTGGGAGTGGCGACCCGGCGGGGCGGGCCTGCCGTACAGTGTCCTTTGCGGCAAAGGGAGGCCATCTATGACATCGTTAGAACGGCGGCGGGAGGCGAGATACCAGCGCCGGAAAGCCGCCAGAGAACGGAAGAAACAGGCCAGATATGGGGAGTGTGACCGGCTGGAGAGCATCGCCAGTTACAAGGCCCTGCACCAAGCAAATCGTAAATCCATGCGAAACGTATCGTGGAAGGCCAGCGTCCAAAGGTATCAAATGAACCTACTCCGCAACCTGGAGGAGACCAGGAAAAAACTCCTGGCAGGAGAGGAGATAACCAGGGGATTTGTGGAATTTGACACGATAGAAAGGGGGAAGAAACGACATATACGAAGCGTCCATTACACCGAGCGGGTGGCGCAGCGTAGTACCTGCGACAACGCTTTGGTCCCTATGCTGTCCCGCAGTCTTATCTATGACAACGGGGCCTGCCTGGAGGGCAAGGGCGTGGACTGGAGCATGGACCGGCTAACGGCTCACTTTCAGCAGTATTACCGAGCGAACGGTTTCAGCAACGAAGGCTGGGCCGTTCTCTTTGATTTCTCCGGGTATTTCGATTCCATTTTGCACCGGGAGTGCTTTGGCATCTACCGGCGGGCGTTCCGGGATGACCGGATCGTGGGCCTACTGGAGAGTTTCGTGGTCCCATTTGGGTACGAGAAATTCAACAGCGATTGGAAGCGGATCAACCCCAAAGAACGTGGCGAGTACAGCGGCAAGAGCCTGGGGCTGGGCAGCCAGGTGTCGCAGATAACGGCGGTCAGCTACCCCAACAGCCTGGACCATTACATCAAGCAAGTCCTCCGGGTGCGCTGGTACGCCCGATATATGGACGATGGATATATGCTATTTAAGACAAAAGAACAGGCAAAGGAGGCGATGGGCCATGTTGTAGCGTTTTGCGCCAGACTGGGGATCACGGTAAACCAGAAAAAGACCAGGATCGTTCCAATCCGGCAGGGAATCAAATTCTTGAAAGCCAAGCATTACCTGACGGAAACCGGCAAGGTGGAGCGCCGGATGTGCCGGGAAAGCATCACCCGCCAGCGGCGGCGGCTGAAAAAGTTTGCCGCCAAAGTTGCGGCGGGAGAAATGACCGTCGAAGATGTGTCGATTGCCCACGGTTCTTGGAAGGGCTATGCCCTCCACCGGGGCGGCGGGAAGGCGATCCAGCGGATGGATAAGCTGTTCCGGGAGTTGATGGGGACCGATCCGCCGGTCTGCAAACTGAAAAAGAAAAAACGAAAGGCAGGAAAAAACAATGGAAGAAAAAGAGACCATGAACGAGCAGGCAGGCACCGACAGCATGAGGGTGAGCCGGGAGGCGGAGATCGCCAGCGTCATCAAGGCGCGGTACAGCATCGACGAACAGATTGCCCTTCTGCGGCAGAAGGATACCAAGCCGGAGGAGTATGAGGCGTTCTTCGCTTTCGCGGAGGAGGTCAAGGCCAAGGTCACAGCGGCGCGGGCCGCCGAGGCGGCGGCGAAAGAAGGCCAGACATGACCAAGACAGAACTTTTGGCGGAGCAGGCTGAACACCTGTCAGAATTGGCTGATATTTGCAAGCGGCAGGCCGCGGTGATCTTGGCCCAGCGATATGTCCTTGAACAGTTTGGGGCGCAGGTAGAGGAGGAAGAAGCCCTTGCGGCCCGAAACCGCCTGCGAGGACTGGTCGGGGACTTAGACATATAGCGAACGGGAAAGGAGAAGCCCATGAACATCGAAGAGATTGTGCAAAACCCACTAATGAGTTGGGGCGGCCTGCTGATGGGGATTATGACCCTGGTGCAGGTCGCCCCCATTGAAATCAGCCCTTGGTCCTGGCTGGCAAAGAAAATTGGCCGGGCCATCAACGGGGAGGTCCTGAAAAAGCTGGGAGAGGTGGAAAGGCGGTTGGACAAGCATATTGTCGATGATGACCGGCGGACCGCAGACAGCAGCAGGACCAGAATCCTACATTTCAATAATGAGTTGCTACGGGACCTTCCCCATACCAAGGAGGAGTTTATCGAGGTCTTGACGGAGATAGACGCCTACGAGAAGTATTGCCGGGAGGACCCGGACTACCCCAACAACCGGGCGGTATTCGCCATTAAAAATATTCAGGAGACCTACAAAAGGCGGCTGGACAAGCACGACTTTTTGTAGAAATAGAAAGGAGATTTGGCATGAACAACAAGGAGAACAGCAAGAGGAACAACAAGAAGTGGGAATGGTTCAAGGCGGCAGGCATCCGCGCCGTTAAGACGGTGGCCCAGACCGCTGTTGCTATGCTTCCCGCCGCTGCGACGATCACGGCGGTGGACTGGGTGACGGTAGCGGGCACCGCCGCCTTGGCTGGGGTGGTGTCCCTGTTGACCTCTCTGGCGGGCTTGCCGGAGGTACAGTGATGGAACGTTACGGCATCGACGTTTCCTCCCACCAGGGGGCCATCAACTGGCAGAAGGTAACGGCGGACTTCGCCATCCTCCGGGCGGGGTGGAGTTGGTATCAGGGAGGCATGAACATTGACACCCGGTTTATCGAGAACGTGGCCGGGGCCCAGGCGGCAGGTATCCCCTGGGGTGTCTACCTGTATGCCTATGACAAGACCCCCGCTGCGGCCCGGATCGCCGCCAACCGGCTGGCGGACCTGCTGGATACCTACCAGGTGCCCTACCCTGTCTATTACGACATGGAGGACCCGCAGTATTTCAAAACGCCGAAAGCAGATAACACCGCCATCTGCAAGGCGTTCCTGGAAACCATCCAGACCAGGGGGTACTATGCGGGGCTGTACACCTTCACCAGCTTCGCCAGAAGCTACCTTGATATGGAGCAGTTGGCGGCCTATGACCTGTGGATTGCCGATTACACCGGCAAGGTGGGGTGGACTGGCCCCTATGGGATGTGGCAGCGCAGCGCCGAGGGGCGGCTGGAGGCCATTGGCGGCGGGAAGGTAGACGTGGACCTCAATACCGCCTACAAGGACTACCCCACCATTATCCGGGCGGCGGGCCTTAACGGGTTTGGCGAGACGGAGGACCTGCCTGCCAAGGATGATCTTTCCGCCAGGGCGGAGGCCCTGGCAGCGGACAATGAAAGACTGATGCAGGAGATTGCCGCCCTGGAGGAGAAGATCGCCGCCGCCCGGAGGGCCTTGGACTAAAGGTCCCTGGCCCTTGGAACTGTAAAAATCTAAATTAAAGTGTCCGATTTGGACAAAAAAGGCCCGCCGGGAAATTTCCCGGCGGGCCTTTTTGCGTGCTGTAGGTTGACAGATTCCTGTGCTGAATGTATTATATATAAAATACGCCTTAAAAGGCGTCCTGCGAGGAGGAGGAAGTATGCGAAACGAAATCCTTTACAACCAGCGGAAAGCGTTAGGCTTAACCCAACAAGAGGTTTCCCAACTGGTTGGAATCCATGTAAGGCAGTACCAGAAATTTGAGAGTGGAGAAATAGAAATGGCATCCGCAAGCCTACGTATAACGCTAACGATTTGTGACCTTTTGAATTTGGACCCCCACCTCTTTGTCGTGCCGATCCAAAAGGAAAAATAATGGTTGCTGGAGGTGTGTTTGTGAACCATAAAGGAGCAGAACATATCAACTGGTATCAGCGGTTAGACCTGGAACGAATGCTGAAAGAAGGGTTTTCAAAGCCTCAAATTGCGGCGGCTCTGGGGAAATGCTTGCGTTCCATCTATTATGAGATTGAACGCGGAACGTGTCGGCAACAGATAACAGAATATGAATATGTCGACATTTACTGTCCCGAAGAAGCCGAACGAAAGTATCAGGAATATCTGCGGTTAAAGGGACCGGGTGTGAAGATGAAACGCAACTGTCCCCTTGCGAAACGGGTGGAAGGGCTAATCGCAGACGAAGGTTATTCTCCTGGTGCAGCTTTGGCAAAAATAAGAAACAATGGAGAAGTATATGCTACCGAAATCTGCGAAACGACATTGTATAGTTACATATATCGGGGCGATGTGTTTATGCGTTTAACACCAGATCATTTACTGGACAAGGGCCGCCGCCACTATGCCGCCAAGAGCAAAGAGAAGAAAAAAGCTGCCAGGGCACCAAGGGGAGCAAGTATAGACAGGCGGCCCAAAGAGATCAAAAAGCGTGGCACTTTTGGGCACTGGGAGATGGACAGCGTGATGGGATGCAAAGGCTCCAAATCGGCATTGATCGTGCTGACGGAACGAAAGACCAGGATCGGGTTTATTCTACCCGTGCCAGACCATACAGCGGCAAGCGTGGTAAAGGCTCTGAATAGCCTGGAGCGAAAACTGGGCAAGCTGTTCTACAAGATATTCAAGTCTATCACTGTAGACAATGGGTGTGAGTTTCAAGACTTTGAAGGCATAGAGATGGCCCACCGACGCAAAGGAAAGCGGACACTGGTTTTCTACTGCCACCCGTACAGTGCATACGAAAGAGGTTCCAATGAGAATATGAACCGGCTTATCCGGCGATTTTTCCCAAAAGGTACAAATTTTGACAATGTGACAAAAGAGCAAATAAAGGAGGTTGAGAAGTGGATGAATGACTATCCACGCAAGATACTTGGATGGAGGTCCGCCGCTGATCTCTTTGCAGGGGAATTGCAAGCGGCATAACTGAATTGGCACAAAAAATAAAGCCGAAGGGAGAAATTTCCGTTCGGCTGGATTTGCTATGGGCAATTTACCGTGAAAATGCACTAAACACAGGTGCTATTATTGTTTGTTATGCCGATTTTTGCAGGTTGATGCAATTTAATGTTGACTTTTCCATGGGAGAAGCGGGGAAAGGGCTCCTGCCTTTGACAAGAACCCCCTTGGCCGCTTCCGGATAAAAAATCCCGGGAAACCGCTTGACAAAGCCCCCGGGTAGCACTATAATTATCTTCGTGACACTGCGGGGCAACAGGGCCTTTCTGCCCTTTTCCCCCTTTGTACCGGCACAATGGAGGAGCTGCGATGAGGTTCGATCTGAACAGGCTGCTGGACGGCGCAGGGGTATCCGAGGTGGTAACGGATGATGTGGACCTGCGCGAGTACAGTCCCCGGGGCAAGTCCCCCTTCCAGACCCCCGTTACGGTCACCGCCGAGGCCAGAAGCCGGGCGGGTGTGGTTTCACTCGACTGCACCTACCGGTTTGCCCTGGATCTCCCCTGCGACCGGTGCCTGGCCCCTGTCCACAGGGACATGACCCTTTCCATCCCCCATACGGTGGTCCGCTCCCTTCAGAACGGACCCCAGGACGACGAGGAATACCTGGTCGCCCCGGACGGTTTCGTCGAGCTTTCGGAACTTGCTGCCAACGACGTCATCCCGGAGCTGCCCAGCCGCTTCCTCTGCCGGGAGGATTGTAAGGGGCTCTGCCCCATCTGCGGCTGCGACCGCAACGTGGCCCAGTGCCAATGCCAGACCAAGGAAACGGATCCCCGGCTGGCGGTCCTGGACAAGTTCTTTGAATAAGGAGGCCCCCGAGGCTTCCATCTATCCCACAAAAAGGAGGTGCTGAAGATGGCAGTACCCAAGAGAAAAAGCTCCAAGGCCCGGAAGAACAAGCGCCGCTCCAACGTTTGGAAGCTGGCGGCCCCCGGCTTCTGCAAGTGCCCCCAGTGCGGTGAGCTGAAGCTCCCCCACCAGGTGTGCGGCAGCTGCGGCTACTACAAGGGTCGTGAGGTTGTCAAAGTGGCGGAATAACCCATAACGGGAGAGGAGGGGGTATGCCCCCTCCTTTTTCTGTCACGGAAAGGAGAGCCCCCCATGGCCAAGCAGACCGAGACCGGTATCCCCTACGGCCCCTGCGCCTTTGAGGCTCTGAAGCTCCGGGTGCCGGGGAAGGCCCGGGTGGAGTTCCCCAACGGGGAGTTCACCCCAAAGCTTCACAATTATCTGAAAAAGCATCTCCCCCGGCTGGACTACCTCTACTGTAATTATGACGGGGACTCGGTCTGGCTCCAGGTGGAGGGGGTGGACCAGGAGCGGGAGGGTCTGGGCATTGCCGGGGTGGTCATCTATGACGAGCTTCGGCAAATCGGCTGGTGCTATGAAAACCCAAAGTACCAGGGGGACGAAACCGACGTGGAAGCCGGGGGCGGCTGGATCCCCAAGTGGGGGGTCTGCGACGGCCCGGAGGTCCTTCTCACCATCATCGAAACCTTTTTGACCACCGGCAAGCCCTGGGAGGGCTGCCCCTGGCGGGTGAACGAGGGGGACTAGCCCCTTGTAAGAAGCTGATTTTTCTGCGGACCAGCTTCGGCTGGAGGATCCCCAAGCGGTTCTTCTACGCCTACTACCCGGCCCATCTGCTGGCGATCTACTTGATTGGACTGGTGGTGTAGCGGGCGGGCATCCCAACGAATTATTAGAACAAAGGAGATGTTGTTCCTATGAATTATACCGTCAATTTGGTTTGGGACGATGAAGCAGCTGTTTGGATCGCTACCAGTGAAGATATTCCCGGTCTTGTGTTGGAATCCGGTTCTTTTGACGCGCTTTTGGAACGTGTCCGCTTTGCCGCACCGGAGTTGATTGCGCTGAATCGTTCCGATGCTCCCGCAACGTTGACTTTCCTTTCTCGGCGTAGTGAAAGGATACTCGCCGATGGCTGAGTATGAAAAAAGGGTTCGGGAGATCCTTCGTAAAAACCGCTGTACCTTTGTCAGAAGGGGAAAAGGTGACCATGACATTTGGTACAGTCCTCTCACACAACGGAATTTTACCGTGGATTCCAAAATCAAGTCCCGCCATACGGCAAACGCGATTATGAAGCAGAGCGGGATCGATTTCAAATTTTAACAATGCTTGTTTGCGGAAGGGAGGCGGTATCGTGTCCGTCGTCATCAAAGGGGTGGAGCCGGGGAGCCTGGCGGCCAAAAAGAAGATTCGTCCCGGGGACACCCTGGTGGCCATCAACAAAAACCCCATCCGGGACGTTCTGGATTACCGCTTTTACATGACCAGCAGCCTGGTGGACCTGCATCTCCGCCGGGACGACAAGTCCCTTCTCCTCCGGGTGCGAAAGGGGGAGTACGACGACCTGGGGCTGGAGTTTGAGACCTACCTCATGGACCGCCAGCACACCTGCCGGAACAAGTGCCTCTTCTGCTTTGTGGATCAGCTCCCGGAAGGGCTCCGGGATTCCCTGTATGTCAAGGACGACGACAGCCGGATGTCCTTTCTTTTCGGAAACTATGTCACCCTGACCAATGTCACCGAAGAGGACATCCTCCGGATCATTAAAATGCGCCTCTCTCCCATCAACATTTCGGTCCACACCACCGACCCGGAACTTCGGGTTCATATGCTGAAAAATCCCCGGGCTGCCGATTCCCTCCGGTTTCTTTCGATGCTGGTGCGGGGGGGCATCCGGGTGAACACCCAGCTGGTCCTCTGCCCCGGCATCAACGACGGCCCCGCCCTGGAAAAGAGCCTGTGGGATCTGGCGGGATACTGGCCCGGCCTGGGAAGCATTGCCCTGGTTCCGGTGGGACTCACCGGCCACCGGGAGGGCCTTTACCCCCTGCGCCCTTACAGCAGGGAGGAGGCCCGGGCTGTTCTGGCCCTGACCCGGCGATTCCAAGAGGAGATGCTTCAAAAGCACGGCTCCCGGATTGCTTACCCCGCCGACGAATTCTTCCTCCTGGCGGAAGAGCCCATTCCGGAGGCGGATTACTACGAGGACTTTGAGCAGCTGGAGGACGGGGTGGGGCTTTGGGCCCTGCTCAGCCAGGAGTTCGCCGACGCCCTGGAGGCGGAGGTTCCCCGCCCCCTTTCCCGGGAAATTTCCATCGCCACCGGCACCGCCGCCGCCCCCCTCCTAGCCTCCCTGGCGGCTTTGGCCCAGGAAAAATTCCCCGGCCTGTCCGTATCGGTCTACGGCATCCCCAACCGCCTCTTCGGCGGGGCGGTAAACGTGGCGGGACTGCTTTGCGGCAGGGACATTGCCTGGGGGCTGGCGGAAAAGGAACTGGGGGAGGAGCTGCTGATCCCCTCTGTGATGCTCCGCCACGAGACGGACAAATTCCTGGACGACACCACCGTGCCCTGGCTGGAGGAGCAAATTGTTACCCCCGTTCGGGTGGTGGAAAACGACGGCAGCCAGCTGCTGGACGCCATTCTTGGCAGGGGAAGGAAACGGTAATTTCCGGTCCCCGAACCACAATTTGTCACAAAAAGGAGGGTCCTTATGCACAGCGCCGGAAAAACCTTGCTGGCTTTGACCCTCTGTTTTTTTTCGCTCTTTTTTTCCTGCCGGTCCGCCTGGGCCATACAGGAGCCAACCCTTTACGCCGAAGCCGCCATTCTGATTGACGCCGCCACCGGACAGGTTTTGTACGAGAAAAACTCCCGCCGCCAAATGCCCCCTGCCAGCCTGACCAAGATCCTCACCTGCCTGCTGGCTATGGAGGAAGGAAACGCCGGGGATCCGATTACTATCCCCCAGGAGGCCACCCAGCTGATGCCCGGCTCCGCCGCCATCGGTCTGGTCCCCGGGGAGGTGCATACCATGGGGGACCTTCTCTATGCCATGATGCTTCCCTCGGCCAACGACGCAGCCGCCGCAGTGGCCATCCACCTGGGGGGCTCGGTCTCCGGCTTCGCTCACCGGATGAACCAGCGGGTGGCGGAACTGGGCCTCACCGGGAGCTGCTTTCGGAACCCCCACGGCCTCCCCGTCCGGGACCACTACGCCACCGCCTACGACCTGGCCCAGATCACCCGCCAGGCCCTTGCTTACCCGGAATTTCTGGACTACGCCGGGGCCTCCTCCCATGTCATCCCTGCCAGCCCCCGGCACAGGGGGTACAGCTTCCAGCATTTGAACCGGACCCTCCGCCGGAACAGTGAGTTTTACGACTCCCGGGCCGTGGCCGGAAAAACCGGCTGGACCGACGAGGCCGGCAACTGTCTGATGACGGTGGGGGAGCAGGACGGCCTGCGGCTTATCGCCATCCTCCTGCGGGATGACAGCGAAGAGGTGGGCGGCGCCGCCTACCGGGATACCCGGGCCCTTTTTGACTATGGGTTTTCCGCCTTTCGCCCGGTCACCGCGCCTTTGTCGGCCGGGGCCGTTGTCTTTGCCATGGAGGAAGAAAACGCCGTTGTGGAATACCAGCTCTCCCCCAAAAGCAGGAAGGTGACCTTTCTTCTCCCCCGGGAGACAGAGGATCCCCAAAACCTCACCCTGGAACTAAGCGATGACCCGGAGCGGATTTCCGCCGCCCAAGGGTCCTTTTGGGGGGAAGCGGTCCTTCGGGACGAGGCGGGCCGGGAGATCCTCACCGCCGCCAGGCTCCCCCTGGAGGGCCACCGCCTTACCGCTGCGGAATGGGGGCCGGGGCGGATGGTCTACCTTCTGGAGCGGGAGGAACGATCCTCCCGGGGGGACGTGCCCCTGGCCCTGGGGGGAAGCACCCTGGCTGTGGCTCTCCTGGCCTTCCTCAACCGCCAGAAGCGCCGGGAGGCGGCGGAGAAGGAATCCTTTTGGGCGGAGCTGGACCGCCGGGAGGGGGACATCTTCGCCCGGATCAAGGAGGAGGAAGGGCTGCTGTAGCGGCCCCCCCAACGTTTGGCGTCCGCCGGTGAAATTTTTCTCCCCCTGCAATAAATCCCCCCTTTCCGACGTTATCTGTAACAAGATCACCGGAAAGGAAGGATGAACAATGAAACTGCGATTTACCGCTCTGCTTCTGGCCCTGGCCCTTCTCTCTGCCGCCTGCGGCCAAGGGGAGAACCAGGGCCTGCCTGCTGCCCCGGAGGAACTGTCCCTTTCGGTGCGGGAGTTCCCCCTCCGCAGCGAAGAGGATGGGATGGACCTTTGTCTTGGGGTCAAAAACGGCCGGGCCCTTTTCCTGGACCTGGAAAAGCAGAACGCCGATTCCCCAGGGGGCCGGAACACGGTGGAGGCGGATCTGTCCACCGGGGAATGGCGGGAGCTGGGCTTCTGGTCTGTGGAGGCCCAGTGGGACGGCAAGGACACCTACTACTGGGTGGGGATGACCGGCCCGGTGCAGAAAGACGCTATGGGTTCCCAAAGCGGCGCAGCCGGCGGCCCTGTCCGATACGAATGGAAGGAGTGGCAGCAGGAGGGCATCTGGCGGGGAAACGACAAGGGGGAGGGGGAACTGATCTACCGCTTTCCCGACGGGAAGAAGCGGGAGATCCGAAACCTGGCCCTTTTTGGGGATACCCTCTGCTGGGGGGAGAGGATCCCAGACGAAACCGGCGGCCCGGACCAGGAAGAGTTCTGCCTTCTGAATCTGGAGAGCCTGGTGGTCCAGCGCCGGACCGAAGGGGTGGAATACTGGGTGGACAACGGCTGTCTCTTCTCCCTGGACCGGCGGAACATCCTGCGGGCGGAGGACCTTTCCACCGGGGAGGAGTTTTTTGACCGCTGGGCAGACAGCTGTTCCGGGGCCTTTTACCGGAATGGCCGGATCATCTGGAACACCGGGGCCGCCAGATTCCAGATCTACGACTGCAAGACCGAGGAGACCCGGGACCTTATCGATCCGATGGCCGGGGAGGCGGAGATCCTTTGGGAGATGTACCTTCTTCGGGACCGGTACCTTGTCTTCCGTGTGACAGAACCCCAGCTGGACGGACCGGAACAATCCAAGGGCCTGCGAATCCTTGACCTGGAATCCGGGGAGGTGCTGTACCGCAGCGCAGAGGATCCCCAGGTGGAAAAGCGGGAAAACTGGTACTACAGCCAGCTGCTGGCAGAGGGGGACACGGCGCTTCTGGTGGGGCAGGAGCATGAGCCGGTGGAATACTGGGCCCTTACCGGCAAAGGGGCGCTGTCTGTTTTTACCCTGCAATAGGAGAAGAAGGTTTGTGCAGATGCCACCGGCATTCCGTCATGTTAGGGCTTGCATTTGTGCAGGGCCGAAAGGGACGTTGGGTGTGGAAAATTCTTGCTTAGCTGCACCGCGCCCCCGGAGGCCAGGGCGGTCGGAACAGCGCCGGGGCCACGGTTGTTTACAGGCGTTGTCAACACAGGAAAGGGCGTTTAACGCTCTGGGATAGCCGATGTAGGGGAGGCAGGTGGTGACGGCCTCGATCAGCTTCTTAGATTTGCCCTTGCATGGGCTGTCGCCTGGGGCTCACAGCCGCCACCGATGGATACAGCTTTTGCAAAAAACAGCAGGGGAGGGGGAGCAGAACGCTCCTTCTCCCCTGCCTGTTCTTATAGAGACCTTTTCCGCTTCCAGAACCAGATCCCGCCCCAGGCTATGGCTGTAAGCACCGCCAAAACTGCGATGATCCCTGCACCGCCGCCGGCCTTTTTCACCCCAGATTTTTTGTGCAAACGGACGTTTTTCTTAAAAAGGAGCATGAACATATTTTCCAGGTTGGCCCGGTTGTCTCCGGCGGGGAGGGCCTGCCACATGACTCCGGCGGAGAAAGCTCCGGCGGATCTGCCCGGCCTCCGGAACCAATACCCGGTCAGAGGTAAGGAGCGGTCTATGGGGATTCCCGCAATCTCTTGAATCTGCAGAAATGTCAATTTGAACAAAGGGCTTCCATCCTTTTGGATGGAAGCCCACAGCCCATCGTATTTGCTTATGTTGACCGCCTATCCCTCTTGTTTTCCCAGCAAATTATTATACTGCGTTTCCCCTCTGCCAACAAGAGAATGAGACGCCCTTTGTTATGAACGGTTCCAAGTTTTTGTAACACAGCAGGGCGGAAAAAGACCCGGCCAGATAGCGTCATACGGTTGTGAATACAGCGTCTTAATCTATCGCCCGCATCTGCTCAACCAAGGACTGCTTTCTCTGCCTGCTGACTGTCCAGGCAGACAGCAGAAATTCCAGGCCGAACAGCGCCAGGAAAAACAGGCACATTTCCAGTACCGGAAATTGATAGGGCACGATCTCACCGGCAAAGGATTGCCTGCTGACCTCCCGGCACACCACAGCCGCAATCGGAACTCCAATCAGAAGAGTAGTTAAAACGGCAAAGACCGCATAGCAGAGCCCTTCGCAAATGTTCATCCGGCACAGCTGTTTTCCGGTCAGACCGATGGAGCATAGAATGCTGTTCTCCCGCTTCCGGGACATCTGATTGGAGAGGGTCGTGTTGATCAGATTGACGACGCCAAAGAGGAAGATCAGCCAGGAGAGCGCCTGCAGCCCGCCGAAAATCAGGCCGCTCTGCATTTTCTCATACGCAATGTGCGTCCCGATGGTATCCAGACCGAGATTGCTGCGGCCGGACAGAATTTCTTGCAGACCGGCTTCCACACGTTCCGCTTTTTTCGGGTCACTGACAATGCTCCAGGAGTAGTCAAAGCTTTCGATCTCAGGATGGAGTTCCCGAAACAGCTCCTCCGGCGCGAACAAAGCCACCGAATCCAAGCCAAGGGCCCCATGTCCGTTGCTTGTCACCCCCA
>CAJUFK010000021.1 GCA_910585535.1 uncultured Angelakisella sp. | reverse complement strand
CCGGCGCTCCGCGCCTAAGGGTTGTACGCTGGCTTGAGTTGTGCCTGGAGTCGGATGCAGTAAAAGGCGGGAGGTAGTAACACCCCTTGCCAAGTTGCGTGGGGCGATTTTGCGCTTCGGACAAAACACCGTTAGGACTCCAGGCAGGACCCACGATAACCACTGCGTGACAAAGGGTCTAAAGTTTAGGGCCGCCCTTTTCAAAGGGCGGCAGGTCCAGGGCGGCGCCCTGGTCGCCCTCCGCAGAGGGCGAAACACCTTTCGCATCTTTCCGGAGGGAGCATTTTTCTTTGCTACTTTCTTTTTGCGATAGAAAAAGAAAGTAGAAGGCTTCCGCCTTGTACAACTTCCCCCGCAAATACACCCCGGTGGGGTGTTTTGCGCGGACGAAGGCAGTAACAGGACCTTGGGGCCAAAGGCCCCAAGGTCCGTGACATCTAAAGGCCGCCGCCAGGCGGCCCTTCGGACGTGGTGCCCCCTACGGCGGTAACTATCCGCAATCGAACCACTCCCAGGCTGAAATTGCCCCTTGTTAGGTTTGGGGGGCTGTTGGAGGCTGCGGGTGATGCCATTGCGGAAGCTGTCAGCCGGCGGCCAGCCGCTTTCCGAAGTCCGCCAGGATTTCGGAAATCTTGATCTGCTGGGGGCAGACTGCTTCACAGCTGCGGCAGGCGATGCAGGCGCTGGGCTTCTTTTCCTCGGGGTAGGCCATCAGTGCCATGGGGGCGATGAACCCGCCGCCGGTGACCCGATGCTCGTTGTACAGGGCCAGCAGCTCCGGAATGTCCAGCCCCTGGGGACAATGGCTGGTGCAGTACCGGCAGGCGGTGCAGGGCACCGAGTTGGGCCGGACAATCCGGTCCGCGACCTCCAGCACCGCAGACCATTCGGCAGAGGTGAGAGGCTTCTCCTGGGCGTAGGTGGCCAGGTTTTCCTCCAGCTGGGAAAGGCTGGACATTCCGGAAAGGGTCACCACCACCTCCGGGATGGTCTGGAGGAAGCGGAAAGCCAAAGCGGGGATCTTCTCCTGGGGGCGGAGGGCGGTGAGGGCGGCGGCCTCCTCTGCCGGAATCTTACTGGCCAGCTGTCCGCCCCGGAGAGGCTCCATCACCCAGACAGGGATGCCCCACTCCCGAAGCAGCTCCACCTTGGCCTTGGCGTCCTGGAAGGTCCAGTCCAGGTAATTCAGCTGGATCTGGCAAAACTCCATATCCTTGCCATAGGCCTCCAGAAAGCGTTTCATTACAGCGCAGCTGCCGTGGGCGGAGAAACCCAGGTGCCGGATCCGTCCGGCCTTTTTCTGGGCCATAAGATAGCGGCAGATGCCGTAGCTTTCGTCCAAATAGGCGTCGATGTTCATTTCGCAGACATTGTGGAAGAGGTAGAAGTCGAAGTAGTCCACCTGGCATTTTTTCAGCTGCTCTTCAAAGATCTCTTCCACCTTGTCCATGTTTCCCAGGTCGTAGCCGGGGAACTTGGTGGCCAGGTAAAAGCTTTCCCGGGGGTACTCCTTCAGCAGACGTCCCATTACCAGCTCCGATTGACCGCTATGGTATCCCCAGGCGGTGTCGTAGTAGTTTACCCCGCCCTTCATTGCCAGGGCCACCATTTCCTTGGCGGCGGCTTCGTCGATTTTTCCGTCGTTGCCATCCACTACCGGCAGACGCATGGCCCCCATTCCCAGTGCGGAGAGTTTTTGGCCCTTAAAATTTTTGTAGATCATCCTGATACTCGCTCCCTTCTAATCTTAATACCAAGATTATACAATCTGGAGTCAACTCCAAGTCAATACCCAGATCCTCCCCCGCTGCCCCAAGCCCTCCCCGTCCGACAAAATCTGTCTTGACAAGCCCCCCAAGAAGGTCTATCCTTAATGAGAAAGCCGACAATCTTTGAAGCAGGAGGAATCACCATGGATACACAAGCACTGTTTAAGCTAAGCTACGGCCTGTTCGTCCTCACCGCCGCCGCAGACGGCCGGGAGAGCGGCTGCATCATCAACACTGCGGGACAGGTCACCGACACCCCCAACCGCATCAGCATCACCGTAAATAAGGCGAATCTCACCCACGACCTGACGGCGCAGAGCGGAAAGTTCAACCTTTCGATCCTCAGCGAAGAAGCCACCTTCGACACCTTCCGCCACTTCGGCTTCCAGTCCGGCCGGGATACCGACAAGTTCGCCGGTTATCCCCACTGCCGCAGAAGCGCCAACGGCCTTTTTGTGGTCACCGCAGGCGTCAACGCCTATCTCAGCGCCAAAGTGGAGCAGACGGTGGATCTGGGGACCCATACCCTCTTTATCGCCAGCCTGGAGGATATGGAGGTCCTCTCCCAGGCCCCCTCTGCCACCTACGCCTATTACCACAGCTCCATTAAGCCAAAGCCCCAGGCCGCCCCGAAACCCACCGGCAAAACCGCCTGGCGCTGCGTCATCTGCGGGTATATCTATGAGGGGGAGGAACTTCCCGCAGACTTCATCTGTCCCCTTTGCAAGCATCCCGCCTCCGACTTTGAAAAGATTACCCTGTGATCTCCACCCTGGGCGGCCGTCCATTCCGGGCGGCCGTTTTTACAATTCCGCCGTTTTTCTCCCCCTTTGGTGGAGCATTTTTTCCATCCCTGGGGACGATTTCCTCTTGCAATTCCGCCAAGACAGTGGCAAAATAATCCTATCAAAAAGCAAAGATGGGAGTGAGACGATGGCAGGCCATCAAACGATTCTGATCCTGGACTTCGGCGGCCAGTACAATCAGCTGATTGCCCGGCGGGTCCGGGAACAGGGAGTCTACTGCGAGGTGCATCCCTACCACCGGGCCCTGGAAAAAATGGAGGAGCTGCGGCCCATCGGGGTTATCTTCACCGGAGGCCCCAGCAGCGTTTACCTGGAGGATTCCCCCCATGTGGACCCCGCTGTCTTTGAGGCGGGGATCCCGGTGCTGGGGATCTGTTACGGCATCCAGGCCATGGCCCACGCCCTGGGGGGTGAGATCGTCACCCCCAGAACCAGGGAGTACGGCAAAACCGAGACCTTTTACGACACGGGAAGCCTTCTTTTCCAAGGCCTGCCAGAACAGGGCGTCACCTGGATGAGCCACACCGACTACGTTCTGGAGCTGCCGGAGGGATTCCGGGCCTGCGCCCGCACCGCCTCCACCCCGGTGGCCGCTATGGAGGATCCGGCGCGGCGTCTCTACGGTCTCCAGTTCCACCCCGAGGTCCTCCACACCGAAAACGGCGGGGCGATACTTAAAAACTTCCTTTACAGGGTCTGCAGGGCCGAAGGGGATTGGCGGATGGAAGATCTTGCCAAAACGGCGATGGCATCCCTTCGGGAGAAGGTGGGGGACCGGCGGGTGATGCTGGCCCTTTCCGGCGGGGTGGACAGTTCGGTCTGCGCCGCTCTCCTCTCCAAAGCGGTGGGGGACCAGCTCACCGCCATCTTTGTGGACACCGGCCTGATGCGGAAAAACGAAGGGGATGAGGTGGAAGCGGCCTTTTCCCCCATGCCCATCCATTTTATCCGGGTAAACGCCGGGGAGCGGTTCCTGGGAGCCCTTCGCGGGGTAGAGGATCCGGAGCGGAAGCGGAAGATCATCGGGGAGGAGTTTATCCGGGTCTTTGAGGCGGAAGCCAAAAAGCTGGGAAAAGTGGATTTCCTGGCCCAGGGGACCATCTATCCCGACGTCATCGAATCCGGCCTTGGGGATGCCGCCGTCATCAAGAGCCACCACAACGTAGGGGGACTCCCCGACCATCTGGACTTCCAGGAGATCCTGGAGCCCCTGCGGCTTCTTTTCAAGGACGAAGTGCGGGCCCTGGGGCTGGAGCTGGGACTGCCGGAGCAGCTGGTCTACCGCCAGCCCTTCCCCGGCCCCGGTTTGGGGGTGCGGGTCCTGGGGGAAGTCACCGCCGAGAAGGTGCAAACCCTCCAGGATGCGGATGCCATTTTCCGGGAAGAGATGGCGAAAGCGGGGCTGGACCGGGAAGTGGGGCAATTCTTTGCAGTCCTCACCGACGCCCGCAGCGTAGGGGTGATGGGGGACGGTAGGACCTACGACCACACCCTGGCCCTTCGCGCTGTTACCACCTCCGACTTTATGACAGCGGACTGGGCGCGGATCCCCTACGAGGTGCTGGAGCGGGTCTCCAGCCGTATCGTCAACGAGGTGCGCGGGGTGAACCGGGTGGTGTATGATATTACTTCTAAGCCGCCGGGGACGATTGAGTGGGAATGAATTTCTGCTGTTTGTAGACTGGCTTTTTAAGCGGTTCTACGAGATTTCCATCCTTCTTTTGATAACGATTTGATAACACCTCTGGGAGGATAGCACATTCTCCGAAGCAGGTGGTTAGCGGGTTCAGAGTAGTTTCCTCTGGCAACAGTTCCATATTATGAAAGCCCTTACCGATGGCTGTGTCGGTAAGGGCTTTTTGTTGTCTATTAGGCTTCAGTATCTTTGGCGGCTGTCCGCAAGGCATCAAGCCTGTCTCTTGTCTGCTGTGCTTTCATCTCTGGATAAGTGTACCGCCAGCGGTCGTAGTCCTCTTTGGTGATTTCTCCGGCTTTTAGTTTTTCAGCTTGTTCTTCCCAAGCGGACAGCATTTCAAACATGGAAAGGTAGGTGATTCCTCTGGATTTATCCAGCCGCAGACAGATTTCCCCGTCCAGTTTGCCAATCGTCAGCCCCCGCAGGTCCTCCAAGGCAAAGAGTGTGTGCATAAGGCCAATATCGGTATCTATGTCTGGTATGGTTAGGGCATTAGGGGAAACTTCAAAGGCGTTTGCCAAGGCCCTTGTGAGGTCTGCCTTGGGTGTCCTGGAGCCGGTTTCATACTGCGCCATACGGACATCGGCGGAGCGTTCTGGAAACCCCATGAGCATCCCCAGGTATTTTTGAGTCATACCTCTCATCTTGCGGAAAAAGCGGATTCGTTCTTCGATTGCCATAGCGGCTACTCCTATCTGTGTATGTGATACAGAAAGTATAACAGATAAGTTTAGAACCGTCAAGAGAAACCTAAGCAAAAATATTAAATATTTTTCTGAAATCCACTTGACAGAAACAATAATGTTTAGTACAATGGAATTAGAAGCTAAACAAAACTGCTTTGAAAAGTGGATGACCGGCCAAGCAGCACCACCCCGGAGAAGCCTGCGAAGATCACAAGGGAGCGGACCAGGGGGTGAGAAAACGGCACAGCACCGCACAGGGGATTTGCCTGCTGGAACTGTTTGGGAGAACGGCAAATAACGAAGAAAGGAAGGGTAGAATGGAGAACCGATTCATTCGGGCGGAGGATGTAGCAGCGGAGTTGGAGGTATCTAAGCCTTACGCTTACAAGATTATCCGGCAGTTGAACGAGGAACTGCGGAAGAAGGGATTCCTTACGATTGCAGGAAGGGTCAATCGCCAGTATTTCGAGGAACGGTTTTATGGAAAAAGCAGGGAGGGATGCCAATGAGCGTTTTCAAAAACAGTGAGAATGGAAGTTGGTTTGTAATGACCAGATACACCAACTGGAAAGGGGAGCGGAAACAGAAGTGCAAGCGGGGTTTCGCCACCAAGCGGGAGGCCCAGGAATGGGAGCAGAAATTCCACCAACAGACCAGCGGTGATATGGATATGACCTTTGCAGCCTTTGTGGAAATCTATACAGCAGATTTGAAGCCCCGCTTGAAAAAAAACACCTGGTTGACTAAGGAAAACATTATCCAGAAAAAACTCCTTCCCTATTTTGGGGAGCGGAAAATCAGCGAGATTACTACAAAGGATGTGATTGCTTGGCAAAATGAGTTATTGGCTTATCGGGATGAAAAGCGAAAACCCTATTCCCAAAGCTATCTGAAAACGCTGCACAATCAGTTGAGTGCCATTTTTAACCACGCTGTTCGGTTTTACGATTTGCGCTCCAATCCTGCTGGTAAAGCCGGGAACATGGGAACAGAAGAACGAAAAGAGATGATGTTCTGGACAAGGGAAGAATACCAAAAATTTTCCGAAGTGATGATGGACAAACCAGTTTCCTACTACGCATTCCAGATGCTTTACTGGTGCGGTATCCGAGAAGGCGAACTGCTTGCGCTAACTTCAGCTGATTTCGACTTTGAAAACAGTACTGTTAGAATCAACAAGTCCTATCAGCGACTTCATGGAGAGGATGTAATCACTACACCGAAAACAAAGAAAAGTAACCGCACGATAAAAATGCCAAAGTTTCTTTGTGAAGATATGCAGGATTATCTGAAAATGCTTTACGGGTTGAAAAAGAAAGACCGCATTTTCACAATCACCAAAAGCTATCTGCATCACGAAATGGACAGAGGTGCAAAAGAAGCTGGCGTAAAAAGAATCAGGATTCACGATTTAAGACACAGCCATATTTCGCTTTTGATTGATATGGGCTTTTCGGCAGTTGCGATTGCAGACAGGGTAGGACATGAAAGTATCGAAATCACTTACCGATATGCACACCTGTTCCCTTCTAAACAGATGGAAATGGCAGATAAATTAGATGATTTAGAGAAAGGGGAGTTTCAAGATGTCGGCTAAAAACTTGGACAGGCAAAACCGCTGGAGAAACAAAACGGTCGCTTTTCGGATGTCACCAGAGGAAGCGGAGCAGTTGGATGTAAATGTTCGGCTTTCGGGATTGTCGAAACAGGACTATTTGATTTGGCGGGTTTTGCAAAGAGAAATCAAAGTTGTTGGGAATCCAAGAGTTTATAAAGCTCTGAAAAACACGATGGCGGAAGTTTTAGAAGAACTTCGGAGAATCGGTGTTGGGGAGAATGTGTCGGATGATCTGTTAGATATTATCAAACAGATTAACACCACATTAAACGGGCTGAAAGAAGAGGGGGAGGGGGGTAAAGCTATATCATAAAATATCTTCTTTTCAGCCAATAATAATCTTTCAGTAAGTAATGTATAGAAATGGAGTGTTGAAAATGATTTTAACTTATCATCAGGAGGGTGATTATCTACTACCCGATCTCACCGTTCCAGAAGCCCCGAAACTCGGTAAGTACGGAATGTTGCGGAGAAGTTATCTTCGCAAACACAGAAACGGATATTATACGGGTTTGCAATTGAGTGGCAAGCTGGACAGGCATTTGGAGGAAATCGACCAACAGGCAAAGGAGATGGTGAATCACCTTGTTTTTCAGATGGTAAATACTTTTGGTGTAACCGAAGAACTCAAAGCTGAAAATCAATTAGAATGGGTTAGACGGATGAATAATATCAAGGCATCGGCAGAAGAAATCGTTTTGAAGGAATTGATTTACAGCTAAGCAAAAAATCACGATTTACACAAGGACGGAGGTAATAAAAACCTCCGCCTTTGTCCTTTTCAGAGAAGGTTTCGGATTGAGTTGAGAAGGTTGGTATAGTCTTAGCAAGCATCGCCTTTTGGGGACAAAAGGCAGCTTGTTAGGGGTGATCCCCTAATACCCCCAGCGGAAAGGAGAATGCGGTTGAATAATAGGACTGTGGAAATTAAGGTTCGATTGAATCAACAAGAAGCGGATATTTTGAATGAAAGAGTGAAGAAAAGTTGTCTATCCAGAGAAGCGTATTTGCGGCAGTTGATAAACGGTCTTGTACCGCAGGACGCACCTCCGCCAGATTACTATGCTATGATGAGAGAACTTTACAGAATCGGCAATAACTTGAATCAGATTGCAAGGAAGGCCAAAACACTAAACATGATAGATGTTCCGCTTTATAAAAAGACTGTTGGCGAATTTGAAACAGCGGTCAAACAGATTACAGATGCAGTTGTTATGCCTCGTCAGTTAAGGGGGTGAGATGATGGCAGTTACATCCTTATGGCGGATAAAAGGACGAATTGGTAAGGTTGTAGATTATGCGGTGAATCCGGCAAAAACTGAAAATCCGGCATTTTGTGAAGACGATATATTGGCAGTAATTGGCTACGCTATGCAGCAGGAAAAAACAGAGGGGGCCGTTGTTAGTATTAGTGATGAGGGAGGACAAGTTCTGCAACAATTTGTTTCCGGGATAAACTGTTGTCCTGGAACAGCGGTCAGTGAAATGATGGCTGTAAAAAGGCGTTTCGGAAAAGAAGGTGGGACAACAGCTTATCACGGGTATCAGTCCTTTGCTCCTGGTGAGGCCACGCCGGAAATAGCCCATGAAATTGCGGTAAAGTTAGCGGAGCGGTTGTGGGGAGAAAAGTATCAAGCTGTAGTGGCTACCCATTTGGATAAAGCAAATCACTTGCATTCCCACTTTGTTTTGAATACAGTTTCCTTTGTGGATGGGAAGAAGTTTCACCGGACGGCGCAGGATTACCGGGATATGCAAATTGCTTCGGATGAACTTTGTAAGGAGTACGGCCTGTCGGTGGTAAAACAGTCAGAAGGGAAATCCAAAAGCTACGCTGAATGGCAGGCAGAGAAGGAAGGCCGTTCTACCCTCCGAGGGAGCATCCGGGCGGATATTGGCCGAGCGATTGCAGCCTCCACCACAGGACGGGATTTTATCCGGGTGATGACCAAGATGGGCTACGAGTTTAAGACCAGGGCAAAGGACGGACAACCATTAAAATATCCCGCTCTCAAACCGCCGGGGGCAAAAGGCTATTTCCGCTTTCACAAGCTGGGAGCAGGATACAACCCGGATGAGATCAAAAAGCGGATTTTGCAGAACATCCAAAAGCAAATCCCCTTCCCAGAAGCAGAGCATCGACCACTCTGCTGGTATCGCTTGCGGGGAAAGCCCCGAAAAAGGTTTACTGGTTTGCAGGCGCTATATTTCCGTTATTGCTATGAACTGCATATCATCCAAAAGCGGCCAGCATCCGTTAAGAAGGTATCTTGCCAGTTGAGGGAAGATATAGCAAAGCTGGAACAGCTGGACCGGGAGACCTTCTTTCTGGCGAGAGAGAGGATCACCACAATGGAACAGCTATCCAGCCGCATAGAGGTGGCAAAATCAGGAATAGAAGCGTTGACTGTCCAGCGGCAGGAGCTTCGGAAGGAACTGCGGCGGCTTACACGAAAGGGAGACCAGCAGGTCACTGATGAGGTCCGGGGACAAATCCGGCAGTTATCCCGGCGGATTAAAAAGCAACGGAGTGAGGTGGCCTTGTGTGAAGGTATAGCTTTGCGCTCCGGGCAGGTGGAGGAAAACTTGGGTCGTTTATTGCTGCAAGAAGCTATTGAGCGCAAGGCAAAAACACCTCAAAGGAGAAATCGTAATAATAATATCGAAAGATAAATGTCATATGTTTTTCGCCACTATGGAAAAATCCCCCTTTTTGTGGTATCCTGTAAGAAAAGCACTTGGGGAGGATACTTCCATGACAGATACACAGCGCCGCGCCGCCGCAAAACAATTCGCCGCCGATTGGGCGGGCAAGGGCTATGAAAAGGGCCACAGCCAAACCTTTTGGCTTTCCCTGCTGCAGAAGGTTTATGGGGTGACCGAACCGGACAAGTTCATCCTCTTTGAGGACCAGGTGATGCTGGACCACACCAGCTTCATCGATGGCTTCATCCCCTCCACTCATGTGCTGATTGAGCAGAAAAGCCTGGGCAAGGAGCTGAACAAGCCCATTAAGCAGTCGGATGGCTCCCTGCTGTCCCCATTCCAGCAGGCCAAGCGGTACGCCGCCGAGCTGCCCTATTCCCAGCGCCCCCGCTGGATCGTTACCTGCAATTTTGCCGAGTTTTATGTCTACGACATGGAGCGCCCCACCGGAGAGCCGGAGATCATCCGCCTTTGCGACTTGGAAAAGGAATACTACCGCCTGCAATTTTTGGTGGATACCGGGGATACCAGCATTAAAAAGGAGATGGAAGTCTCCTTGCAGGCAGGGGAGATCGTGGGCGTCTTATACGATGCCCTGCTCCGGCAGTATAAAAATCCCGGGGCGGAATCAACCTTGAAAAGCCTCAATGCCCTCTGTGTCCGGCTGGTGTTTTGTCTGTATGCCGAGGATGCGGGGATCTTTGGCAGCCGGGGGATGTTCCACAATTACCTCCAGCGGCACAAGGCAGAGGACCGACGGGCCCTCATTGATCTTTTTCGGGTGCTGGATCAGAAGCCGGAGGAACGGGATCAATATCTGGATGACGACCTGGCTGCTTTCCCATATGTCAACGGTGGACTTTTTGCCGATGAAGCTATCGAGGTCCCCCGTCTGGGGGATGAAGTCATTGACCTGATTTTGGAGAAGGCCAGTTCCGATTTTGATTGGTCTGCCATCAGCCCCACGATTTTTGGCGCTGTCTTTGAGAGCACCCTGAACCCGGAAACCCGGCGCAGCGGCGGGATGCACTATACCAGTATTGAGAATATCCACAAGGTTATCGACCCGCTGTTTCTGGATGAACTGCATGGGGAGCTGGAGAAAATCAAGGAGATCCCAGTGGACAAGACCCGCAAGGTCAAATTGGAGGCTTTTCAGGCGAAACTGGCGGGACTTACCTTCTTGGACCCGGCTTGCGGCTCCGGGAATTTTCTTACCGAGACATATCTCTCTCTGCGCCGCCTGGAAAATCAGGTTCTTGACCTACTTTATCATGGACAGACCCTGATGGCGGGAGGGGAATTTATCAAGGTGTCCATCGGGCAGTTTTACGGTATTGAAATCAATGATTTCGCTGTCACAGTGGCTCGGACTGCTTTGTGGATTGCTGAGAGCCAGATGATGAAGGAAACCGAGGACATCATCAACAGGACTTTGGACTTTCTGCCTCTACGATCTTATGCTAACATTACTGAGGGAAATGCTCTGCGACTGGACTGGGAAAGTGTTGTACCCCCATATAAGCTGAACTATATTATGGGCAACCCGCCGTTTGTAGGATTCAAGTTTGCAGACAAAGCGCAGAAGGCTGATATGCAAGAGGTCTTTTCAAAATCTATCAAACCGGCACTTTTGGATTATGTTTGTTGTTGGTACAAAAAAGCAGCTGAGTTTATTCAAGGAACAAACTGTGAAGTTGCTTTTGTTTCCACAAATTCTGTCACGCAAGGCCAAATGGTAGGTGATTTATGGGAATTTCTCCTAAGCAAGTATAATTTAACTATCAATTTTGCATGGCGTACATTTGTGTGGGCAAGCGAATCAAATAATATAGCCAATGTTCATGTGGTTATTATCGGTTTTTCTTGTTTTTCTCGAATAAATAAAGCTATTTATTCAAATGGAGCAGCAAAAATTGCATCTAATATTAGTCCATACCTGATTGAAGGAGATAATATTTTAATTACAAGCCGGAAGAAACCTATTTGTGATGTCCCGGAGATTTCTATGGGAAATCAAGCGATGGATGGTGGAAATCTTATCATTGAAGAAAGGGACTATGAAGATTTCATTGCAAAAGAGCCTGATGCTGTTCCTTTTATTAAACGATATATGATGGGATATGAATTTATTAACAATAAGCGTCGGTGGTGTCTGTGGCTTGTCAATTGTTCTCCTGCTCAACTAAGGAAAATGCCATATGTACTTAAACGGGTAAAAGCGGTACAAGAAATGCGGGCTTCGAGTAACGACCCTGGAGCAAGAAAGAAGGCGGAAACCCCCACATTATTTAGGGAACAAAAAAACCCATCAAAATATATTGCAATACCTATTACTTCGTCACAACAGAGAAAATACATTCCTATGGGTTATCTTAACGAAAAAACTATTGCCGGTAATACGCTATTTATAATAGAAAATGCAACTTTATATCATTTTGGCGTATTAACATCTAATGTTCATATGGCCTGGATGCGGACAGTTGGTGCCAGAATGAAAAGCGATTACCGTTACTCTAAAGATGTAGTCTATAACAATTTCCCTTGGCCCAACTCCACTCCCGAGCAGAAGGCTAAAATTGAGCAAACCGCCCAGGCTATTCTGGACGCCCGCGCCCTCTACCCGGATAGCAGTCTGGCTGATCTTTACGATGAACTGACCATGCCCCCGGAGCTGAGAAAAGCCCACCAGAACAACGACCGGGCGGTCATGCAGGCGTATGGATTTTCAGTAAAAGAAATGACCGAGAGCAAGTGCGTGGCGGAATTGATGAAGCTATACCAGGCGAAGGTTATGGAGGCGTGAGAAAGTAAAAATGCTAAGGAGGTTTGTCTATGCCTACCCCTAATCTATATTGGCCAGTTTATAAAAATCTTGAAGAGGAATTCCTCAAATTGGCTGGATATATTCATTTTTCCGATGATCAACTTGGAACATATTCCATGTTTATTGCGGATTTGATCGTGCGTTGCTCCGTGGAAATCGAGGCACTTTCCAAAGAATTATATCGTATGCTTGGCGGGAATATGTCCCCAACAGATTCTCAAGGAAAAACCAGGGATCTATATTTTGACACAGATTGCTTGGATTTGTTAGAGAAAACATGGCTTTTAGGGAAAAAGCAAATAGCAGTTTCCGCTATAAACTATTATTGTACGAAAACGGAAAACAAAATATTAACCCCACTACACAAAGCCTGTAAGCGCGGGACAAGCGGCAGCAAATGGAAGCAGGCGTATCAAGCAGTAAAACACGATAAAAGAGGCTCGTTGAAAAAAGCAAGTATTGAGAATTTACTTCACGCTATGGGCGCATTGTACATTTTGAATCTGTATTATCGAGATGAAAAACTTGACTTGGGCCGAGTTTATCTAAATGATTGTAATTTTGATAATCGTTTAGGATCAGAAATCTTTTCGGCGCATTATTGCCATGCAACGAGTGTTTTGCCGGGGCAAATCATGGACGACAGCTGTATCATTTCTTTGCCGGCAGATGAATTGGAAAAGTCAATATATATTATAAAAATTGATGATGTATCATTCAAGCAACTATATAAAAATGACTGTTTTGGCAAGAAAAATATTCTTGATAGATTCACTAAATCGCCCGAAATAGAAAGTTTTTTACGCGCGCATCCTGAATATATGGAAAAAAATATTGGGAAAATCTGCATAGATGCAGGTGGAATGGATTTGTTTCGTCAGATAGTTTGTGACGGGTATCCAACACCGGGGAAAGGAGTAAGAGAAGAAGTTATACTTAATAAGCATTCTGGAATATATCCTAAACTAACTTCATTGGAAGACGCTGAGCATTAGACGATAAAAAATCGTGGCATTAGTGTCTTTGCAACTTACTTTTTCTACATTGCAAGGCTTGACAGACCACTAAAAATTCGATACAATAGAAATCAAAGTCTAAAACATATTAGTGTAGAGTGTTATTATTCACGATAACAATTTGATAACAACTCATCGTACAGGCAGAATAATATGGACAAATCAAATAATCAAAAGAACAGGAGTACATAATCCCAAAGCAAAACCCGTTAGATTATGGTCCTCCGCAACGTGACAAATTAGTGGCACAATGTCTTTGTCACTTGAATCCGTGAAACTCAAATCGCTAAAAACTTAACTACATTAGATTCTGGCAAATCAATAACATAAGGGGAGGTAATAATATGACCAGGGAGGAACTGAAAGAGCAGATTGATGAGTTAATGAGACAGTATGCTGATGAAGAGATTGATGGAGTTACTTACGCAGAAAAGATGATGGAGTTGACCACATCTGCACGAGATGAAATCGACGAAGACTAATAGGAAAAGGCCCAAAGAATACACTGGGGAGGGCGTCTCTATTGTTGGCTGACCTCATCTTCCAGAGACTGCTAAGTAAATTTGCGCATTACGCTTGACAGTACCTTATCATAAAAATCTGCGCTATAATACTACATAAAGAGTAAGCCACCGGACACCCATTGTTTTCAAAAGTCGTATGGTACGTTATCACCCCTGATAACAAACTGATAACACCCCATCGTATAGGCTGGATAATATGGACATATCAAATAATCAAAAGAATAGGGTATCATATTTCTAAAGCAAAATCCGTTAGAATATGATACCCAGCAACGAGTGGGAATAAGCTCCATTTTTGCGGTCCGAACTAACAACAGGAGGAGGGCACTCCTTGGAGCGCCCTCCTGATTTATGCTTGTCAGCAGGTGTTTTTTCTGCTATGATAAGAGCAACAAATCTGTATCTATAATAAGGTGAGCATTATACATGGATGACTGGTTTACAATTGAAGAAATTGCCCCGCAGACATTTGCAATCAGCGAGTATAAGCATTGGGAAGAAACGCACTGTTATCTGCTATGCGGGCAGGAGAGAGCTGTCCTAATTGATACCGGGTTGGGGGTTTCCAACATTAGAAAAATCGTGGATGAGTTGACAAAATTGCCTGTTATGGTGGTTTCAACTCATGTTCATTGGGATCACATTGGTGGACATCAGTATTTTGATAATATCGCCGTACATGAAGCGGAAAAAGAATGGCTATCTGTCAAATTTCCAATTCCACTGCAAGTAGTTAAGAGCAATCTGACAAAACTCCCTTGCGATTTTCCAGCAGAGTTTAACATTAACGCCTATCAGATTTTTCATGGTGTGCCACAAAAAATTTTGCATGATGGCGATTTCTTGGATTTAGGTGGGCGAAAAATCCAGGTGATTCATACGCCGGGACATTCCCCCGGACACTGTTGCTTTTATGAGTTGGAACAAGAATGTCTGTATTCTGGTGATTTGATTTACAAAGGGTGCCTCTATGCCTTTTATCCAACCACTGATCCGCAACTTTTCTACCAGTCTGTAAAACGATTGCAGAAATACAAAATTACAAGAGTTCTGCCTGGTCATCATCAGTTGAATATTCCGGTTTCACTGATAGATGAAGTCGAGGCTGGGTTTGAGAAAATAGACAGAAATAAACAGCTTAAACAAGGAAGCGGATTGTTTAATTTTGAAAGTTTCCAAATTCAAATCTAAACGACAATGGCCCGTTTATTAGAGACTTTCTTCAACAAACAGTTCAGCAAAACTTGGTTGCATTTCCCCGGTCTTTGTGATACTATTTTGATACTAAGAAAATTAGCGGCCAAAAATAGCAGGTGAAATATTAACAAATTTGCGAATGCTATACCTGTAAAAGCACAGAAAATACAGCCCCATATGATAGGATTTGTCGAGTGGGAATGAGCTCTTTGTGATTAGGAGGCTCGTAGATTGGTTTTATAAGCCGATCTATGGGCCTCCCTTTTGCTTAGTGACCACATTTTGACCACCATATTTTGCAAAAACGGAAGTTCCATAAATATTGAGAAAATGCTGTGCGCCTATATTGCTGAAAAAATAAAACACGGAAATGATTGGTGTCATTTTGGGGTGGCTATCTTAGAACCTGTATTCACAACCGCTGCACAACGTCTGGCCGGTCTTTATCCCGCCATACTGCGTTGGTTTCCCTTGCCATACGTCAGTATGGCTGCGGAAAATTTCCTTGTCTGACAGGAAAAACCTCGTCCATCCGGCATCCTTCGTTTGTGAATACAGGTTCTTAATTTTGACCGACCTTGCGCCTCGAACGAATGTGTTTGCCTTATGTATTTTCAATGAGGGCCTCAAAGTAAAACAAACCCCAAATGCACCGCAAGGTCCACCTGGTCGACATTGGTGTGGAGAGGGGCCAGAGCTTCCGGGAGCCGGACACCCTTACCGCCGGGGACGAGATCACCGTCTTTGAGACCGAGTTCGGGCCTATGGGGCTTTGCATCTGTTTTGCCTGCCGTTTCCCGGAACTCTGCCGCCTTATGGTGGAGAGGGGGGCCATGTCCCTCCAGGCCCTGGCGGCGGGATCTGTATGATAATTTGCCGGAAAGCGAGGATAGATTTTTCTATTTACAACAGCCGGAAAAGATTTTATAATTATAAGCAAGGAAAAGCCGACGATAAACCGCCCCCCACAGCACGCAATGTTAAAACGCAAGCCTTGTACGGAATCTGTGGTTTGAGGAATCTGGAATCCTTCTGATCACAACAGCGGAACGGGGCTTGGTTGTTTGTTGCCTAAATCGAGCTTTTATCGTCTGGAAGGCAGGCCCCCTTCACGCTGCTTGAAATTGCTGAAAGTGGGTATAAAGCTATGCTGTGGAATCAAGTGGTTACCGTGACCGGCCCCATCCGTCCGGAGCAGATGGGCACAACCTATGTACATGAGCATTTGATGGTTCAGCCTCAATTGGAGGACGACACCTATATTCCCTATACGCTTCAAAATGAGGCCGCCTCCCAGGATGAGGTTCGGTCCTTTGCCGCCGCCGGGGGCAATACCTTGGTGGAAATGACCCCCATTCACTATGGCCGGGATCCGGCGGCATACCGGCGCATCTCTCAAAAAACAGGTGTCCATGTGATCTGCTGCACAGGCTTTCACAAGGAGCTGTTTATGCCCCCCTGGTTTGGGGAAAAGACCGATCTGCAGCTATATGACATTTTGATGGATGAGATCGAGAATGGCCTGGACGGTACCGGCGTTCGCCCCGGCGTGATCAAGCTGGGGACCAGCTTCCAGGAGATCACCGCCCTTGAGACCCGGGCCATTCAAGCGGCGGCGCGGGTACACCTGGAAACGGGGATCCCTATCAGCACCCACTGTGACCGGGGAACGATGGGCGTGGAGCAGATCTTGGCTTTGGAGAAGCTGGGCGTGGACCCGGGCCATGTACTCCTCTGCCATATTGATAGCGCCAAAGACATAGAGTATGCCATTCGGCTCTGCCGTATGGGCGCGTTCATCTGTATCGACCACGTAGGCCGGGAATTGGCGGATAAGGATGCCTTCCGGGTGCGGATGATCCTGGAGCTGTTGGATGCAGGCTGCCTGGAGCGGGTCACGCTGGCTGGAGATATGGGGAAAAGATCCTATCTGCCGGCCTATGGCGGAGCGCCCGGCCTTGCCTATATCCTGACCTCCCTGAAAAGCGCTCTGGTTTCCAAGATCGGCGAAGCGGCTTTCCGCACCATGCTGGTGGACAATCCCCGCCGCATTTTCGGCGGAACTCTTTAATGCGGAAGGGGGCGGCCTTCATGCCTGTCGGTCTTGCGGACTATCTTGCACAAGAGGATCCAAAGCGGCCCTATACCGACCAACAACTGGCGCAGCTGCTGGGTCTCCGTCGGGAGCAGGTGATCCAGCTCCGCCGGGAGGCGGGCTTCCCGGATTCCCGGGCCCGCCTTCGTCCGGTGCTGCTAAAGGATATGGAGATGCTGCTTCGGTCGGAGCCTGGCCTCTCTGACCGGGCTTTGACGGCCCGGCTGAAAGAAAGCGGTTATGAGGTTTCCCGGTTCCTGGTCAAAGAACTGAGGGAGGTCCTTCCGCCATTCCCCAGGAAGGCGCCGGCGCCGCCGGAAACGGACATTTTTTCAAGCATGATCGGTTGGGAGGGCGGGCTGAAGGCCCAGGTCCATCAGGCGAAAGCGGCGGTATCCTATCCGCCCAACGGACTCAACACCTTGATCATCGGCCCCTCCGGAACCGGCAAGACCTTCCTGGCGGAGACGATGTATCGGTATGCGGTCAAGCAGGGTTTCCTGGTACCCGACGCGCCCTTTGCCGCCTTCAACTGTGCCGACTACGCGGACAACCCCCAACTCTTGAACAGCCAGCTTTTCGGCTATGTGAAAGGGGCGTTCAGCGGGGCGGGGGAAAGCCGGGAGGGCTTGGTGGCCAAGGCGGATGGCGGCATCTTGTTTTTGGATGAGATACACCGGCTTTCCGGTGAGGGACAGGAAATGCTGTTCTATCTGCTGGACAAGGGGGCATACCGCCGCCTGGGGGATTCCGGTCCCGCTCGCAGGGCGTCGGTACGGCTGATTGCCGCCACCACATCTTCCCCGGAATCTGCGCTGCTGCTGACCTTCCGGCGCCGGATCCCCATAGTGATCTCCATGCCGGCCCTGGTCGACCGCCCGCTGGCGGAACGTTTTGCGATCATCAACGAAATCTTCGCCAAGGAGCAGGAGAAAATTGACCGACGGTTGGTCGTGGAGGCAGATACCGTCCGCACCCTTCTGCAATACGACTGCCCAGGCAACATCGGGCAGCTGCAAAGCGACATCCAGGTCTGCTGTGCCAGCGCCTTTCTGGAGAGCCTTTCACACCAAGACAAAGAGGTATATATCCGCTCGGAGCTGGTGGAGCATCTGCTTTCCGCTGGCCTGGTCCCCAGGCCCCTGGAGGTTGAGAGCCGGTACTGCCACCAGCTGGTCTTTCCGCTCCAGGGGGACCGTGAGCTGAAAGGAACGCCGGGGCTGGACACCATCTATGACCAGATGCGTCAGACGATGGAGGAAGAGGTGGAGGCAGGAGAAGATCCCCGCAAGCTGCAAAAGCGGATCCTGGAGCAGTTCCAGCTGACCAGGTGCGGCCATGGCAGTACCGGGGATGAGGGACAGAAAAGGCTCAAGGATATACAGAAGGTTGTAGGCGCGATCCTGGAGAAAATGCAGGGGATCACCGCTGGGGCCGGACTGGAGGAGGCGCTGGCTCTTTGCTTCGAGGGTAGCTTTTTCAAAGCAGGGAACGCCGCGCTGCCCATCCTGGAGGAGAAATATCCGGCGGAATATGCCCTGGCTATTGAAATTGCGAAGCACTACCGAAGCAGGCGGCAGGAGGAAGCGATCTCCCAGCAGACGCTAAGGGCCCTGACCCTGTGCCTGTTTGCTTTCTCTGCCCGGAAGAAGCAGAGCCGCATCCGGGTGATCCTTATGGCCCATGGACAGATCGGCGTAGCCATGGCAGAGGTGGTCAACCGGATCCTACAGGATGACAACGCTGTGGGCTTCTCTATGGGCTGGGAGGAAAGCAGCGAGCAGGTGCTAGAGCGCGCAATCCGTCTGGTCCAGCAAGTGGATGAGGGCAAGGGCTGCCTTCTTCTGGTGGATATGGGTTCCCTGGCTTCCTTCACCCCAGAGATCGCCCTGCGTACCGGCGTGAAGGTGCGCTGCGTTGCACGGGTGGACACTTTGATGGCCCTGGACGCGGTACACCGCGCCGGATTCCGGGAAAGCTGTACCCTGGACGAGCTGGCGGACGTTTTGGAGATCGGACGCCTCCACGCCGGTTTTTCCGATGTGAAGCGGCGCACCGGCAAGCCCGCCGCCATCTTGACCGTGTGCATCACCGGAGAGGGCTACGCCAAGAGGATCGAATGTTTCCTCAAGACCACGATCACCGAATGCCGGGGGATCCATATTGTGGATGTGGGTCTGTTGAACCGGGACGCGATGCTTTCCCAGCTGGAGGAACTCCGTCACCACTATGACGTGGTGGCGGCGGTTGGAACTATGAATCCGGAGCTTCCAGGGATCCCCTTTCTCTCGATGGAATATATTTTTTCCAGCCAGGGCTCTATGGCGCTGTCGAATCTGCTGGAGGACTATCACCGCAGGTCCAACGGCCTGGGGGAGCTGCTGGATCCGCAGATGATTCTGTTCGACGCAGACTTCGAGGATAAAAACGATGCCATTGACCATATGTACACGCTGCTGCTGGAGAAGGGCCGTGTAAAGCCGGAGTTTTTGCTGAGTGTCTACAAGCGGGAAAATCTGGGGGCGACCTGCTTGCCGGAGAGGATTGCGATCCCCCACGGGGAACCAGCCTTTGTCACAAAACCTGCCATCTGCCTGGCAAAGCTTCGCCGTCCGGTGGAGTGGGCGGATCACGTGGCGGCAGATTTTGTGTTTTTATTCGCTTTGACAGAGGACTGTCAAATTTATGTACAGAAATTTTATGAGTTTATTTCGGACAGATCCAATGTCAAACGGCTTTTTGACGCAGCTTCTGCAACAGAACTTTACCAGCTTTTAGTGTGACAACAAAATCTGCCATAATGCTGGCACAAAAATTGCTTGAATACATGGGCGTAAGGATTCCAGATTCCTTGCGCCCATTGTGTTTCCCTTGGGAGCGACAAGACCCGGCTTTTCCTGGCAAAAAAACAGACAAAGGAGGTGAACGAACAATGCAGATGAAGGACATCCTTTTCCCCGAATGCATTTTGACCCATGTGAAGGCGGAGAGTAAGGAGGAGGCCCTAGGGCGGCTGTTCGAGGCCTTAAACGCCGCCGGCAAGGTGAAGCCTAGCTTTTACGAGGCGATCCTGGAGCGGGAGAAAAATTACCCCACCGGCTTGGAGCTGGGGGAGTGGAACGCCGCAATCCCCCATGTGACGCCGGACCACGTGGTGACCTCGGCTATGGGCGTCGCCGTGTTGGACACGCCGGTCACCTTTCAGCGGATGGACAACAAGGCGGAAACGGTGGAGGTCAAGGTGATCTTCAACATCGCCTTGGACGCCAACGGAAAGCATTTGGACATTTTGCAGGAGATCATGGGCGTGGTAGCCAATGCAGACGTCATGCGCCGTTTGGTCCGCGCCGAAACCTCCGAGCAGATCATTAAAATTTTGAAGCAAGAAGGAGAATGAACATGAAAACGATTATGGTATGCTGCGGCTCCTCCATGATAACCTCGACCATAGCCATCAACAAGCTCAAGACGGCCATGAGCGCCGCCGGGCTCGACGTGAAATTTATCCAGTGTAAATTCGCCGAGGTCCAGGGCAAGGTGAAGGTGGAGCGGCCGGACGTGATCGTCCCCACCGGGGCGCTGAAGGACAGCCTTACCGATTCGGTTCCCGTGGTGCGGGGCACCTGCTTTGTTACCGGAGTGGGAGAGAAGGAAGCCATCGAGGAGATCATCCGGATCCTGAAGAACTGAAGGTTTGCCTCTATAGCGGCACGGCTGGAAGGAGATCGCGATCTCTTATCAGCCATGGTAGCCGCTGAGAAAACATCTTGAGGTATAAAAAGCATAGGAGGGTATCTAAATGCAAGTTGTTATTGACGCGCTGAACTGGATTTCGGGTCTGGGACCCATGTGCATGATGCCTATTATCATGTTTATCATCGGTATTTGCCTGCGGGTAAAAATCGGCACGCTTCTGAAATGCTGCATTACCACCGGTGTTGGCTTCTGCGGCGTGAACCTGGTCATCAACACCTTCCTGGCCCAGGTGGGCCCCAGTGTCCAGGCTATGGTGGCGAATTTCGGCCTCCACACGGACATTATGGATGTGGGCTGGCCTGCCCGCGCTGCCGCTACCTGGGCATATCCCCTGGCTGCGGTGGTCGTCTTTGTGGTTTTGGGCTTAAATCTGGTCATGCTGGCCCTAAAGCTGACGAACTGCGTCATGGTGGACTTCTGGAGCTATAACCACTTTATCTTCTGCGCGGCCATCTGCTACTACGCCTCCGGCAGCGTCGCCATCGGGTTGGTCTGCGGAGCCATCTGCGCCATTGTCACCTTTAAGCTGGCGGACTGGACGCAGCCCGTTGTGGAGGAGGCGTTTGGGATCCCCGGTGTTTCTTTCCCCACCTCCAACAGCATCAGCTGGGCGCCCCTGGCCTGGCTTTTGGACAAAGCCTATGACCATATCCCCGGCTTGAACAAGCTCCAGGCGGACCCTGAGACGATCCAAAGACGGTTTGGCGTTCTGGGAGAGCCACTTATGATCGGTACGATCCTGGGCGCGATATTTGGGATCCTGGGGGGAAACAACGTCGCCGGCGTGATGAATGTTGCAATGTACACGGCTGCCACCATGCTCCTGACCCCCAAGATGATGCAGGTGCTGATGGAGGGCCTTCTGCCCTTTGCCGACGCGGTGAAGGAACTGCTGAACAAGCGATTTGTAGGAAACAAATTCCATATCGGCATCGACTCCGCCCTGACCATCGCCAACCCCAGCTGCATCGCGGTTGGGATCCTGATGGTCCCCACTACCATTATCCTGTGTATGGTCCTTCCCTTTAACCGCTTGCTGCCTCTTTCCGACATTGCGTACATGGGGATGTGGCTGGCAGCCTATCCCGTGGCCTTCAGCAAGGGTAATGTGGTCCGCGGCTACATATCCTGCGTTATTTTTACAAGCATCATGCTTTTCATTGCCACTGCGCTGGCCCCGGTCCACACCGCTCTGGCGGTCTCCGGCGGATATGATCTGGCGGGGGCGGCGCTGATCTCCACAGAGGATGCAGGCACACACCTGCTCTCCTATCTGCTGAGTGTGGTTTCCGGTTTCTTCGGTTGATTTGGGCAAGGCTTGTAATGAGCAGGAGGTGCAGGATGAAAATTTCGGGAATTTCGGTATATGAGGTAAAGCCCCGCTGGATCTTTGTCAAGATCTCCACCGACGAGGGACTTGAGGGCTGGGGCGAAATGGTTTCCGGCACAAAGACGGAGACCGTTGTGGCCGGAGCCAAGGAGATGGGGGCTTACCTGCTGGGTCGGGACCCCTTTGAGATCGAACGGCTTTGGCAGGAGATGTACAAATCCTTCTTTCGGGGAGGCCCTATCAACGGCACGGTCGTTTCCGGCCTGGAAATGGCCCTATGGGACATCAAGGGAAAGGCCCTGGGCGTCCCAGTTTACGAGCTTCTCGGCGGCCGGGCCCGGGACCGGATCAAGGTGTATTCCTGGGTCGGCGGCGACCGGCCGTCCGATGTGGCCAGCGCAGCCTTAGAGCGCAAAAAAATGGGATTCGACGCGATAAAGATGAACGCCACAGAGGAGCTGCACTATATCGACACCTTTGATAAGCTTCAGGCGGTGGTGGACCGGGTGGCCTCCATCCGGGAGGCTTGCGGCCCCGATTTTGGTATCGGTGTGGACTTTCACGGGCGGGTACATAAGCCGATGGCAAAGGTGCTGGCCCATGAGCTGGAGCCCTACCGACTGATGTTTTTGGAGGAGGTAGTTCTGCCGGAGAACGAGGAGGCCTTCCAAGAGGTCGCTGCCCATGTGTCCACGCCGCTGGCCACCGGGGAACGGCTGGTAAGCCGCTGGCAGTATAAAAACATCTTCCGTCAAGGCGTAATCGATGTGATCCAGCCGGATGTGGCTCTGGTGGGCGGTATCCTGGAAATGCGGAAGATCATAGCGATGGCGGAGGCCTTTGATATGGCAGCCGCCCCCCACGCCCCCTACGGTCCGATCGCTCTGGCGGCCACGCTCCAGGTGGATGTATGCTCTCCCAATGTTTTTATCCAGGAGCAGAGCTTGGGCATCCATTACAACAAATCCTTTGACCTGCTGGATTTTGTACAAAACAAAGAGATCTTCCAGTATAAGGATGGCTACGTGGATGTGCCCACCCGGCCTGGCCTGGGGCTGGAGATCGATGAGGACATGGTGAAGGAGGTTTCCGCTCAGGGGCTCCATTGGACAAATCCTAAGTGGAGAAATTATGACGGCACCATGGCGGAATGGTAAGAAGGGAGCGCGCGTATGGATATGCACGATATTGTAGCTCACAACCCGATCCTGGGTATCCTGCGGAACGTTCCCCTGGAAAAAACAGTGGATTATGCCGAGGCAGCGGTGGCCGGTGGCTGTTCCTTCTTTGAGGTTGCCCTCAACAGCCCGGACGCACTGAAGCAGATCTCCTTACTGCGAAGCCGCCTGGGGGATCGCTGCCTGGTAGGCGGCGGAACCTCCGTCACAGTGGAACTGTGCAAGAGGGCATTGGATGCAGGCGCACAGTTCTTGCTGACACCCGGTACTCCGCTGGACGTGTTTGAATACTGTGCCAGGAATAATGTCAAGCTGCTTCCCGGTGTACTCACGCCTTCTGACATTGCGACCAGCCTGGAATTTGGCTATCGAACGCTGAAGCTGTTTCCCGCCGGAAGTATGCCCCTATCCTATGTAAAGGATCTAAAAGGACCTTTTGACGGAACGAGCTATGTGGCGATTGGAGGCGTCAGCCCAGGTAATATCCGCCGCTTTTTGGAAGCCGGGTGCCTTGGCGTTGGCCTGGCCAGCAGCTTGATGCCCAAGGAGGCCGTAGCTGCCGGTGACTGGGAGGCCTGTGCCGCCTATGTTCGGTCTTTCGTGGAGCAGGCAGCCGGATATGCCGGATAACAGCCGGAAAGAGCTACGCGATCCATTATAAATGCAGAATTCCAAGAAGGAGTGACGGGATCAAATTCCTGTCACTCCTTCGTTTTCTATCAAAATCCTATGTATTTGCAAAAAACATGGTCTCTGCTGCTTCTCCCTGGGTGACATGGCTTTTTATCTGGCGGATGGCCGGTAAGACTTTCTGGAAACCGGCTCGCTGATCCGGCTGAAAAAGAACACCGAGAGCATCATCATCCCCGATGAAAAAGAGCTGCTTATGGAGAAGTTGGAGCTTCATCCTGGGGACATTGACCAGCGCCATATGACTGGTGCGTCCTCCAAGCCCCTGCCCAGTCCGGCGGGCGTCCATATGGAATTGCCTTTTAGTGGATGATCGCCGCTGTAACATTCGCAAGCACCGTCGGCGTCAGCAAACACCCCAGTCCGGTGTAGAAGGTCGCCACCATCGCCCCATAGGGCACCAGAGCGGCGTCCACCGCTGCCAGCCCGCCGGCGACGCCGGAGGTGGTCCCCATCAGACCGCCGAAGATCATGGCGGAGGAGGGGTCCTTCAGGCCGATCTTGTTGGCCAGAAGAGGGGCAAGGATCATTACCACCACCGACTTGACCACCCCTGCCGCGATGGAAAGGGCGATGACATCGGATCCAACGCCAAAGGCCGTGCCGGTGACCGGCCCCACCACAAAGGTCTGCACCCCGGCGCCGATGGTGGCCAGCTCATAGGGATCCCGGTAGCCAAAGGCGTAGCCAATACCAACCCCGCTGAGGTAGGAGATGAGCAGCCCCAGGATCAGGGCGATGAAGCCGGCGGCGCCGGCCTTGACAATGTTCTCCCCCTTGACCCCCCAGGCGGTGGAGATGATGGTGTAGTCCCGCATCATACCGCCCCCAAGGACGCCGATCCCACCAAAGACCGCCAGAGCGGAACCGCTTTGGGTAATAAACTTCACGTCGGTGATGCCGTGGGTGACGCTGGTGATGAGTTCCGCGCCGTAGGCCGCCTGCTGCCCGTGGGAGATCATCCCCCCGATCCAGGCCACCACCAGGGCCAGAAGAATGGAGAAAGCGGCGCCCATCCGCTTTTGATGGAGGAGATTGGCCAGGGAGTAACCGGCCAGCATCACCACCGTGACCAGAATAAAGGAACCTACCAGGCCATAAGAGGCCGCCATTTTTGCAAAGATTTCCATGATGCACTACCTCCTCACTTCTTGACGAACAGCCGGTGGATCAAAGGGATCGCCAGCAGGCTGATGACCACTGCCAAGGCGCCGGAAAGCACCGGGACCAGCCCGTGGGCCAAAGCGGAAAAAACGTCCTGGTTCATGGACATGGCCACCACCACCGGGATGTAAAGGCCGGAAAGGAACTGGATGCCCCCCTCTGTCGCCTTGTTCAGTGTTTTCCCTTTCTTTTCCAGCCAGATCTGGAAGAGGATGAGAAAGACCATGGAAAAGCCCACGCCTCCTACATCACTGCCCAGCCCCAGGGCATTTCCCAGCAGATTCCCCAGCAAGCAGCCGGCAAACATAAACGCCCCGATCAGCCCAAAACCATACACACCCATTTTGGAAAACCCTTCCTTTCCAGGGAACCGGCAAAATCCATTCCTTTTCCTGCCGTCCCCCGATGAATTTGTTAATATCGTAACACTAAAAATACATGATGTGAAATATATTTTTTGTTAATCAATAATACTCTGAATGTTATTGAAATTCGCAGGCAAAAGCCCCGCCTCTTCTTCCCAGGACAGGGAGGAGAGAGGCGGGGCTTTTATTTTGAATGGGTCACTTCTGGGCGAGGACCGCGAAATAATCCTGGACGAAATCCCGGAAAAGGATCACTGCCGGGGAGAGGTATCCTTTTTTTCGCCAGCTGAGGTTGATGTACCGCTTGCAGTCCGGGGCGGAAAGGCGGCGCAGGACGATGTTCCGGGTGTCCATCCCCCGCCAGGTAATAGAGGGGACAAAGGAGATGCCCATTCCGGCGCAGATCAGTTCCCGCACCGTCTCCGGGCTGTCGCACTCCAGCACCACCTTGGGAGAAAAGCCCGCCATCCGGCAGTACAGGTCGGTGATGGTCCGCAGGCTTTTGCCCTTATACAGACAGATAAACTCCATCTCCGCCGCATCGGAAAGGGGCAGCACACGCTGACTGGCCAGGGGACTGCCCTCGGGGAGGGCCAGGAGTAGCTCTTCTTCAATGAGGACCCGTTCGTTTTCCCCCGCAGCGGGCTGTACCGAGGAGAAGATGGCGATGTCCCGCTCCTGTTCCCCGTCCCCTTGGTTCCGAAGGTCATTCTGGGCCAGCCGGAGACGAATGGACGGGTACTCCGCCTTAAAAGCGGAGATCAGCTGGGGGAACAGCTTACTGGCGGCAAAAAGGGAGATGGTCACCGTACGGTTCCCCTCCGCCTCCTGGTCCGACAGTTCCGCCCGGGCGTCCTCCAGCTCTCGAAGGGCGTTGTTGGTGTGCCGCAGCAGGATGGCGCCGTTGCGGTTGAGGACAATACCCTTGCCCACCCGGTCAAACAGCTTTACTCCCAGATCCGCCTCCAGGCTCGCAATGGTCCGGCTGAGAGAGGGCTGGGCCACCCGAAGCTCCTCCGCTGCCCGGGTGAGATGCTGAAGTTCCGCCACCTTCTTGAAGTATAAAAGCGAATGCAGGTCCATCATGGAAAAAACGCCCCTCCTTTTAATATCATTTTTGATATTTGTATGTATCAAATTATATATTGGACGCTATCGAAAGTCAATGGTATTATAGGGGGCAGAAAAACAAATTTTTATCAGACTCGGTTAGGTCACTTAATTCCCTTAAATTATGGCGGGAACACCGCCTCGATCAAAGAAAGGAGACATGGCAGATGGTTTGGGACAACGAGCGAAGATCCAAGCGGGAAAGAATGGACGCAGGGAAGCGGTACGCCAATGGAAAGGTGGTATCCACCCCGGAGATCGTCCCCTTCCTGGAGGAGGTTATCCGGCCCGGGGACCGGGTGGTGCTGGAGGGCTGCAACCAAAAGCAGGCGGCTTTCCTGGCCGGCGCTTTGGCCCAGGTGGACCCGGGGAAGGTACATAACCTCAACATGATCATCCCCTCCATCTCCCGGGACGAGCATTTGGATCTCTTTGAAAAGGGGATTGCCGAAGAATTGAACTTCGCCTTCGCCGGGGTGCAGAGCCTGCGCCTGGCCCAGATGCTGGCGGACGAAAAGCTTCGGATCGGGGCCATTCACACCTACCTGGAGCTGTATGGACGGCTGTATGTGGATCTGACCCCCCATATCTGTCTCATTGCCGCCGACCGGGCGGACAAGGACGGCAACCTTTACACCGGCTACAACACCGAGGAAACCCCCATGCTCACCGAGGCCGCCGCCTTTAAGAACGGCATCGTCATTGCCCAGGTCAACGACATTGTGAACAGCAAAGATCTTCCCCGGGTGGACATCCCCGGCGGCTGGGTGGATTACGTCGTAAAGGCCAGCGAGCCCTATCCCATGGAGCCCCTCTTCACCCGGGATCCCGCCAAGATCCAGGATGCCCACATCCTCATGGGGATGATGGTCATCAAGGGCATCTACGCGAAGCACCAGGTCAAGAGCCTCAACCACGGCATCGGCTACAACGGGGCGGCCATCGAGCTGCTGCTGCCCACCTTCGGAAACTTCCTGGGCCTCAAGGGCCAGATCTGCACCCACTGGGTGCTGAACCCCCATCCCACCCTCATCCCTGCCATCGAGGACGGCTGGGTAAAACAGGTCTGCGCCTTTGGCGGAGAGCTGGGGATGGACCGGTACACCGCCGCCCGCCCCGACATCTTTTTCACCGGGCCCGACGGAGCCCTGCGCTCCAACCGGGCGGTGGCCCAGATCGCCGGCCTCTATGGCATGGATCTATTCCTGGGAGGCACCCTCCAGATGGACTACGCCGGCAACTCCTCCACCGTTACCAACGGGCGGCTCAGTGGTTACGGCGGCGCGCCTAACATGGGCAACAACACCGGCGGCCGCCGGCACAGCACCAAAGCCTGGGGCGACATGGGCGCCCCTGTGGCGGGATCCCTGGCTTCCGGCCGCAAGCTAGTGGTCCAGATGATGAAGAGCCGCAGCAAATTTGGCCCCGGCTTCGTGCCGGTGCTGGACGCCGTGGACATCGGCAAGAAGGCCGGCATGGCGGGGGCCCCTGTCATGGTCTACGGCGAGGACGTCACCCACGTGGTCACCGAACAGGGCATCGCCTACCTGTACCAGGCCCAAAACGCCGAGGAACGGGCCCGTCTCCTGGGGGCAGTAGCCCAGGGCACCCCCATCGGCGACCTGGTGAGCGAGGCGGAGATCAAGGCCATGCGTAAGGCCGGCCAGGTGGCTTATCCCCAGGATCTGGCCATCAGCCCCGAGGCCGCCAATAAGGACCTGCTGGCCGCGAAGAGTCTGGAGGAGATCTCCAAGATCTCCGGCGGTCTGTATCAAGTACCTGCCCGCTTCCAAAAGAAGCCGGAATAATATCGTAACCAACAGGCCGCCCTGCGCTGGAAAGGGGCGCGAGGCGGCCCCAAAAGAAACAGGAGGGATAGGAATTGGCAACAGCAAAACAGCAGGAACTGCTGGAACTCAAGGCCCGGCTGCGGCTGGGCGGCGGGGAGAAAGCCATCGAGAGACAGCACAGCCTCGGCAAGCAGACCGCCCGGGAGCGGCTGGTGAAGCTCTTTGACGAGGGGAGCTTTGTGGAGACAGGGCTTTTCGTCAAGCACCGCTGCCAGAACTTCGGCATGGACAAAAAGGAGGCCCCCGGGGAAGGGGTGGTCACCGGCTACGGCACCATCGACGGGCGGCTGGTCTACGCCGCCGCCCAGGACTTCACCGTCATCGGCGGCAGTCTTGGGGAGATGCACGCCGCCAAGATCGCCATGGCCCAGGAGGCCGCCCTCAAGGCGGGCGCCCCCATGATCTGCATCAACGATTCCGGCGGCGCACGCATTCAGGAAGGGGTGGACGCCCTGGCGGGCTACGGCCGCATCTTCTACAACAACACCATGGCCTCCGGGGTTATCCCTCAGATCAGCGTCATCATGGGTCCTTGCGCCGGAGGGGCGGTTTACTCTCCCGCCCTCACCGATTTCATCTTTATGGTCAAGGGCACCGGCCAAATGTTCATCACCGGGCCCCAGGTCATCAAGGCAGTTACCGGGGAGGACGTCACCGCCGAGTCTTTGGGCGGCTCCATGGCCCACAACGGCACCAGCGGCTGCGCCCATTTCTCCGCCGACAGCGAGGACGAGTGCATCGCCCAGATCCGCCAGCTTTTAAGCTACCTGCCCCAGAACAACCTGGATCCCGCCCCGGTCTACGGCTGCGCCGACGACCTGAACCGGGAGGACGCCCTGCTCAACGACATCGTGCCCGAAAGCCCCAACAAGCCCTACGACATGATGGCCGTCATCCGCACTCTGGCCGACAACGGCGAGGTGATGGAGTACCAGCAGTATTTTGCCCGGAACATCATCACCGCCTTCATCCGCCTGAACGGCAAGTCCGTCGGCGTCATCGCCAGCCAGCCCAAGGCCATGGCCGGCTGCCTTGACATCAACGCCGCCGACAAAGCCTCCCGGTTCATCCGCACCTGCGACAGCTTCAATATCCCCCTCTTGACCCTGGAGGACGTCCCCGGCTTCCTCCCCGGCACCCAGCAGGAGCATGGGGGCATCATCCGCCACGGGGCCAAAATGCTTTACGCCTACAGCGAGGCCACCGTCCCCAAGGTCACCGTCATCACCCGCAAAGCCTACGGCGGGGCCTACATCGGGATGTGTTCCAAGCACCTGGGGGCTGATATGGTGTTCGCCTGGCCCGACGCCGAGATCGCCGTCATGGGGGCCGACGGAGCCGCCAACATCATCTTCTCCAAGGAAATCAAGGCCGCCGCCGACCCCGCCGCCAAGCGGAAGGAAAAGATCGCGGAGTACCAGGAGGCCATGATGAACCCCTACGTGGCCGCCGCCCGGGGCTATGTGGACGATGTCATCCTCCCCGGCGAGACCCGGAAAAGGGTCATCAGCGCCTTCGAGGCCCTGGCCGGCAAGCGTGTCGACCGCCCCAAGAAGAAGCACGGAAATATTCCGCTGTAAGGGGGGAGCCGTATGTTTGCAAACGTGACCATCACCATGGGCCGGGCCCTCATCGTCTGTGGGTTCAGTCTGGCCGTCGTCTTTCTCGTCCTGCTGGCTATCTCCTATATGATCGACCTGGTCCACTGGCTTTTGACCAAGGGGGAGAAAAAGGCGGCTCCCGCCGCCGCTCCTGCCGCGGCCCCCGCTTCCGCCCCCGCCCCGGCAAAGGATGACCGTACCGCCGCCGTCCTTATCGCCGCCGCTGTCGCCGCCTGCCTGGGGACCACCACCGACCGGTTCGTCGTCCGCAGCATCCGCCGGGTGGCCGGGGAGGAGACCCCCTGGATCCAGTCCGGCAGGACCAACACCATCCAATAAATACAGTAACGAGGTGCAATGAAATGGCTGTCAAGAAATTCCGTGTCGTCCTGGACGGCATCGCTCACGAAGTAGAAGTGGAGGAGCTGGGTGCTTCCGTCGTCTCCTCTGTTCCCGCCCCCGTGGCCGCTCCCGCCCCTGCGGCGGCCCCTGCCGCCCCCAAGGCCGCCGCCCCCAAGGCCGCCGCCCCCAAACCGGCGGCTGCCGCCGGTGCCGTCACCGCCCCCCTCCAGGGCACCGTCCTGGATGTCCCCGTCAAGGCGGGGCAGGCAGTAAAGGCCGGCCAGGTCCTGGTGGTCATCGAGGCCATGAAGATGGAAAACGAGGTGGTCGCCCCCGCCGACGGCACCGTGGCCTCGGTCTCGGTCCAGAAGGGCGACGCTGTGGCGGCCGGTGATCCGCTGGTCACCCTCCAATAAGGGAGGGCTGACAGATGCTGGAGTTACTCCAAGGCTTCTGGGAAAGCACCGGCTTTTCCCAGCTGATCCAGTGCAACACCGAGCTGTTCGGCCTGCGGCTCCCCGGGGAGCTTATCATGATCGGTATCGCCTGTATCTTCCTTTATCTCGCCATCAAAAAGGGCTTTGAGCCCTACCTGCTCATCCCCATCGCCTTTGGGATGCTGCTGGTGAACCTCCCCCTGGCCGGCCTCATGGCTCACGCCGTGGGGGATGAGAACGGCGGCCTCCTCTACTACCTCTACCAGGGCACCGAGCTGGGCATCTACCCGCCTCTCATCTTCCTCTGCATCGGCGCGGGCACCGATTTCGGACCTCTGCTGGCCAATCCCCGGAGCCTGCTCCTGGGCGCAGCGGCCCAGCTGGGCATCTTCACCACCTTCTTCGGCGCCATCTTCCTGGGCTTCACCGGCCCGGAGGCTGCTTCCATCGGCATCATCGGCGGGGCCGACGGCCCCACCGCCCTCTACCTCACCAGCAAGCTGGCCCCGGACCTCCTGGGAGCCATTGCCATCGCCGCCTACAGCTACATGGCCCTGGTGCCGGTGATCCAGCCTCCCATCATCAAGCTCCTCACCACCCCCGAGGAGCGGGTCATCAAGATGGAGCAGCTCCGGGAGGTCAGCAAGACCGAGAAGATCATCTTCCCCATCGTGGTCACCCTGTTCACCGTTCTCCTCCTCCCCAGCGCCGGGGCCCTCATCGGGATGCTCATGCTGGGGAACCTCCTGAAGGAGTCGGGCCGGGTGCCCCTCCTGGTGGACTGCATCCAGAAGTCCCTCATGTACATCGTCTCCATCCTCTTGGGGCTCACCGTGGGGGCCAAGGCCAGCGCCGAGATGTTCCTGCGCCCCCAGACCCTCCAGATCATCGTCCTGGGCGTCGTCGCCTTTGGCATGGGCACTGCCGGCGGGGTTCTGCTGGGCAAGGTGATGTGCAAGGCCACCGGCGGCAAGATCAACCCCATGATCGGCGCGGCAGGCGTTTCCGCCGTCCCCATGGCCGCCCGGGTGGTCCAGAAGGAGGGCCAGAAGTACAACCCCTCCAACTTCCTGCTGATGCACGCCATGGGCCCCAACGTGGCCGGAGTCATCGGTTCGGCGGTGGCGGCTGGGATGCTGCTGCTGTTCTTCCAGTAAGGTTTGCCTCCTCTAAGAACCTGTATTCACAACCGCTGCACACCGTCTGGCCGGTCTATTTCCCGCCATACTGCGTCGGTTTCCCTTGCCATACGTCAGTATGGCTGCGGAAAATCTCCTTGTCTGACGGGAAAAAACCTCGTCCATCCGGCATCCTTCGGTTAGGAATACAGGTTCTAAATCTCTTTTCCATAGAAAAAGAGCTAACTGATTTTGATTGGATCAGTTGGCTCTTTTTTATTCTAATGTGCAATATCACTGCCCAGAAGATCATCACTTGGCAGAAGGAGGGGCTGTCCTATCCCAAAATCGCAGTTATGTAGGAAGCAGACAGGCAGACTCCAGAATCCAAAACAGCTTTCTGCCTGTTCAGATCAGTCCTGCAATTTTTCCCGCCGTCTCCAGCAGCTCGCTTACAATAGCCTTTTGTCCCTCCAGCAGCCGGGTGCTTGGCCCGGAAACACTGATGGCGAACTCCACCAGCCTTGTTGTCTTGGGGATGACTGGCACCGAGATAGAGACCATCCCCTTTTCATACCGCTGGTTGTTGATGGCGTAGCCCTGCTCCCGGACAAAGGCGATGTCCTCCAATAGCTGCTCCTTGGTGGAAAAGGAAAACTCGGTCTTTTTCTCAAACAGCATATTGCCAGCGTACCGCTCAATAAAAGGGGTGGCTGTCGGGGAGCTGGACGCCTTTGTCAGCCGGGGCGGCCACACCCAGCCCATCCACAGCGGCGTCTACCGCATCACCGAAAGGATGCTGGAGCAGTCCCGGAGCATGAAGTACGGTAACCATGTCTCCGACCTGGGCATCCGCCTGGCCTACGATATGGCCCCGGATAAGCGGCGTCCGGGCGGAACAAAAAATGAGGAGGAGTTATCTTTATGAAACAGCGCAATGTCGCCATTGAGATCTGGCGTTTCCTGATCTCTGTCGCCATCATCGGATTCCATGTGGGCTGGATCATCGCCATGAGCTGCAACGGCAGTTTGGGCTACTGGATGGAGCGGAGCAACTGGTTCTTCGGCTCCAGCGAAGTCCTGCTGATCTTTACCGGCACCCGGGCCGCCCAGACCGCCTGGTCCACCTTTGGGGCCCAGCTGGCCTCCACCAACGGCATGGGCGGCTCTGCCGACGGCGCCACCGGTACCTTGGGCTTCAATAATGGCTTTTTGTTCGTCATGCTGGGTATGATGATCGGCATCATCCTCTTCTACGCCCTCCAGAAGCTCTCCAAGGCAGAGTTCAGCGCCGGGGCCCGCGCCGCCCTCACCGTGGCCAATGTCTTTTGCAGCGTCCTGCTGATGTGGTACACCATCTACCAGCCCACCTACTTCCTTCTGGACCGCTGGACCGTTTCCTTCCTCTGCATCGCCGTGGTGGGCCTTTCCCTGCTGAACAAGGACGGTCTCACCGCCCTGCTGAACAACGGCGCCACCAATAAGCTGTTTGCCTACCTGGGCAGCATCTCCCTGTATGTCTATATGCTCCACTATCCTGTGGGCATCCTGGTCCTGCGGGTCCTGGGCAAGAACACCGAGGCCACTACCTATTCCTTCTGGCAGGTGTTCCTTCCCACCACCGCCGTCACCTTGGTACTCAGCGTGATGACCAAGATCGCCATGGAAAAGACCATTCTGAAAAAGAAGTAAAAAGGACATCCTGCCCGGATGCCTGGATATGCCAGAGGACCGGAATGAGAACCGCTTTCCGGCCTCTGGCGTTTGAGTTTTTCCCTCCGGTGTGGTATCCTGTAAGAAACGATACCAAGGAGGAAAACACCACTGATGAACGATTTCAAAATCAATTCCCTTACCTCCCGGGTCACCCGAATCACTGCCCCCTGCGGGGAGATGATGTACCTGTTGGAGGGCTCGGAAAAGGCGGCCCTTATTGACAGCGGGCTGGGCTTCGGCTCCTTGCTGGAGGCGGTCCGGGAACTCACCCAAAAGCCTGTGATCCTGCTGCTCACCCACGGCCATGTGGACCACGCCATGGGGGCGGAGGAATTCGGGGAGGTCTGGATGTCTCCCCTGGACCGGGAGATCTTCCTCCGGCACAGCGACCTCTCGGTCCGGAAAAATGAGCTTGCAATATCTCCCCTGGCAAAAAGGGGGGCGGACTGGACGATCCAGCCTGCCGCCGACCCGGACCGGTTCCACCCGCTGGAGGACGGCAGCCGGTTCGACCTGGGCGGCGTGACCCTGGAGACTTTCCCCTGCCCCGGCCACACCCCCGGCAGCATGGTTTTCCTCTGTCCCGAGGAAAGGATCCTCTTTTCCGGGGACGCCTTCAGCAACTCCACCCTTCTTTTGGATCCGGCGGCTCCCACAGTGGAGGAATACCTGGAAACGCTGCTGGCCCTGGCCCCCCGCCTGGCCGGGCGGTTTGACCGGGTGCTGGAGGCCCACACCACCGGGGAACTGCCGCCGGACATCCTGGAGGGGGTCATTGCTGTCTGCCGGGAGGTGCTGCGGGGGGAAAGCCAGCGGATCCTCTGTGAGTTCCGGGGGCTCTCCGGCGTCTTTGCCAAAAAGCAGGACCCTGTCACCCTGGGCCGGGCGGACGGCGGGGTTGGGAATCTGCTCTACGACGAAAACCGTTTATATCGAAAAAAGTAAGAAGCTGTATTCATAACCGGGGGATGCCAGATGGCGTCAAACGGTTGTGAATACAGCTTCTAAAGGAGGAACTATGAACCAGGTAAACGATCTCCCCGGGGCCAGGGTAGCCATCGGGGTGCTGGCCAGCCGCCAGCGGGCAGCCGCTCTTTTGGACTGCCCCCCGGAGGAACTGGGCAAGCGCCTTTGGCAAAGTGTGGACCACCCCATCCCCCCGGTGCTGAAGGAGGGGCCCGCCCTCTGCCAGCAGGTGGTCCACCGGGCCGACGCCCCGGATTTTGACCTGCGGACCCTGGTTCCCGCCCCCACCAATACACCCGACGACGCTGGTCCATACATCACCATGGGGATGTGCTACGCCACCCACCCGGACACCGGGGAAAAAGATGTCACCATCCACCGCCTCTGCATCCAGGGGCGGGACGAGCTGTCCATCTACACAGCGAAAAGCACCGCTTCGTCCGCTCCCGATTCCTGGAACTTGATCCCCAAAAGTGGCTGGGGGACAACAGCTGATGGAAAAGCCCATTCTGGTCGGAGCCTCCTGCGCCAGCGGGATGCCCATTTTGATCCAGTGCCTGAAGCTTATCCGGGAGGCGGGAAGAGGGGCCGAACTGATCCTTTCTCCTCGTGCAGGGGAAACCTTGGAGACCGAGACCGATCACACCATGGCGGACCTGGAAAAGCTGGTGGATAAAGTATACTCCCCAGAGGACATCGGGGCCGCTCCTGCCAGCGGAACCTACCCCGCAGCCGGGATGCTCATCGTCCCATGCAGTATGAAAACGGCGGCAGGGATCCGCTGTGGGTACAGCTTCAAGGGGGCTGTTATCACTTCCGGTAACAATTTGATAACAGCCTATTGTACAGGCTAAATAATAAGGTCTCCCCTCTTACCCGCTCTCCTTCTCCACCAGCACCCAGGGTACCACCTGGGACTGGCATTGTTCCTCCTGCAAGGTGCGGAGCAGCAGGGTGGCGGCCAGTTCCCCCAAGTTCTGCTCTCCGTGGGAAAGGGAGGTGATCCGCACCGGAGCCAATTCGCTGTACTGGCTGTTGTCGAAGCTGACTACCGCCACCTCCCCGGGGACAGCCACCCCTTTCCGCCGCAGGCGGGTCACCACCCGCAGGGCGATCTCATCGTTATAGCAGACAAGGGCGGAGCAGCCCCGGAGGCTTTCCAATACGGCGTCTACAAAGGCATCGGAGTGGAAGGACTTCCGGGATTCGGTGTTGTACCAGAACAGCTGGCTGTCCTCCATCGGGAGGGAGAGATCCCGGAGGGCCTGGACAAAACCGGCATACCGGAAGGTTCCCTGGCGGTCATCGCTTTTGAAGATGCCGCCAATGTGCTGGTGCCCCTTTTTATGCAGATACTCCACCAAAAGCCGTCCGCCGCCGCAGTCATCGGCCAGGACCGAGGGGATATAGGAAAGCTCCGGGTAGGAGCCGTTGAGGAAGACCAGCCGGACTCCCTGGTCCAAGAGCTTGTGGTAAAGGTCCAGGTTGGGATTGGGCAGGGCGGTCTTGCTCCCCTCCACCAAAATGCCGTCCAAATCCTTCCGAATCAGAAGGGTCTGGAGGATTTTCCGCTCGGTGGCCACCTGGTTCTGAGTGGCGTAAAGAAGGGGAGCGCTTCCATGGGCGGTCAGCGCTCCCTCCATCCCTTGAAGAAGCCCCGGAAAGATGTAGTCGCTTATGTAGGTGGTCATCACCACAATGGAGCGGTCGGAAAGAGCCTCTTCCCGGGAGGACTCCCGGAGGCGGGAACCGCTGCCCTGGCGGCGGGTGATAAGCTTTTCTTCCTCCAGCATGGAAAGCGCCCGGCGGACGGTCTGGCGACTGCTCTGGAACCGCTGGCAAAGCTGCTGCTCGGTGGGGAGCATCTGGCTGTCGCTGTACTGGCCGTTGGC
>CAJUFK010000020.1:28338-37356 GCA_910585535.1 uncultured Angelakisella sp. | reverse complement strand
ACCTCGGTGTTGGCTGAACAGGTGAGGAAGGTGTAGGGGATCCCCAGCCCGGCAGCAATAGCCTTGGCTCCCTCCGTCTTGCCTGTCCCCGCAGGCCCCCTGAACATGATGTTCCGCATGGGATTCTGGGAGCCTGTGGTCTGGGCGATATGCCGGCAGACCTGCTCCACCTCCCTGGGGATCACATACCAGTCCGGCAGGACCGGGATCATCCCTGTTTCCGCCGGGGAAAAGCCGCGGTTCGACATCCGGTGCTGCCCCGCAAAAGAGCTGTGGGCGATCACCACCGATGGCGCACCGGGGGCTGAGCCGGGCTCGAAGATCTGAAACTCCCCGTACAGAACAGCGGTGGGCGCGTAGGTGTTGTTCGCCATGGCCATCTCGGTCAGCTGGGAGAGATTCCCGGTGCTGGGAATGTCCACCTTGACGCCGTCCTTCCGCAGCGCAGCATGGTTCTCGATCCGGCGGTAGACATTATCGCACAGCAGGATCGCCGCCCGCGAAGCGGAGTCCAGGTCGGGATACCCGTTTTTGGCCGCCTCGCAGAGCTCCTTGAACCCTTCTGAAAATTCGTCATCGTCCAGGAACAGGGGCATCAGGGTGAACAGCAGGGCATCCCCGCTACAAGCGGTCTCGCCGATAGTGTAGACTCCCGGCGGGTCGCCGGGGGTGCGGACGATCCCTGCGGTGAACCGGCAGTTGCGCTTATTAAAGACCACGCATTCCGGCTTGGCCCCAGGGTATTCCGCCACCAGCCGTTCATCGTTCTGGCTACCGATAGCGCCCAATCCATCCACAGGGTCCCCTTGCTCCACCGCGTTCACCAGCGCCGCATAGGCCAGCAGCGCCCGAAGGGTGGGGGCGTGCATAGAGGACTGCTTGCTGGAGGTGCTGTTGTATTTCGAGAACACATCCGTGCGTTTCGGCTGGACAGACGGGTCCGCAAATTCCTTTGGCAGCTCCTGCCGCCAGGTCCAATCGGCAAACAGCTTTGACTTTGCCATTTTGATCACTCCTCACTTAGTTCGCCCAGGTCAGGAGAATACTGTCCTCCTCCACCGTGGCGGTAATATCATCTTCCTCAAACAACGGGACCAGGTCTGCCCAGAGCTTTTTGCCCGGCAGATAGGAAAGCTGTCCCTGCCCCACCTGCACCTGCTGTTCCAGCACATAGAGAGCGCCATCCTCTGCGATACGCAGTTCCCGATACCCACGGGTGTAGACCTCGTCGATGGTGGCCCGCACTACTGCCGAAGCGGACAGGTCGTACCAGTCACGTAGATTGACCGAGTCCGGGTCCCCGTCTGCGGCGGGGCCCTCTTTTGCCGGCTTCTGCATCTCCTCCAGGGGGCGCAGCGACAGCATCTCCAGCCGGATCCGGCCGGAGCGTTCAAAAAGCACATCCGCAAAGTTCCAGTCGGGGACGCCGGAGAGCCGGATCCTGGCCGAACCGCCTTTTACCGCCTGCTCCAGAGGCTTTGCCGTTTCCCACCGCCATGTGGCGGAAGGGAAGGCGCCCTGCAGCTTTTCGGTGATCCGGAAATTGATATGGCGGAGCATGACTCCCTCCATCTCCGGGTCGATGAGCTGGGGCCTGGGCACGGCTGGCTTTGGCTGTTGGACAGGGGCCGCCGGGCGGCTTGCCTGTACCGGCTGAACCGCCGGAGCGGCAGCCGGCTTTGCAGGCGCCTTTCCCTTTTGGACAGACGGCTCCTTTTTCCGGGAGCGGTGCAGCTCCAGCACCTTGGCGAACATCCAGACAAGGGCGGCCGCCATCAGGAGATACTGTCCTGCATCGCCGCAGAAGGCCATGATGATGAGGATCATCATCGCCAGACATTTGAGATCGGTAAACTTGAACCCGTTCATACTCTTTCCTCCTGTTTTAGTACTCATTGTCGATTAGAAATCGACGATACGCACGCTGCGCGTGCTGGCATCGCTGCGCGTGCTGGCATCGCTGCGCGCTGCCCCGTCCCATCGAAAAACCTGCAAATTGGAATAATCGGTTTTTCGGATCGGACATAAAAAAAGAGAGGAACCATCATCCCGCCTTTGCGGGTCTGACAATTCCTCTCAGTTTTCCCTCCCGTCCATTGGACTAAAAGGGCAGCTTATCTCCGGAAACCCGGATCTCCTCGATCTCATCGTTTCCGGTATCGGGCGGCTGCTGTGCCGCCGGGGGCTGTGGCTGTACCTCCTTTTTTCCGCCGCCGGGGACATACTCCAGGTCGTACAGCGTGATTTTCGGGGCCATCCCCTCGCTGCCATCCTTGCGCTTAAACTTTTCCAGCTCCTGCGCGCCGACGACATGGACAAGGGACCCCTTGGCCGCCTTCAGCTTGAGGATACGGTCCCTGACGCTTCCGAAGGCGATGCAGCGGTACCAGTCGGTCTCCTTTCGGTCGCCGAATCCCCGGTCCACCGCAAGGTCGAACAGGATGTATTCTGTCCCCTTGAGGCTCACCTTCTGCTCCGGGTCGTTCCCAAGCCGTCCAATGGCGCTGATTGTAGTGATCATTTTCTGCTCCTTTCTTGCCTGCCGGCATATTGTATTTGCAAAACCGTGGACGCGGTGTTTACCAAAAGAAAAACGCCAACAGGGTATAAGAACCCCACTGGCGCTACATGGTGTCAGTCTTTAGATTGACACCTACAAAAACTCCTACCTGGATACCTCCCTCAAAATGAGGGGATAGCCTAACAACAATTTGCTCTTTTAGTTTACCATATACTATATCTTGTTGTCAATATCAAAATACATCTATATGTAGCGCCTGAGCAATATTTGAAAGAATAACCGGAAGCAAACCATTCGATGTTTGCTTCCGGTTATTTTTCGTCTGGCAGGAACTTGATAATATCGCTTATTTCGCATTCGAGGATTTTGCACAGCGCATCCAGCGTATTGGTCGAAACCGATTCGTTTGCCTTCAGTCTACGCACGGTCGAACTGCTGATCTCACCTTTTACCTGTAAGGTGTAGGTCGAAGCCTTCTTTCGCTTCATGGTTTCCCACAGGGGCTCGTATGAAATCATGCCGATACCCTCCTTTGTGCTTGCGTATATATCCATTATTGCCTATAATGGGTATGTAGTGTGATAGGCAATATTGCCTATATACAAAAAGCACAAAAAGAGAGGAGCTTTTTATCATGAAGGGAAAAACCTGTTGTATTACAGGGCATCGAGACATTCCACCGGATAAACTGTCCTATGTGGAGGAGGAATTGAGAAAAGCCGTCAAAGAAGCTATTGAAGACGGTTTTACTCTGTTTATCTCCGGGTTCGCCGAAGGTGTTGACCTGTTATTCGCATCCATCGTTATAGAGGAAAAAGAAAAAAATCCAAGCCTTCATTTGGAAGCAGCTATCCCATACCCGACCCGCGTAAAAAACAAGAGCCCTTTATTTCAGAAAATGCTCGCGGGATGTGATTTCATCAATGTTCTGTGTGACAAGTATTCACCGAGTGTTTTTTTCATCCGAAATCGCTATATGGTTGCGGGATCCGACCGAGTAATCGCCGTTTATGACGGAAGGGAGAAGGGCGGAACGGTATTCTGCATCCGCTATGCCCATACCCAGGAAAAGGAGCTTAAAGTGATCATGATATAAAAATACACTGGGAGGATACGAGATCCTGCCAGTGTATGGATAAGATTCAGTTACCCCACTTCGCAACCATCCGAATAAAGGCCAGAATATCCCCCTGCTGCTGCGGGCTGAGCTTGCCCATCTGCCGCTGCAGGTCCAGCCAGGCGTTTTCGTCCAGTTTGCCGGTCCGGTATTCCCGGATGTCCACAAGCTCCACCAGGGACACGCCCAGCCCTTTCGCAACACGGTCAAGGGTCTGGACGGTGGCGTTGCTCTCCCCGCGCTCCAGCTTGCTGAGGGGAGCGGCATCGATGCCACAGCGGCCGGATAACTCCTCCAGGCTGAGGCCCTGCCCCATACGAATGGTGCGGATGTTGTTGCCAATCTGAACAAGAATTCCTGCCACTGTATCACCTCCATAATAAGATGATACCGTGACAGGAATTTATCCACAAAGAAGCATATTTCAATATATAGATATAAAGTTCAAATTCATAAAGAAAAAAAGGAACTAAACATCAAATTACATGCCGTATATATCCAAACCATCCCTCCCTGGAATATTCCTCACGCTCCAAAACCACCATTCGCTTCAGATAGAGGTTCGCGGCAGCCGGCAAAAGCTGTGGCGGAGAGAAGGAAAGCGCCGGACAAACCAGGAGCGTGTTTAAGAGCGCTTTTTCCTCATTGCTCAACCGGTCCGGTCCAAAGATATGCCGGGCGACCCGAAGGGGATACCCGTCCAGCAGAAGCCCCAGGAAGCCTTTCATCTTCTGTAAAGGGGAAAGCTGGATGGGGATCAGGCAGACCTCACGGAAAAGCTCCTGTAATGCGGCCGCTCCGGTAAAGCCCTGCCCCTTTCTGATGAGCCCACGGAAAAGCAGCCGTTCCAGGATCCGGTCAAAGTCAGCCTCTGCCATTGGGATATGAAACCGCCGCGCTTTTTGCAGGCAGTCGGTCCTCAAGGCGTCATAGTTTAGGATGTTCCAGAGCAGTGCGTTCCACAGAATATACTCCGGAATGGTGACGCCGTACTCGTTTCCGGCAATCAAGACGACCGGTCGGCTCCCGCCATCAAACTGCTCCAGCCGGTATTTCCCCATGGCGGCGTAGTATGTGATCATCAAAGTCCCTCCCTCCAAATTCAGGAGACCAATTTCAGCAATGTCTGGTCCTGTAAAAGCCGATGCTGTGCCCTGGAGATCCACGCGCTGACATGGTTGGGCTTCACACGGTAGAGCTTTGCGATCTCCGAGCCGGAAAGGCCGTCCAGCTTGAGAGCCATGGCCTGGATCCCCTTGCGTACCGTTCCCTGGTACCGCTCCTCCAGCGCCCTCAGCTCTTCGCGGTTCATCCGGTTTTCGGCCTCATAAACAACATTAGCCTCATCCGCCAGGGACTCCGAAAACGAGAGCCCGCCATCGGTCTCATATTCCATGGAAAGGGTTTTCGGATTCCGGCTCAGGTCTTTGAAGTGGTGGAGCAGCTGGTGCCAGATCACCTCCCGCGCATAGGCGGGGAAGGGGCGGACGCCGTCATAGCCCTGTGCGGCCAGGCACAGCCCCAGCCGGCCGATCTGCTGTAGATCCTCCAGGTCGTGGTCCGGGTCACAGGGGTTCCGTTTCACCCGGTAGTAGATCACTTCATTGACCAGGTTCAGGTTTTGAACCACCAGGTCCTTTTGCTCCAAGGTCATTTTCACGGTGATACCTCCTTTCCTCGCTGTCAGCTTGCAATCCGGTTTGCCCGCAATGCCTTTTGGCATTCGCGGATCAGATCGTCGCAGATATAATCCGAAAAACAGGCGATATGCGCCTGGTCCTCCCGCAGCCCGTACTTTTCCCGCAGCCACCGGTAGGCGTTGGCCCGGCTCATGATCCGATGGCGCCAGATCTGGTCGAAGGCCCGGTGCGCTTCGATCCTTTTGTGCCGCAGGTCGCCGTTGGCCAGCGTCCCCATGGGCTCCCTGGTCTTTTCGTTGGCGGATACATAGGCGTCACACTCCGGGTAATGGGAGCAGACATACAGGTAACGGCCTCTGCCCGCATCCTTATGGACAAAGCTGTCCGGGCGCAGCACTGCGGGGCTGCCGCAGTAGGGACAAATGGGATTCCTTTTTCTTTTAGACATTTCGATTACTCCTTTCTTGCGTATGATTACGGAAGGTTTACGCTTTGATTGCGCCCTCTACCTAATATTTTACCGGTGAAAGGGCTGGAAAGATATAGGTTTGGCTTTGGTTTTTGCATAGATTTAGCACAAAATGATATTTATTTGTCAAAGTCGCCCTGCCTGCACCGCCAGGCAACGCAGGGGACCATCTTCCGGAGGGGACAGCAGGATCTTTCAAGTGTCCTGGTATTCAGCCATCGGTGGTAAAGCTCCCGGAACATGAAGTTGCTCATGCGGCCCAGGCATTCGCTCCAGTCGATAGGGCCAAGCTGCTCAGCCGCTATGGACATCGGATACAGGAAGGGCCGTCCGGTCTCATCGGGCACAAAGAGAAAATCACCGCAGCCTTCCGGCCGCTCATAGGGGCAGGCGGAACAGTCGATATAAAAGGAATTGCGCCAGTTGCCCTCGGTGAGCTCTGAAAAGCGTTTGGTCAATGTGGTTTTGTCTAACTGGAATGTCATGAAAGTCTCCTTTTTTCTGAACCATGCAATTTGCTGTTATACGATTTGGTAAATTACAATCAAGCTGTTTGCAGATAAAAAGAAAAGCGCCGGCACAGTGGTCTTGTCCACCATGCCGGCGCTATGCTTTAGGGATTCAGGATGAAGTTGTTATCAGCCGCCGAAGCCGGTTTTCGGCAGGCAGCCTCTGGGCGGGGCAAAGATGCAGGTGGTCCAGGCATCCTTGGCATAGACCCATTCATCCTCGGTGCGGCCGCCCACATCGGCCCGGTTGGTAAACTGGTAGCCGTCCGGCAGGTCTGCCAGCACCGTTACCGTGACGGTGGGGCTGGTGACGCTGTGGAAGCCCTCGCCCACCTCCGCGAACTGGAGCTTGATGTCGGTGACATACTCGTTTGCCGCAAGGCCCAGGGCCTCCCGGCCGCACTCCAGCTGGTTGTCGGTGGTGGTAGAAAGGTTAGAAGCCAGGGTCCGGTAGGCATCCTTCTTGTTGGTCCGGTAGAGGACATCGAATTTGCCCTTCTCGCTCCAGGTGCCGGTGCTGAGCTGATTCAGCCGGACCGCATCGGTGGGGAGGAGGTCGTGGACATAAAATTCCTCCAGCGGGATGTTGCTGGTGTTGGCGATGTTGTCCAGGGTATAGAAGATCACATCACCGGGCATCGCCTGGACATTGCCGCGCTTTTCGATGGTAACGGAAATGTCCTTGGGCTTGTTCTTCACCTCAAAGCGGACCAGGTCGCCGTCCACCTTCAGCTCCGCATAGAAGACGGTCCCGTCGGTGAAGTAATACTTGGGTGCGGCAATCTCCTTAATGCCGTAAACGCCCATGGGCAGCTCCTTGGAAATGGCCAGCCCTCTGGAATCGGTGGTGATGCGGTCCACCACCTCCAGGCGGGTGTTGTAGATCTCAAAGACGGCCCCTTCCAGAAGGGCCCCGGCCTTGTCTTTGGTGATGGTGTTATTTTCGGCGGCAGTCTTCACGATCTGGATCTGGCCCCGCATAGGTTTGTTGGGGACCTCCAGTTCCAGCGTCTCGCTGGCCTTCACCTCAATGGTCTTGGGCATCTCGTCCAGCACATAGCCCGCAGGCGCCTTCACCTCTCTGAGCTTGTACTTGCCCGCCTGCACCTCCTTGGGGAACTCGATAATCCCCCGGTTGTCGGTGGTGTACTCGCCCAGCAGGTTGCCCTTCAGGTCGTAGAGGTTGAACACCGCGCCAAAGAGAGGCTGCTTGGTCTCGCTGTCGATCTTCTTAATCCGCAGGGTGCCCAGCGGTCTGTTGGGGATCTCCAGCTTGGTGGTCTTGCCCCAGAGGAGGGAGACCTCCTGGACCGTGCTGTCCAGCACATAGCCGGGTTTTGCCTCCACCTCCTGGACATAGTAGGTCCCCTGCTCCATGCCGGTTAGATGGATCTGGCCCAGCTTGTTGGTGGAGAAGGTCCCCAACTCCCGGCCCAGACGGTCGGACACTTTTAACCTGACTCCCTCGATGGGCGCCTTGGTCTCGGCATCGATCTTCACCAGCTGCAGGTGGGGATAGGGCTGGTTACGGTATTCCACCAGGTTCAGCTTATCCGAAGCCACCTCCACATTCCGGGGGGCGTTGTCCAGCTTGTAGCCGTCCAGCGTCCGGGTCTCGGTGACGACATACCAGCCCTCCTTCATATCGGGGACGAAGATAAGCCCGGCGTCATCGGTGACATAGATGCCCACCGGCTCGCTGTTCAGCTTGGTGATCTTGAACTCCACGCCCTTCATGGGCAGGCCGGTGACCGCGTCCACCTTCTTGATCTGAAGGCCGGCCAGCGGCTTATTGGAAAACTCCAGAGTGGTGGTGCCATTGGGCCTCAGCACCGCAGTCTGCGGGGTCTTGTCCAGGATATACCCGGCAGGGGCAGCAGTCTCATAGACGGTATAGGTTCCCGCCTTCAGGTCAGGGGCAACAAAGAAGCCCGCCAAATTGGTGACGAAATCGCCCATTCGCTCGCCGTTAGATTTTTCCACCCGGAATTTGGCTCCGGCCAGCGGTTCTCCGGTGTTGGCATCGATCTTCTGCACCTGAAGGCCCGGCAGCCGCTTGTTGACGAACTCCACCATGGTGGGCACATTGGCCTTCACCTCGATGGTCTGCGGGGTGTTGTCCAAAAGGTATCCTTCCGGCGCCTTGGTCTCGGAAACGATGTAGAAGCCGGGCTCCAGCTCCGGCACATTCAGGAAGCCGTCGGTGCTGGTGGAGAAATCCCCCACATACTCACCGTTGACCTTGGTGATGCGGAACTTTGCCCCGGCCAGCGGCGCGCCGGTCTCGGAGTCGATCTTCCTGATTTGGATGGGACTGAGCAGCTCGTTGGTGAACTCCACTGTCACAAACTGGCCCCAGACAAACTCCACATCCTTGGGGGTATTGTCCAACCGGTAGCCGTCCGGCGCTTTGATCTCTTCAATGGTGTACCAGCCCGGCTGGAGGTCGTCGATGACGATCTCTCCCTGGTTGTCGGTGGTGTATTCTCCGATAAGCCTGCCGCCCTTTTCGCTGACCCGGAATTTGGCCCCCTCCAGGGGCGTCTGGGTCTTGCTGTCGATCTTCTTAATATGCAGGCCGTTTAGGGGCTGATTCTCAAACTCCACCACGGCGGGGGAATCCGGTTTCAGTTCCACCGTCTTTACCGTGTCGTCCAAAATGTATCCCAGCGGGGCCTTGGTCTCCTTGACGGTGTACCAGCCGGGGTCCAGGTCGGTGACGGTGATGTACCCGTTGCGCCCGGTCTCCAGCTCTGCCACAA
>CAJUFK010000020.1:0-28238 GCA_910585535.1 uncultured Angelakisella sp. | reverse complement strand
TCCAGGTCGGTGACGGTGATGTACCCGTTGCGCCCGGTCTCCAGCTCTGCCACAAAGGCGCCGTTTACCTGCTGGATGAGAAACTTTGCTCCGGCCAGCGGCTCCCCGGTCTTGGTGTCTACCTTTTTGACCAGGATGGGGTTGCGGGGCTGATTCTCAAACTGAAGGGTGGTGGTCTTGCCCCACTCCACCAGCGCCTCCTTGCTGCCGGTGAGCAGGATGTAGCCATCCGGGGCCTTTACCTCGGTGATGACATACAGCTCCGGGTCGATGTTCTCCAGATAGATCCGTCCGGCGGCATCGGTGCGGTATTCGCCCAAAATCTTGCCGTTTTTGATCTGCACTCGGAAGGAGACCCCCTCCAGGGGCTGCTTGGTGACCGAATCGATCTTGAGGATCTCCAAAGAGGGCTTGTGCTGGTTCTTGATGATCAGTTCCGAGTCCTGCCCGGCGATCAGCTCGATATACTGGGGCTCATCGTTGAGGAGGTAGCCATTGGGCGCCTTGATCTCCTCCACAATGTACCAGCTGGGCTCCAGGTCCTTTACCAGATAGGTTCCGTCTGCTCCGGTGGTCACATCCTTGTACTCCTTCGCGCCGTCCTTGGTGATCCGCAGCACTGCGCCGGGGACGCCGGAGCCGGTCTGCTCGTCCACCTTGCGGAGCAGCAGGTCGGACTGCTGGAGGTTATTGATGATAAGGGGTACCGTCTTGCCGGGGATCATCTCCACATCGTAGTGCCGGCTGTCCAGCACATAGCCGGAGGGGGCCCGCACCTCGGTGACGGTGTACCAATCGTCCTCCAGGTTTTCCAGCAGCACGGTGCCATCGCTGCCGGTTCGTACCTCCATATACTCCTCGCTGCCCCGCCGGGAAACATGGAACACCGCCCCAGGCAGGCGCAGGCCCGTCACCTTGTCGATCTTCTCAATAAGGAGTTTCGGCTTGGGGAGGTTCTGGAACACCACGGTGATGTTCCGGTCAACTGCCTCCGGCTTGATCTCAATGGTCTGGACATGATGCTCCTGGTCCAGCAGGTACCCGTAGGGGGCCTGGGATTCCACGATGGTATAGTAACCGGGTTCCAGCTTCTGGATGGTCACGCTGCCGTTCTCGCCGGATTCCCAGTCGCCCAGGTAGGCTTTGGAGTCCTCCTCCGAGCCCTTGTACAGCTTGAAGATGGCCCCCGGCAGGCCCTTGGCATTGGTCTTATCCACCTTGCGAATGGTAAGACCGGTCCAGGGCTCATTGCGAAATTCCACCGTCACTGTCTCGGTGTTTCCATCCAGAATGTTGACGGTGTGGACGGTGGTAGTTCCCATGTAAAACTGGGGCGGGGCGATCTCCTCCACCCTGTACTCACCAGGGATGAGGTTGGTGAACACTGCCCGGCCGTCCGGCCCGGTAGTTTCGGTGTAGGACTGCCCCCCCTCATAGGGCGGGGTGTTGGAGCGCAGCAGGGTCGCCCGGATAGATGCCCCCGCCAGCAGCTGGCCGGATTGGGCATCCTTTTTGATGGCCACCAGCTGGGTCTTCTTATCGTTGGGGATGTCGATGGTCTTCTGTTCGCCTTTGGCCACCGTGACATCATAGCTGGTCTTGGTGTTCATTACATACCCGGCCGGAGCGGAAAGCTCCTCCACGATGAGGGCGCCCGCCGCAGGCAGGTCGATGTGAATTTTGCCGCTGCCATCGGTGGTTTCGGTCCAGGTCTGGGCGCTCACATTGGGGTCGGCGTAGCGAATCCTAAAGCTGGCACCCTCCAGCGCCACACCCTTGTTGCTGGTCTCGTACTTGTAGATCTCCAAAGAACAGGCTTCGGGGTAGTTGACAAAGCCAACCTCCACGATGTTGACTGTTTCGTTGGCCGTCACCGTGACCGTCTTGGGCGTGCTGTCCTTCACATAGCCGGAAGGAGCGGTGACCTCGGTGACAGTAACATCCACTTGGGTCTGCCCCTCCGGGATTGGGATGACAATGGTTTTGCCGCCGTAGGGCACATCCACCGCATCGTTGATATACCCGTCACACTCCACCTTGAAGATGGCTCCGCCCAGTGGAAGGTTGGTATCCCCATCATATTTCACGATGGTCAGGTATCCCAGACCGGGCTCCTCCGGGGGCGTCTCCGGGGTGTCGGGAGGATTGGGGATAAAGTTGTTGGTGAAGGCCATATAGCCATCGGCGGGAATCCCCTGTGTCTCGTCGAAGCTGGCCTTGGTCTGTTGGCTGCTGTTCCAGAAGATGAGGCCGGACTCCCCGCTGCCGCTGTGCCATTCCACATAGGCGTCCTGGTCCGGTTCGCTGTCCGATTCCACCGTCAGGGTGTCCCCGCTGACCGAGAAATCAAAAGGCGCCCGGCTGGTGAAATCCGAGGCGTTAAGAGTCACGCTGGAGTTGGTGTTCTCAAGGTCGATGCTCCAGCTTCCACCGTTATCGGTCATCTCATGGATGGTGGGGTTATTGGGGTCGGGGCTCATAAAGCTGGGGATCTCGCCCATAGATTCCATGTCGGCGCGGATCTGCTCATAGTAGCTGCCCAGCCGGCCGGAGTTGGCGGCGATCACCGCTTTGTAGACGCTGCCGGAACGGGGTGTCTGGCCATAGCAGATCTCCCAGATGATGGCCTGGGCAGCAAAATATTTATCGCCGTTGGAGTATCCGCCGCTGGCGGCGATGGCTTTGGCGATCTCCTTCTGCTGGGTGCTGCTCAAAGCACTGTAGCTGAGGCTACCGGTAACAACAGTACCATTGGTCGAATTGAATCGCGCCGGTTCCACGCAGAAGGCGGCGCGACCATCCGCGGTGTACATCTTGTAGGCGCTGTAGGTAGTGCCGCCGCTGAAGGGATAGAGATGGCTCAGGCCGCTGATCTTCTCCATGTAGATGGTGGTGCTGCCGGGGTTGGCTCTGGCTTTCCGCATTCCAGAGGCAGAGGCCGAACCGCTGCGGACAGCTTCAAAGGAAAAGCTGTCCGGAGGGTCCAGACCGGAAGCACCCACGGTGGGCTCGGTGGGGAGGGGAGCATCGGCTTCCCCCGGCAGGGCTTCCCCTTCAGACTCTTCCGGCGGTTCCCCGGTATCCACCACCGGAGGCACCGAAACATCGGGCTGGGGCTCGGAGGAGGAGGGAGGCTCCTCCTCACGGGGTTCTTCTTCCAAAGTGGGAAGATCCTCATCATCCTCGGTAACAACGGGGGTATCCTCCCCATAGTCGGTGATGTTGCTGATTTCGCCGAGCCCTTCAAAAGCGTAGGCCGGGACGGCGGAACCGACAAGCATCATCACCGCCATGAGGAGCGAGAGGAATCTTGCAGGTTTTTTCATAGGCTGTGGGTCTCCTTTCCTGATTTTGGGCATCAAAAAGAGGCAGCCGCATCATTTGCGGTTGCCTCCAACTGTGGGGACGACTGGTTATTTTGCGAAAAGCTCCAGGACTGCAATGCCGGGGCCCGCCGGGGTCTCCCCCCAGGCAACGCCGATGCCGGCATATTTGTGGTTAGGGTCCAGCAGGTTGGCCCGGTGGGACGGGCTTGCCAGAAAGCCGTTTACAATGGCTTGGGGACTGCGGCTGGTGGACATGATGATCTCCCCAGTGCAGGTAAGCTCGGTATCGTACTCCCGGAAGATGGTGTCCGGGGTGGTGCCGTCCGGTCGGGTGTGGCTCAGCTTGCCGCCGCTTTCCCCCATCCGGGCCTGAGCCATCTGGGTGAGGACCGGGTCGGTCTCCAGGGCGGGCGCCCCTGCCTCGGCTCTGGCCTCATTGGTGAGACGCAGCACCTCGGCGGCAAAGGTCTCCAGGTCGTAGGGGAAGTCCTCCTTGGGATCAGCCGGTTCGGCAGATTCCACAGGCTGTGCCGTGGTTTCCGGCTCCTCCGGGGGCTGCTCCGGCACCCAGACCCAAATTTCTTCCGGGCTGGGCTCTGCGGGAGACGGTGCCTCCACCTTGGGGCTCGCAGGCTTTGTCTTGGGGGGATCGGGCTGCACCGGCTGGCCAGAGCCGGCGTAGACTGCCTCGAAGCTGAACACCTCCGCGGCGAACGCCTCGGTGGCTGTGGTGGTGAGGATGCAGACCAGCATCAGGAAGATCCCTAAGCGCTTTTTGAACATGAAAAACAGCTCCTTTCGTTTTTACGCTTACATCCTACCCATAGGAGCAAAGGGCGGAATTTGCAACAGCTTTCGGGTATTTATTTTACCTCGGCAGCCTGTACCACCAGCCTTTTGGCAGGCTGCCCGGAGATACAGGTGATCAGGGTAATCTTGTTTTCCCCGGTGCGGCCGAGATAGCTCCAGTCGTCCTCGGCAATCGTCTTGGAAAGCTCCACCTCATAGGTGCGTTCTCCCAAGCTGGTGGAGTAGGTGAGCTTATCCCCCTTTTTCAGCTGGTGGAGATTTTTGAAGTACCCGTCGCTGAGGTCAAAATTGACATTGTGGCCGCAGATACCGATATTCCCGTCCCAGCTGCTGGTGTGGGAGAAGTGGGCCAGCCCCTGGGTCATGGCCTCTAATTCCTCGCCCTGCTTTGCTGCAAAGACATTAACCGAAAGACCGATCTCAGGGATGGTGAGGACACCCAGACTGCCGTCCTCCTGCTCCACCTTGTCGGGCAGGGTGAAGCTGTTGTAGGTGACGACCTGGTCCTCCTCCCAGATGGTTTCGGGGTCATGGGTGATAGAAGCGGTCTGGGCCAGTTGGGCGGCGGAAGATGCCGGCTCGATCACTACCACTCCATCCTCGGCGGAATAGGCTTTGTTCTGCTCCAGGTCAAAGGTCAGCTCCGCCGGGTCGGCGGGCTGGGCGGCATACTGAGGCGTTGTCAGATCGTTCTGCTCAAACTGCCCATTGACATGGGAAACGATGGCTCCAATGGTGAGCCCCGCCAGGATCAGCCCGATGAAAAACCACAAGCCGTAGGTTTGAAAGAGGGAGCGCAGCTTCTCAGACATCTGCCGCACCTCCTGCCTCCTGCTCCATCTCCCTGGGCATATAGATCTTGGTTTTCTTTCTGACCGGCCGGAGGTCCCGGTTCTTCCAAAGGAACCAGGCGCCCGTCCCGGCAGCGCCTACCAAAATGATTGCCCCCAGAATAAAGAAGGGGGTGCCGCCCCACTCGTTGGGCTCATTCAGAGCCAGAAGCGGCTGGTCCGCCGCAGGCGCAAAGACGACGGAGTAGAGGACATCGCCAGGGACAGCCCGCTGCACCTGGCCGGTGTAGGTGGCGGTAGCGACATATTCGGTGGCCCGGCTGCCTGTGGCATAGCCGGAATACTGGGCAGTGGCCGTAAAGCGGTTAGGGGTGAGCCGCCCGTTTGCCTCGCCGCAGCCCATGGTGGTCCAGTCCACATCACACAGCTGCAGTTGGATGCCGTTTTTGCAGGCGGTCTTGGGGATGTAATAGGTGTCGTTGCGGTCCATCCCGGACATCTGCCGGGTCTCCGTCACCAGATACCGGTAGGGCTCCGTTTCCGAAACCTCCGTGATGATACGCCCGGCATCCAGCTGCAGCTGTCCCCGGTACCCATCCTCGTCATATGCGAGCGTAGGTTCAAACAGCTGGAGCAGCTTTGCCTCCTTGTCTGAATCGCTGGCAGCCGTTACCGTTTTGCTCACCGTCTTGGTTTCCAACTCATCCGCCAGCGGCTTCTTGAGGACCTCCTGCATCTCGTACCGGATGCCGTTTTTCTCGAACTCCCCGGTGAGGAGGGATACCGAAGTATTCGCCGGGACCTGATAGGTTTTGATGATGAGCTTTTCGCCATCCGCCTCCTCAGTGCGGATCTCAATGGGATAGAATCCACCGTCGGGCTCGGCTGCCTGGCTGTCCCCGGAGAGGATCGAGATCACCGAGCCAACCCCCTCCTCGTTTTCCGAATAGCTGACGGTGTAGCCGGAGGCTTCCGGCCTGCCAGGGGGCTCGGCCGCATAGGCCAGCGTTGGGGTCGCCGCCAACAGCATGGCTGCCAGCAGCAGGGGAAGTGCCTTTTTCACCATATAGGGATTACCTCCATTCTTTCGTTTGCCACAGCACAATACTGTAGCTTTGTGCATATATAAAAAGCGCCGCGCCCAAAACAGGGTGCAGCGCGGATCGTCATCCGAAAATTCAATCGATCCTTAATATTTTTATCTCGATTGGATTTTCAATGGGACGGGGCGGCGCGAAGCGACGCCAGCACGCGCAGCGTGCGTATTGCCGATTGAAAATCGGCAATTAGTATCAAAGGGGCCAGCCGCTTGACACGGCCAGCCCCTTTGATTTGGAGGGAGGGATATGGAAGGGGTAAAAACTGCTTTTTTACCTGTACCTATTGTAACACGAAGGACTCTCCGCTTCAATTTCTATCTGTTCCCATCCTGCTCCCGCCGGACCTGCGGGCTGCTGTCAGAACACTTTCAAGTTGCTGGCAGATGTACCGGAGACCCTGGCGGAACTCCCGGACGCCGCTCTCCAGAAGCTGGTCGAACAGTTCCTGGGACAACCCCTGCGGGAAGCAGATGATCTGCTTATACAGGTAAATAACGCCGCCGGGATGCTCCAGCAGCTGGTGCAATCCGGACAAGGACTCTCTGTTCAGGCGGTCCAGAATGGCGAAAAGCAGCGTCCGGTCCTGGACAAAGGGCAAAAGCTTGTCGGCGATGATCAAAAAGCCCTGTGTCCCGGTCTCCAAAGTACCGGCCAACACCACATATTCCTCCGCGCCCTTATGGAACAGCCCCGCGCAGGCTTCCTCCGCTTCAAAAAGGACCGGCATCTGGCGTTTCATCAGACAGAGGAGACTGCCCGCCATGCCGGCCTCCTTACAGGTGTTGTTTGATGATCCGGGTGATAATGCCAATGGCGATCCCCGCCTCCTCATCGATCCTGGTGACAACAAAGCTGACATCGTCCTTCCGGCAGGGAGTGCGCCGGTCGTGGACCGCCAGAGCTACCGCATTGACCCCCACATTCAGCCGCACATAGATGGCGTTGCGGTTGACATCGGTGACCTTGCCGATATATTTCCCCTGCACCACGCACTTCCTGATATTCTCCTTGGCGGGATTGGGGACCGTTTCCCGGATAGACGCCTGAAGCCGGATGTTTCCGGGATCGGAGCGGTCGATGGAAAGGAGCTTCACCAGTACCCGGTCCCCGATGCCGTAGTAGTCGTTGCAGTCGTCTACCCACTCCCAGGCCACCTCCCTGGCAAAGATGGGGAACTCCACCCCGAAGATCTCCACCCGGACCACCCGTTCACTGACCGCGATCACACGGGCCTCCGCCACGGTGCCCTCCTGGACCAGAGGACGGCCATCCCGCCCCGGAATGAGGAAAAACTGCCGCTGTTTGCGGCGCATGGCATCGGCGCGGCTGGCTACCACCGAGCCGGAACGCCTGTCCAGCCCGGAGACGGTAAACTCGATCTCCGCCCCCATCATCCAGGAAAGGATCTGGGCATACCGGTTGTGAAGCTCCTTGTCGCCGCTCTCCCGGTGGTCCTCCAGACGGATGTTCATTTCGGTGGCAGGGATGACCACCCGCATATCCTTGTAGTAGACGATGGCCAGAGGCAGACCGGAGGAGGTCCGCTCCACCCCGCCCAGGATACCGGTCAGGGAGCGCTTGGTTCGCAGGGAGTTGCGAAGCTCCATCCAAAGATAGGCTTCCTTTTCTTCCACCGACTGTACCTTGCTTTCTTCATCAATGGCAAGGACCCTTGGAGCAGGGGCTGTGGAGGCTGCCCCCCTTCTGCGGGTGGGAGCCGAGCTGACGGCTGCCTCCTGCTCCGATGCTGCCGCAGATGCCCTGCGCCGCCGGGGGACAGGGGCAGGCGATTCGGCGGTAGGCGATTTCTCCGGTGAAACAGACTCGTCCGCCTGCGGGACATCCTGGGACTCCTCCGAAACGGAAGGAGGCGGTTCCTCCATAGAGAGGGCGTCTTCCAGCTGGGCATCCTCTTGGCCGGGAATATTGTCCACCGGTCCACCGCCGTCTTCTGCCGGGGGCTCAGAGATGACCCCTTCACTCTCCTCCGGCGGGCCGGTGAAGTTGTCGGGGGCCTCCAATGCCTCCTCCTGTGCCGTAAGGGATAATACCTCGGCTTCCTGGTTTTCGATTTCGGGAACTTCCTTTTTTCTGGGCATAAGATTCACACTCCTTAAAATTGATATATATTTGAAAGTGCGGGAAAAGCACTGTCAAAGCATTTGAGGCCACAGGCTGTTTAGGGAGCCTCCTCCAGCTTGCGGTATTTTTTTCGTGGGCGGACCGGCTTGTCAGGCACACCGCCTTCCGGCTTCTCCGCTTCTTTTTCTTCTGGCGGTTCTGGTGCAGGGGATCGTTCCTCCTCCGCCCGCCATGCAGGGATATACTCTGACGCCCTGGATTTCACCAGCCGCTGTGCGTCCGGGTGCAGCGAATAGTCGAACTTTTCGCACTGGAGGACATTGTGGCCCCGGATGATCACCAGCTCCTGAGCCAAAGGCATCCGCAAAATCTCATCCATAGTCATCAGCTTGCGGCGGCCCAGGCCGCTGGTTTCCCGATACTGGGGGGTGTAGCTACTCACCTGCCAGGAGGAGAGCTGCCGGGCGGTGCTCTGGACGCCGATGGTGATCTCCCCGGTGCGGTCGCTCAAAAACTTGGCGGTGGCCTCATCGGTGCAGCCCAGCGCGATCTGCACATCACAGTTGCCGATGATCTCCTGCCAGACATCGTTGGGATACCGGTTTTTCATTTGGGCCAGGTTCTGGAAGATCACGCTCACCGAGATAGCCCGGCTGCGGGTGACGGAAATTTTTTTGTTGAAGTCCAAAATGAGGCCGCTGTTGGGATGCTCGTCCAAAATGAAATTCACCGGAATATCGCAGCGGTCGCCCTTTCCTACCGAATCGGCATACCGCACCAGCTTGATAAACAGGCAGGAGAAGAAAAGGGAGGAGAGGAAGTCAAAGGTGGCGTCCTGGTCGCTGGTGATGCAGAAGAAGGCGCACTTCTCTTTGGCCGGCAGTTCCAGGTCGATCTCGTCAAAGGAAGTGATCTTGCGGATCAGCTCCGACTGGAACACCTGGAGCCGACTGCCCAGGCCTATGATGACGCCGCCCCGCACCGAGTCGGCCGCCTGCTTGAAAATATTGTAGGGAGCTTTGGCCGGATGCCCTGGCGGCAGGGCGCCGATCATCTTGGTAAGGGCTGCCTCGCTTTCATTGCAAAGCAGCTGGTAAACCTCGCCGATGTTGCAAAGCCTTTCTGGGTAGGTGAAGCGCACATAGAGGATCAGGGCTTTCAGAAGGTTCAGTTCGCTGTTGTCCCAGAAGTGGTCGCTTTTGCCGCCGGAGGTATTCTTGATGATGGTATCCGCAAAGACCTGAGCCATTACCTCGTCACCCACTTCGTTCAGGCAGTTCCAACTGTCGCTGTTCTGGGGGCGGATCAGGTTCAAGACCCGGACGGTGTAGCCGCTTACAGAAAGATAGGCGGCCATATCCTCGAACAGTTCGGATTTTGGATCGGTGATGATGACCGATTCTCCCCGGCGCACTGCCTGTAAGACCATATTGCGGACGAAAGCCCGGCTCTTGCCGCTGCCGCTTGCGCCGTAGATGGCAAAGTTTCGGTTCAGGCGGGAATCGGTGGGGAGGCAGACCGCCTTTGCCCCTTTCCTCCCCAGGATGACGGCATCGGTGCTTTTCACATCGGTGACCCATAAGGTTTCCCGCAGCTCCCGGTCGCTCATAAAGCCTGCGGTGCCATAACTGCCGGAGTCCGCATAGGTCAGCTTGCGGGCGCTGTCGTACTCCCCACCGCCATCCCGGCCGATGCGAAACACGAACAGGACAAGGACCGCCAGCACCACTAAAATGAGGCCCATGCTGATAAGGCCCTCCGGCCAGTGGAAGGAAGCGGCCAGGCACCGCAGCACCGATGGGTCCGGCGGTTTTGGCGCACTGTAGCCGAGAACGCCGCCGGTCTGCTGCCATGCTTTGTAGTTGATAAGCAGCTGGGCGAGGAATCCGCCGCCATAGAGCAGCAGTCCCAACAGCAGCGGGAGAAAAACAAGCAGTATGATCTTCTTTTTTGGCTCTATCTCAGTCCCACCTCCTTCCATACCGCGGCGCGATCCAGCAGATGAAGCTGCACGGCCTTGCCCAGATAGCGCTCCAGGCAGTCCGCTTGAAAATCAAAGCAGAGGACGGTCCCCTGTTTCCCGAAAAGCTCCAGCCCGGTCTTAAACCGCTTGAGCCGTTCCAGGTCGAAATCGTAGGCAAACAAAACTGGGTTTCCATCCATGGAAGCATCGCTGTCAAAGGGAAAGGCAACTGGTTCCCCATAGCTGCTTTGCAATCGGGCATGAAGCCGCCTCTGCAAATCTGGCCGGCAGAGCAGCTGAAGCAGCCGGACTCCATGTTCATCGCAGGGCAGATAGCGCATTGCCGGAAAGGTCCCATCCGGGCGGAAATACTGCCGCCGGTTCCCACCCTCGCTTTGCAGCAGGTCGAGAGCGGTACCCATGTTCGCGCCGATCATCAGCCCCTCTATTTCAGAGAGGGGGATCCTCTGACGGATCAAGATTCCCTTCACCGCGCCCATCAGCTTTTGTTCCGCCTTGGAACTCCATTTGAGGGGCGCTGCGCCGGTGTGGTAAACGAGGGCGGCATATCCCGTCCCCATCAGCAGCCCCACAGCGCGGGTGGCCTTGATGCGGGTGGATTCCGCTCCCTGCCCTTTGACCTCCAGGGAGCTGTAAAAGGCGGGGACAGAGAAATCGGGGGGATTCCCCAGCTGATAGAAGGGCGGTTTTTCATCCGGGTAGAGCCGGACACCGGCCCGGAACATCAGCAGATAGACCGCCGCGGTACGGTGCAAACGCTCCACGCTGATGGGGTCGCTCTTCCGGCAGCGGGCAAGATAGCTTTCTGTAAAAAGGGGCTGAAACCGTTCGGGGCAGGCCCTGTTCAGAAGCGTCCGTCCCTTTTGAGTCAGCCGCAGGGAGGGAACGCCGTTTTTGTGATGCCGCCTCAGCAGCTTGTCCGCCCGAAGGACAGAAACGGTTTTTCGGGTCCACTCGGTGCTGCCGGGAATCAGGGTCAGGAACCTAACGGGAAGGTCTCCGCATAGGGCGGTCAGCCCCAAAAGAGCATCCTCCCGCACCTCCGAAATTTCGGCCAACGAGCCACCTCCTTTTCCGCAAAAATGCGACCAGTGCCGCTTGTACTTGGGTGCTTTTTCGCCGCTGTCCAGCCGGAAAAAACTGAATCTGCCGGGCTTTTCCGGTCCTAAAAGCACCTCCGTTTTTGTCCGCCTCAAAAAGCAGAAAAACGGAGGCGTTTTTTGCTCCATTTCAGGGCGTTTTGATTGGGTGCAAATTGAGCCATTCCCCCAGATGTTCCGGGGCCATGACATCCAGCACCTGCTTGACCTCGATGTTGTCGTGGTCCCGCACCATCCGTTCCGGCAGCCTGGCGCTGTACAGATGTCGGAAGCAAACCACCGCCCGCCTTAGCCGCTGGATGGGATGCCCTTTCCCGTATTCTGTCAAAGCGGCTGAGAGCGGCCCGGTGAGAAAGGCGCAGGAACCGGCCTTCTTCTTGGGCAGCAGTCCCGGCAGAAGGATGCGGTGCCAGTGTTCTTCCGCCTCCACCTGGATGCCCTGTGTTTGGGCGGCTTCACGAAGCACCCCCGCCCTGGGGAGGAAGCAGGTCTCCACCCGAATATCCCGGATGCCGCAGGCCAGCCGTTCCGCCAGGCCGGAGGCGTCCTGAAGGCTGCGGCGGTATCCCTCAAAGTCCTCCGGCAGCGACTGTTTTGCCCGGCTGAGCCAGAAGCCCAACTGCTCGATCTCCCCCTGATACCGGATCAGGCGCTTTTGCAATTCATGCTGATTCATTCCGATTCCTCCTGTAAGTATCGCTGGATGGTCCCGTCAGCGGCCACGGTACAGAACCAGTCGGCCCCTGGGATCTCCAGCGTTTCGATCTGCTCCGGGGTCTCCACGATGACAAGGATATGGGCGCCCTTTTGCTCCCGCTGGGAGAAAAGGGCGCCCATCATCCCCTCGTTTCCATAGGGTACATAGACGATCTCGTATTCCTCGCCCGCCATAAAGAAAAAGAGCTGGACCGGGTATTCCCCGCAGGCGTGGTACTCCACCCGGCCCGCAAATCCCGCCAGCACCCAGAAGGCCGCGATCCGCTTTTCATCCAGCCCTTTCTTCAGCTCCGGCTCGTTGAGGGCCAGCAGGCTGCCGGAGGGGTCGCTGACCAGCTGCCCGCCCCGCCGCAGGTAGGAGAGCATATTGCCCACCACCCGGCGGTCTTTGTCCGAAAACCAGCGGTACAGCTGCTCGGTGCGAAGCACTCGGTATTCCTTCAGCAGCTGCTTGAGCTCCAGCAGTTCTTCCTTGTCTTGACCGGGGAAATTCATTTCACCACCTTCTTTTTGTTTGAAAATCACGCGTAATCGGTGCGTAACAAAGCCGCAAAGCGGCGCAAAAATACCGCACAATATCGGTTTGTGCGGTGAAAACGGCGCAAAGGATGCGCTTTTATCGAATTTTCAGGAATGCTACATAAACAGGATTTCCTCCTTCCTCATTCAGCGAAATAGCTCGTGCATTATGTTGACAATAGACACATATTGTGATACGATTTGTATAGAATAAAAAGGGAGGTGCTTTTATGGAAAGTACGAATCTGAATATCCGCACGGACAAAGAAATCAAGACAGCCGCGGAAAAGATATTTGCAGAGCTTGGCCTAACCATGACAACTGCCGTCAATATCTTTTTGCGCCAGACGATCCGTGAAAACGGGATTCCCTTTGCGTTAAAATTAGATGTTCCCAATGATACCACCCTTGCCGCAATCGAGGAGGGCCGGCGGATCGCCTACGATCCATCTGTCAGAGGCTATACCAACATGGAAGAATTGAAGGCGGCGCTTGAACAATGAGATACGAAGTTAAATTTACAAGCCAGTTTAAGAGAGATTTGAAATTGGCTAAGAAGCAAGGCAAGGATACTGAGAAACTGTTTGAAGTTGTGGAGCGGCTTGCAAATGGGGAAACTCTTGAGGAAAGGTATCGGGACCACGACCTGACCGGAAATTATAAAGGCTGCCGTGAATGCCACATTGAACCTGATTGGCTCCTTGTCTATGAAATTTTGGATGATGTGATCGTCCTTCTCCTTTACCGCCTTGGAAGCCATTCTGACCTTTTCAAAAAATGAATCCTCAAACGCCTTTTGCGAGGGAAAAGCCGCAGAAGGCGTTTTTGGTTTTCAAAGCATCCCTCGATTCCTGGCCTGGGCCTTTCTCTGCAAGATCTTCCCCAGCTCCTCCCGGTCGGTGGTGATCAGCTCCTTCTCCAACTCGGAGCAGCGAAACTCCACCGTCACATTGTTGTTATTGGTAGAGATGAGGCCGCTGCCCCGCTGGAAGTGGGTGATGTTCATGATCTCCGTGTCGGTGAGGTGGAGCGTCTCCTGGACCCGGCGGGCCTCGTCATCCTCCATGTTGAGGATGATCTTGGTCTTGCAGATATTGAGGATACCCCTGCCGTACTTGCCGTCCTCCAGCGCCAGAAAATCGGAGAGGTCCTGGGTATCGGCCACCGCTCCGCCGCCGTAGCCCCGGATGATCTTGAAGATCTCCAGCACATAGTTCGCCACATCCCGGTTGGAGCCGCTGCCGATGAGCTTCCACATTTCCGGGATGAAGATCATCTTGCGGGTGGTGCGGTCGGCCTTTACGGTGTCGAAGATGTAGTCCAGACCGGAGAACATCCCCACCGAGAGCAGGTCGCCGGAAAGCTCGCTGATGTCGATGACAGTGTACTTGTTGTCCAGAGAGACATTGGTGGGCTGGTTGAAGGTGGAGGCGGAGCCGTTTACCAGACGGTTCAGGATATTGGCCAGCCGCCTGGTTTCTGGGCTCTCCCTGAGCAGCGCGTACAGGTCACCCAGAATGGGCATCTGCCGGTAGCTGCCGGGGCGCTCCGGGTCCTCCAGGGAATCGTTGTCGTGGGTGATGCCGAACCGGTCATAGGTGCGGACGATGGCCTCATCCAGCAGCTGCTTCTCCTCGTAGCTCATATCAGGGATGAGGAGGCTGAAGAAGATATGCAGCTTCTGAATTTTGGCCGCCAGCTCGGAGCGGTCGCCCTGGGGGCCGTCCAGCAGGTCATTGGCGGAGGTGTCCACCTTGCGGATCTCCATGATGTTGATGCAGTTTTTGGAGGCGGGAGAGATCTGGATGAACTCCCCGCCGATGTTCTGGCAGGCCCGGCGGAACTCGTGGCCCTTGAGGGGGGCCAGAATAAAGACCTGTATCCCATGTTGCCGCAGGCGCAGGGCCATCAGCTGCATGGTGAAGGTCTTTCCTGCGCCGCTGGTGCCCAGGATGGCCATATTGGCGTTTTTGTAGAGCCGGGAATTGAAGATGTCCACCACCACCAGGGAGTTGTTGTACTTGTTGACCCCCATGAGGATGCCGTTGTCATCGCTCATCTCAAAGCTGGTGAAGGGGTAGCAACTGGCTGCCCCGGTGGTCAGGACATTCCGCTTGGTTTTCCGGTAGAGCTTTTTGCCGATGCCAGCGATGGGCAGGACGCTGAGCAGCGCATCCTCCTGCAAAAAGCCGCACACTCTGGCATCCATGTCCTGGGAGATCAGCAGCTTTCTCATCTCCTTGACCCGCCAGTCCAGGTTCTTCACGCTGTCCGCTGTGATGGTGATGATAATGGACAGGTAGTAGAAACCCTCGTTGTTGGCGATGCCCCGCTTGAGGAAATACCCGGACTGGATGGCACCCTCGAGGTCGTCAAAGTCGGTATTGGTGTCGCTGGTATCCTTGATTTTGCTGCGGTTGATGCGGATCTGCTGCCCGATCTTCTGCTGGACGCGCTCCTTGGGTTCCTTATGGAGAAAGAGGTCCACATCGATCCCCTCCCCGGCGTTGACGATGAGGGAAAGCCAGCCTGCCACCACCTGGACCTTGTAGGCGTCCGCCGGGATGACCAGATAGCTGTGGTAGAGGCCGTCCATGAGGATATACCGGGAATGGGTGAAGTCGATGGAGGGCGGCGCTACCAGCTCGTTGACATCCACCTCCTCCAATTTCGTGGGCTCATCGCTCATGATATACCTGCCCAAGACCTCCGCCACCCGTTCCCCCAGGGGGACTTGAGCCGAGGTCTTGCGGTTAAAGAGGATATAAAAGACCTCGCTGATAAACTCGTCCTCGTTGTCGTGTTCTACGATGTGGTTGCCGCATTGGAGCAGAAAGCTGCGGGCGTTTCGGGCGGTGGTCTCCAGTACCGAGAGGACCTCCCGGTAGTCGGGGCGGCGGCTCATGTAGTCGTTTTCGTACTCGAAAATGAGGAAGAATCGCCGGGTGACGGCCTCACGGGAGCCCAGCCGCCGGATAAGGCTGTAGTAATCCTTCTGCAGCTCCCTGCACCGGGGCTCCGGCTCCTGCTGCATATATTCCCGCAGCTTTTCCAGGTGCCGCCCCACATCCGCCTTTTTGGAGATGACCTTGAATTGCAGCTTTACCGGGCTGATTTTCAGAAGGCCGGCGAAGGAGTAGACAATTCCCCGCTGCTCCCTGGGGCCCCGCAGCAGGAAGTTCAGCGGCTCCACCTCCAAAATCTTGATGTACCGGCCGTCTTTCGTGACAACAATGCCGTTTTCGATCCGGTCGATGGGGAGATAGTCCTTGAGGACCTTGGCGTCCTCCAGCTTGCGCTTCACCCTTTTGCGGGGCTTCTTCTGGTCTGCTCCTGCCGGCGATTGCGGGGTATGATTTTGAAATTCATCCCACCGGGCGGCATTTTCCGGCACCTCAGTCTCGCTGTCGTAGTAGACGATCTCGAAGTCCTCCTCATCTGCCTGGACCTCTTTGACGGGGAGCTTGGTCCGCAGGCGGTCGAGAGCCTTGCGGAGAAAGCCCGGTTCCCACCAGCGGCGCTTGTCCAGCAGCTCCTCCGGCGCGTTGCCGATGATCCTTCGCCGCCGCAGCCAGCCGAAAAAGTTCAGGACAAATTCGCTGAGGCTGTCGTCTCCGATGCCGATGAGTCCAAACAGGGTCAGCGGCAGGGGGACCAAGCACAGGAGGATGATGCGGTAGTAAAGGCGGATGGGCAGGTGAAAGAGGGGAAAACCGGTGGCCAGCCCCAGAATGGCGGCCTCCACCACATTCCTCCAGCGGAACATCCCGCCGAACACCTTGCCGCCCTCGATAAAGTTTTGGGGGATGATATAGACATCCTGTTCCTCTTCATTTCTTCTCATGGCATTCTCCTAACGAAAAGGCGGCCTCCAAAACGGAGACCGCCTGTATTTTTTACCGGCTTAAATAGCCCAAGGGGTCCACCGGCGTCCCGTTGATGATGACCTCGATATGCAGGTGCGGGCCTGTGGCCCAGCCGGTTTTTCCCACCCTGGCGATCACCTGGCCGGCTGTTACCTGTTCGCCTTCCCGCACCAGGATCTGGCTGCAATGAGCGTACAGGGTGACATACCCGCCGCCATGGTTGATGGCCAGATGCTTGCCGTAGCCGGAGCTGCCGGAGTCCCGCACAAAGAGGACGGTGCCGCCCTTGACGGCGTTGATCTCGGTGCCCAGGCCCGGCGCAATATCCAGACCGGTGTGGTTGCTGGTGCCGGTCCCCACGCCGGGATAGGGGCGCCCCCCAAAGGTAGAAGTGATGAGTCCCGACCAATCCAGTCCGGGGAAGGGGCTGCCAAAGGCGCCCTCCTCCAGCGGGGTCTGGTCGTCCTTTATCATCCCGCCAATGTCGCCGTGGGCGCCGTTCCCAGCCGCCTCGTAGCTGTCGTACAGGAAGATGGTGAGGTTATCGGCGTAATAGCCGGACAGCTCCCTCTGGCCTTCGGTCAGCTGAAACAACTGGTCAGGGAAATACTCCTCCCCGGCATACAGGATGGTGAAGATGGTGTAGGTCACTGTTTCGGACTGCTCCTCGCCGTTTTCATCCGTCCAAGTGATGGTCCTCGGCTCCTCGTGGGTGGTGTAGTAGTAAAGCTGCCCCTTGTGGGCGGTGACCATGGCGGCCAGATGGGGGATGGAGATGTTGTCCACGCTTTTGTCCTGAGAGGCGCAGTACCAGCAGAGGATCCGGTTGGCGTCATAGGCGATATTGCCGCCCACGGTGTCCATCACCTCGGCATACTCCAGGGCCGCAGCCTCGCTTTCGGCCTCCTCCAGCGCCTCGGTGTAGGCTTCGGTGAGGATCTGGCCGATGGTGCTGTTAATGGTGCTGATGTTTTCCACGATCTGCGGGTTATCGTTGAGGATGGGCTGCTCTCCGGTGTCCGGCGGGTCCAGGCCGCCGAAGATCACCGTTGGGAGCAGCGCGATGAAAAGTATGGGCAGGGCCAGCAGGGTGACAGCCACGATTGCCAGTTCCTTTTTGAAGGACTTCACAGCTTCAGCGGCTGCCCCCGCAAGCCCGCCCGCTGCCGCTCCCTTGGCGATGTTGGCGATTGCCTTGCCTATTTTGGCGGCGCCCTTCACCTTCTGGGCAGCGTTCAGCACATCCTCCAGGCCGCTGGTTTGTCGGTTATCTGGCATGGCTAACGGTCCCTTCTGGCAGGCGCCCTGGGGAGCTTCTGGACGATCTTCTCGTCACAGATCACCTTCTCCTGCTGGGTGCGCTTGTCGGTTTCGGTGCGGACCGGTGTGCGCTCCACGGTGGGGACAGCGTACTGCTTGTACCACTTCTCGCCATCCTTGGAGGTGACGGTGGTGAATTTCCCTTCCGGCTGGGTGTACTGGCCCGCATGGTACATGGCAAACTGGATGCCGGTGGGGTGCTGGGGAGAGATCTCGGTGCCGGTGATCCGGCCGCTGCCCATCTCGATGTTTCGGAAGGTGGGCGGTTCGGCGTAGGGGGAGGCGCCGCTTCTCCCGGCATACTGGCCGGCGAAAGCCGCCGACTGGGCGCCTGGAGAATAGGTGTCCTCCGATACCCGGCCTCTGCTGCCGGAAGGAGTAGCGGTGGCCGCGGCAGAGGGAATGGTGGTCCCACCGCCCAAAGCGGTTTGTGTATCCGAACCGCTTTCCAAAGAAGCTGCTTCCTGAACAGTCCCACCTGTACTGGCGCTGGCCGGGATCTCTGCCCCAGCAGCAATGTCTATGCCGCCCTGTTCCATACCGGCAGGGATGCCCTCGGTCTGGCCGACCTCAGAAGAACCAAAGGATGCTTCTGAGAGATCGTTCGTTGCATCTGCCTCGACACTTTCCGGGCCGCATGGAATATCTTGAGGTGTTTCCGACATAGTGCCAGTGTAGCTTTCGGGACCGGTGTCCATGGAGGCAGAGGCTTCACCTTCCTCTTCCGGGCTCATGGCGATCTGGTTTTCCCCAGCTTGCAGGTTATCAGCAGGGAGAGGAGCCATATCGGGCTCTGTTTCCGCTGCTGCATCCGGGCTGGTGGGAATGGAGGCTTCCGGCGTAACCGTGGGCTGCATCCCAGAGGGACTGCCGGCTTCCTCCGCAGCCGCCGCGGGGATCCCGCCGCCCATCGGCCCCATATATGCCTGGAAGGCGTCTACCGCCTTTTCGCCGCTGATGACGCCGTTCTGAGAGGCCGTGCCGGTGGCAAAGCCGCCGATCACCCGGCTGGCAAAGCCGCCGGTTTCCCCCACAGAGTCTTCATACATCTTACTGCCCAGGCTGCCAAAGAAACCGCCGGAGCTGCTTTTTTCAGAGGTGAGGTTACTGGCCGCTCCGGCTGCCGCCTTGCGGCTGACCATACCGGCCAGACCACCGGAGAAGGCCCCGGCAGCTGTGCCGGTGGGGTTGGGGATACCACCAGGCTTGCCAGAGACAGAGCCGCCGCCCATACCGCCCTTTTTGAAGCCGCCAAGGCTTTTGGCCGCGATCAGAGCCTCGCCCAGCATATTGCCGCCGGTATGGCCCACTGAGATACCCAGGCCCGCCATAAAGCTGTCGATCTTCTGGGAAACTTTGAGGAAGGCGATAGCACAGAGGAACCAGATGAACAGGTTGCCGCCATCGCCGGTGCCCAGGGGATTGGCGATAAACTCCCCGAACATATTGGTAAAGAGTTTGAGGCACCAGGCGTTCATCACCAGCAGAAAGATCTGTCCTCCCAGCATCCGGCACCAGCTTTTGAAGATGTTGGAGGTGCTTTGAGAACCACCCAAAGCAAAGGCCACCGGCGCGGTAAAGACCAGCACCCCCAGCAGGATATACCGTTCCGCCGCCTCAAAGAGCAGCTTGATGTAATTCCAGGCAAGGATGATGAGCAGTACCAGGGCGATGAGCAGGACGGAGCCGCCCACCGTACCGCCAATGACAACGGTGATGACGCTCATAAAGCTGGCAAACTGGATGGGCGGCAGGCTGGCGTCCACGATCCACTCATAGGGTGTACCGCCAATCTTCAGCACCAAGTCTACGATGTCCTGGGAGAAAAAGACCAGCCCCATGAATAGGATGGTGCGAAAGGTCAGCTTCAAGGGGTCCTCCGCCTCCAGCCCGATGCCCAGGCCAAAATTGCGGAACAGCTGCCAGATGAAATTCAGAAGCAGGATGCCCAGACCCAGACCCACAAAGATGCCATACATCGTTTCCGCAGCCGGAAAGTATCGGGTGAAAGTGTTCATGTTGCAGCCCAAAGCCCCTAAGATAGAGCCGTTTATCATGTCCAGCAGGTTCATCACCTGTTCGGCGATCCATTCCACAATGCCGTCTAAAATTCCGATACGCGGTTCGCCTCCTTGTCAAATTTCTTGGATGGTGCTTAGGCTGTCCACCTGCCGCCTTCAAAGAACGGGGTGACATAGGCCATGATGAAGCCCAGGCCGTTGATGATGGCCCAGGTGATGCAGATACGCTTGAGCCAGGCCCTGGATTCATCCACCGTGCGCCCGTTTTTGGAGAAGTTCATCAGCAACAGGGCAACGCTGGCCGTCATCACGGCGGCGATGGTGCTGATGGTGACGATCTGCCCATAGACATCGCTCATGATCTGCTGGGCCTTGGTCCAGACCGTTTCTCCCGCGGCAAAGGCGTGGATGCTGCACATGGCCATCATGGTGGCTACCACCGCGGTCTGATACATCCGCCTGCCAATCCGGTCCGGCTTGCTGATAGGGGGCTTGCTGTCGGGATTTCGCTCTTTCAGTTTCATTGGATACCTCCTGTAAGTAAATTGGCCGCATATCCCCACGGGGATATACACGAAATGAGGACCGTCAAAATCCAGGGGGACATAAAAACAGCCACCCCGCATCCGAAGATGAAAGGCGGCTGCTTTTGTGCCGGATAGAATTTTGACTGTACTTAGTGTAACATCTCATTCTCTCAGGGTCAATTCCATCCTGCTGGCAGGTTTGTGGCAGGGGACTTGCAAAGGACTGCCAGAAGACTGCCAAATCTCTGTGACTTTGTATATAGTTTCTTTTATAGGAGAAACTATTGATATGGTGTGGTATTTATGCTATGATAAAAGAAAAATGAGAGGGGCGATTTACCATGATCCAACGGGAACGATACATGCAACAGATCCGCGACTTTATGGATAAGCCCGTGATAAAAATCATAACCGGGATGCGACGCTCCGGCAAGAGTGCATTGTTGGAGTTGACGCGGCAGGAGCTTTTGGGGCGAGGCATTAACGAAAAGAATATCATCTCCATCAATTTTGAGTCGCTACGCTATGAGGCATTAAAGGACTATAAGGCGCTGTATGTCGAAATATCCACCCAGGTTGGGAGAACTTCGGGGAGGATCTATATTCTGCTGGATGAGATACAGGAGGTAAGCTCTTGGGAACAGGTAGTCAATTCCCTTCGGGTGGACTTTGACTGTGACATCTATGTGACCGGCTCTAACGCAAGGCTGCTCTCTGGGGAGCTGGCGACATTACTTGCGGGGCGGTATGTGGAGATTCGTGTTTACCCGCTGGATTTCAAGGAATATCTGGACTTTGCTGCTACTAATGAGGAGGAGGCCCATCTCTCCAAGCAGGAACAGTTTGCGAATTTTCTCCGGTTTGGGAGCTTACCGGGTATCCACCAGATGAAGTGGGAGGAAACCCGGATCATGCAGTATCTGCATGACATTTACAATTCGGTTCTCCTCAAAGATGTCATTGCCAGAAATAAGATACGGGATACGGCGCTACTGGAAAGCATTGTCCTCTATCTGATGGACAACATTGGCAATACTTTTTCTGCCAAGACCATCTCGGATTTTCTGAAAAGCCAGGGTAGAAAACTGAGTACCGAAACGGTTTATAACTACCTAAAGGCTCTGGAAAGTGCTTTTCTGATCCATAAGGCGGTACGATTTGACATCAAAGGGAAACGGGTGCTGGAAACCCAGGAAAAATACTACCTGTCTGACCTGGGCCTTCGCCATGCAGTGATGGGATACCATGACAATGATATTGCTGGTTTGCTGGAGAACACGGTTTATCTGGAGCTTTTGCGCCGGGGGTACTCTGTCAATATCGGGAAACAGGATGTGGCGGAGGTAGATTTCGTTGCGAATAAGGCAGATGACCGGCTTTATATCCAAGTTTGTTATGTGCTGACACCAGAGAATACAGATAGGGAGTTTGCGCCTTTGGAGGCGATTGCGGACAATTATGAGAAGTTGGTGCTGTCTACGGATACCCTGCTACGGATCAACCGGGGCGGGATAAGGCAGAAAAATATTGTTGATTTTTTAGTAAATAGCTGAATTAGATGCAATTTAAGCTACACCTTGTAAATCATCATGATTTAGAAATGTTTTGGAGGTTTTATATGAATGTTATACTTACGGCGACAGAAATTGATACATGGGCTAAGGCATATCCACGGCATGCACAAGAATTATTGCCCCAACTGATTGCGCGTCTTGTATTATGTTCATCTCCCAAAATAGTGGACTACAATTTCCCAATCGAAAAAGGAATCCAATTTGCCGGATATGATGGCGTCTTAAAATCTGGAGAAGCAACAAGTTATTTCCCAGAGGGAAAATCAGTTTGGGAATTTGGGACAAATGACAATGCGCTTGAAAAATTTAGATCTGATATAGAAAAAAGACATAGTGAACCATTAGATATAAATATAGCTGATACGACCTTCATTTTTGTAACCTTGAAAATATGGAACCATCGAAAATCAATAGAGGAAACTGTAAACGAGAGCAAAAACCGTTATAATTGGAAGGATGTACGGATTATAGATGCCTCTAAAATTGCATTGTGGCTACAATCACATGATGCGGTAGCTGTATGGTTTGCAAATTCTATCGGCAAACACATTGATGGTATCAGAACTATAGAGGATTTCTGGAGCGATCATTGTGAAAGCACTTCTCCCAAACTTGGCGTAGATTACTTTTTGCTTGGAAGAGACTCACAAATCAGCAAATTATCAGAATGGCTTGAAAAGAAATCAGGCTCGCTTACTTTAGTTTCTGAATCAGCACTAGAATCCACTTTATTTATTGCTGCATTATTTTTAAGTCAGAAGGAAAAGTATAGTGCTGTGATAAATAAAACGCTTATAATAGAATCAACATCAGTGTGGCATGATTTGGTGAGAAGATATGAAAAAGACGGTCTGTATATTCCCGTTTTCAATTTTACGGAAGATATTCGGTGCCCAAGAGAAATGTCTATCGTTCTTCCTGTAGCAAAATATTCTCCTCTTTCAAAGATAACAAAAAATGTTGACTCTATAAAAATTGAAAAGCGCTCTAAAGCTGTATATCATAAAGTGTTAGAAACACTTGAATTTAAGACAGATGATTTTGCAAAAATTGAAGCTGAAACAAAACGAAGTTTTTTGCCACTTTATAGGATCATTACCACAGTTCCAACGAGGAAAAAGCCTATATGGTTATCAGAGAAAGATATTCAAAATTTAATTCCTGCATTTTTAATGGGTGGATGGAATGGAGATATTGAAGGCGACAAGACAGTCGTTGAACTGTTGACAGGATTGAAATATGAAGATTACATACAAGTAATTAGTAAATGGTTAAATATAGAGGATGCTCCGTTATTTCAAGTATTTAACATCTATCAAATTGTATCTGTTCAAGATATGTGGACTTTTTTATATGAATCCTTAACTTATGAACAATTAAGAAGATTTAGGAAATGTGCCATAATGATTTTGGCAACTGAAAATCCAAAATTTGAACTTCCAGAAGAACAGTGGTCAATAGCCCCCATTTTAGGGAAAAGCCAAAAATACTCTGGGATTTTATGTGAAGGCATGACAATTAGTTTGATTTTGCTTTCGGAGCAAAGAGAACGAGAGAATAATTGCAATATTATATCTGCCAAGGATTATGTTTATTCTTTGGTTGGAGAAATTTTTAATTCTATAAATACATGGAAACAATGGAATACATTAACTCCATTGATGACACATTTGGCTGAAGCTTCTCCAGCAGCATTTCTTGAAAAAATGGAACAGGAGATAGCAAATGAACAAAGCGAAATTTGGAATCTCTTTAAGCCTGCCAAGGATATATTTATGGGGAGTAATTATTATACCCATATACTTTTAGCGTTGGAATATCTTGTTTGGTACAAAAGTTATGCTGTACGTGCAATTATTCTTCTCGTCAAAATAAATGAAAAGAATTTCAAGGATACATTAACAAATTCCCCAATCGATAATCTATATAACATTTTTTGTCTTTGGTATCCGCAATCCTGTCTTAACTGTAAGGAGAGAATAGAACTCATTAAAAGGATATGTAAAATTTATCCGAACACTGGCGAACTTTTGATTAGTAAATTAATGCCCACTGGTCGTTCATCTTGTTGGAGCATTCAAAAACCAAGGTGGCATAGTTTTGAAGTCGAATTTCAAGAAGGTGTAACAAGGCAAGATTATTTTTTAACACTGCAAGCAATTTCTGATATTATGCTAAATAATGCAGTTACAATGTCTCAATGGAATACAATCATTAAAAACTCTGAATTGTTTTTCTCCATAAATGTACCCTGGCTTGCGAGTCTTGAGGAATATTGTAAACACTTGAGCGAAAATGAAAAAAATGAAATCTCATCTATGTTGCGTTCGGAAATCAGCAGAAACAGAAAGTTCTGTAACTCAGATTGGGCGATTCCAGAAAAATTCTTAAAAGAAATGGAGGCCGTATTGAAACAACTTACACCCAAAGGAATCCAAAAATACGAATTTTTATTTAAGGGAAACCCAGAACTTCTTAGGCCAATCCCATATAACGAAGAAAAGTCCGGTTGGGAGGAGAAACAGTGCCATCTTTATAAACTTAGATTGGAAGCCATACATGATATTTTAGAAAATTATGGTGCAGATGATTTGATTGAGTTTTCTCTAAAGGCAGTAGCTGTAAAAGAATTATCAGAAGTAATAATTTCTAAAATATTTCATAATGCATATGATTTTGCACAAATTATTAGGATAAAATCATCGAACTACTCTCTTTATGCTTTGATACTGCATCAGCTATACAGAATTAGAGGATTAGATTTGTTCTTGAAAGCATTAGATGATTCAGCTCTTTCAAATGAAGATAAGGCTGATATGATTTGTCAATGCCCCTTAGATTTAGATGCTTGGAGAAAGTTAGAGGGATTTGATAATAAGATAGTCCAACATTATTGGGAACACATCGATGATGTTTGCTTTTTAAATGAAGGTGACGAGCAAGCTGACTATTATCTAAGTAAATTACTTTTATACAAGAGACCTTTTTCCGCCGTCCGTGTTATTAGCTTTTCAAGGTATTCTAATTCCGAAATGATTATTAATATTTTAAGAATGTGTTGTGAGCTACAAAACTATACTGAACCTATTGGTTTATCACTAAACGACTTGGCTCAGGACGCTATTTTGGATTTGTTTAATAAACTATACAACGATCAGAATGTAGAATTGAATCAGCTAGTACAATTAGAAATTGCATTTTTTTCGTACTTTAGATTTGATTTTGTCCCAAATGGGATTATAGCTTATTTGCTTAAAAATCCTGTTACATATGTAGAACTAATTACATATAATTATAAAGCTGATTTTAATTCTGAATTTTCAGCAAGCAAATATTCTTACGAGCAGCGCCATTTAGCCTATCAAGTAATAAACTTTTTCAAAATAGTCCCTGGTTGTAACGGAAATTTGATTTCTGAGAAAACCTTTATTGACTGGATTTCAATAGCCCAAGGTCATGCCGAACACATTGGATATATGCAGTCATTTTTTCATTGCTTTGGCTGTTTACTAAGTTATGCTCCAGTAGGTAGCGATGGTATTTTTCCGCACGAAATAGTAAGAGATTACCTTGAGCAAAATCAAAATGAAAAGTTAGTAAAGGGATTTGTTATGGAAAAACAAAATCAAAGGGGAGTCTATTTGGCAACAGGAGGTTTAGCGGAAAAAGAAATTTCTCAAAAGTACCGTGAAGACGCATCTACAATTCGTATATCTTATCCATATACTGCTGCTATACTTGAAAAACTTGCAGATTGCTATCAGCAGGAATCTTTATATGAACAGAAATCTGAATTACTAGATTTTCGAGCATAATTTTGTCAAATTAAAGGAGGCCCTTAAATGGGGCCTCCTTTTACTTGGAGGTGTTTCTTTCCAATATCTCCACCAGCGACCAGGTATCCCGTGCCGTAAAGCCCCAAAGGATTCCGCTTAATGTATCTATGGCCAGGTTGCAACGGCGGTAGAAGGTGCTGCTGGATACCGGCAGACCCTTTTCCCTCAACTTTTCCACAACCTCCCCATCGGTCTGGCAGATGTCCTCGTTGGAGCTGAGGTATTTGAAATACAAGATCCAATAGAACTCCTCACCGTTTTTCGCATAGGCCCGCATACTCTTGATGGCCTTGTCGATGTATTGCAGCATGAGCTTGTTGCGCTGCATGGTGCGAAGCCGGCTTTCGATGTATGTGTTTGAGAGATCGATGTCCATCTGCTGGGCGAACTCTCCCATGGCAGAGAAGCGGACGCCGAGAGTCCCCAGGCACTCCTCATCCAAATCGTCCAGGGCGACAGCGATGCACATGAGCGTGCTTCTGTACCGCTGGAGCAGCTTCTTGGTGTTGTGAAAGCACCAGTTTTTGTTCAGATCCGGCTGCTCCTCAATTCTGGCTGGACGGCTTGATACCATGCGGTCCAGCATCTTTTCCACTTCCTGGGGCTGTCCATTGGTCTTTTTATCCTTTGCAGACATTTCATGTCCTCCTTCAAGTTTGTTGTCGGTTATTTTCGTACCAATGAGCGATCACCCGGAGCCTTCCGTGACTCGGACCTCAAAACAGTAGCGGGATAGGGAGTCTGCAGAAGCCATCCGGCTTTTACAGGAAACCTCCAACATCCACCGGTCACAAGCGGCGGATAAGGGATATAATTTAGCGGATTTCTTCTTACAGGAACAGCAGAAAAAGCCCCATGCTGCAAGGGATTGGAGCAGTTTCGGCAGCAGCTCCAGCATGATGTGTTTTGAAACGCTGATTTTCTCGGATGGAACGCAGCTTTCTTCTGTTGTCCTGCCCGCCTTCAGCTGAAGTCTGAGGGCTACCTCCTCCTTGTTGATGGGCAGGTCGGAGATCTGGAACATCACCGAAAGGTAGTTCTCCAGATAGAGAATCGTACCATGCCGGCCGGGAAAGGTCAGGACATTGAGATACCCCAGCCGGTCCAGCCTTGCTAAAATGCGGCTGGCTGTTGTTTTGGAGACACCCCAGCGCAGGGCCAGGCTGCTGCAACTGGTGAGGGGGTCGTCGGAACCATCTCGAAAATACACAACAGGGCCGATCTCAGATCCTTTTATGCGCTCATCCTTGTAGATGGTATTCAGCCAAAGGTCCATGAGGATGTCCCGTTCGGAACAGCGTTTATCCTCCATCAGCCTTTTTCCAAAGCTGATGGGGAAAAAGAAAAAGCCGCAGTCCTTTTGACAGCGGCATTCGTATTCAAGCACGGTATTAAAGGCGCCCCAGTTCAGGATTTGGTAATGGACCAATTTGGTTCCAGGGAGCATCCGAAAGGTAAGAAAGCCCCCTTGAACGAGTTCCTCTAAAATTGCGGTTGCCTGGTACAGTCGGCTGCATCCAAACCAGCCGGCCATCTCCCGTAGGCTGCAGATCCATTCCCCAGGGCCGATGAGGTGGGAAACGCCATCAATTCGGAGCCTCGAAGAACGGAAATTGGCATAGGAGCAGAGGACCATAAAAGAGAACAGGTGGCAATCTCCCCGCCTGGATAAGGACTCATCCGCCAGCAGCTTTTGGATCAGCTCCCGATGGATCCGTATCCGTGGGTAGTCCACGATTTGCTTGATTTCCAAGGTGTATGCCATAGTATCCCTCCAAACAAAAAGAGCGCCCCCTCCCAGGAAGCGCTCAAAGAATATTTGTCAAATTCATAGCGGCTATTGTACTTGCGAACCAGGCTTCGGTCTGCTATACTTTATGGTGTTCGAGAAAGATTTTCAGAAAAATTGAGATTTTCCGAAAATTTTGTAATAATGCGATACCGTGAGTTTCTTGGCCTGGAGATGCTGTGTTCATGTGGATTCAGGCTGCCTCCAGATGGTATTCAGCTTCCACACCTGGTACTATCGTTACTTTTAGGGACAGCACTTAAAATCTGCCGGGAGCAATCCCTTACGGGTTCAAGTCCCGTCGGCGGCACCACGGCGCAGCCGCCGAGGCACACCCTACCCGCCCCCCTCAAAAGGGGGGCCTTATCTTTGTATAAAATCTTAGCAGCTGCCTGGAGTCTTAGGCATCCAAAGTGTTTTACCCTGACACGGCGCAGCCGCCGAGGCACACCCTACCCGCCCCCCTCAAAAGAGGGGGGCTTACCTTTGTGTAGAATCCCAGTGACTGCCTGGAGTCTTAAATATCCAAAGTGTTTTGCATTGACATTTTGGGGACATTGGAGCATTCAGATCCGCTCTTTAGAGGGAAGAATCTGAGGCTCCCGTTCCTTTTTTCCAACGTGGTGACGATGTACTGGCTTTTGCTCTTGCCCTGCTGGTTTAGGATCTGGGCGGCTGGGCGGTGGTAGCTGTCATGACAGGTCAGGCCGGCGGTGAAGATGTGGCGCGGGGTCTTGATCTGCTTGTTGCCGGTATCCACCGGGACCAGCAGGCTTTCGGTTACGGCAGTGCCGGACAGGCAGGGGCTTTGTATCATGGGATCTCCTCCTTCAGATGTTCGATGAAATCGCGTTTCTGCTTTACCCATAGGAAGAA
>CAJUFK010000019.1 GCA_910585535.1 uncultured Angelakisella sp. | reverse complement strand
GGAACATACAGATGACGCCGGCGGCGATGGAGACGAAGAGGGAGTTCTTCACCGAATCGATGGTACCGGAGGCGGCGAAGATCTTCTTGTAGTTGTTAAGGGTGAAGTTTTCCGGAACGAGGGGCAGGCCGTAGGCCTTGACCATGCTCACCAGGAAGATCATCACCAGGGGAACGATAACAATGAGGACCAGGGTGGCGATGCAGAGGATGAGCAGGGGGATCCGGGCGCCCCGGAGCTTGATCAGGGTGGGGCGCATACTCTTGCCCTTGATGATGTCGTAGCTGCCGGAGCTGAGGATCTTCTTCTGGATGACCAGGGCGGTGAATACCACCAGCACCAGCATGATGGAAAGGGCCGCACCCTGACGGATGCCCTCAAAGCTGCCCCCTGCCCGGCTGATAACGGCATAGATCTTGGTGGGCAGGGTGTAGATGCCCTGGGAGAAGCCCAGAATGGAGGGCACGCCGAAGTGGGCCAGGGAGGTGGTGAGGATCAGCAGGGCCCCGGCGGAGATGGCGGGGACCACCAGGGGCAGGGTGATCTTGCGGATGACGGTCATCTGCTTGGCCCCGGCGATCCGGGCGCACTCCTCCAGGGTGGGGTCCATCCGCTCCAGGGCGGAAACCACCTGCATGAAGACGAAGGGGAAGTAGTAGGACAGCTCTACAAAGACGATGCCCCCCAGGGTGTTGATGTTGATGGGGGCGGACTCCAGGCCAAAGACGCTAACCAGAAGCTTATTGAGGTAGCCGGACCGGCCGTTAAGCAGGAGGTCCCAGGCCATGGCCCCCAGGAAGGGGGGGAACATATAGGGGATGTTAAAGAGGGCGCGCATCAGCCCCTTGGCGGGGATGTCGCTGCGGCCCAGGAGCCAGGCGTAAAAGGTGCCCACGATGGTCCCCAGCAAGGTCACCCAGAAGGCGATCTTGATGGTGTTCCACATGGCAGCCAGGTTGCCGCTGTCGATGAGCTGGCTGGTGAACAGTTCCGGGTCAAAATGTCCTTGGAAGAAGAACGCGTTGTAGATGATGGACACCACAGGGATGACCACCACGATCAAAAGCAGGACGACAGCCAGGGCGGTCATAATGCCGTCCATGCTGAAGCGGCGGCCGTCTACCGCAGCCAGGTCCTTGTTTCTGCCTCTGCTCATGCCGATACCTCCTTTGCGGGATAGAAGCGGTAGTTCAGCAGGCGGATGCCGGTCTCGGCCCCCTCCTTCATCACACCGTATTTAGCGGCGTCCAGGGTGTTCTGCTGGATACGCAGTTCCCGGCCGCCCAGCTGGACGAAGTAGTCATATTCGCTCCCCAAAAAGACGGAGCGGCTGACGGTGACCCGCAGGGGGGACTGGGGATCGAAAACGATGTCGTTGGGCCGGACCCCCACCTCCAGCTTTTGGGAGGCGTCGGCGTCCGCCGGCAGCTTGCCGTCGGCCCAGGGGAAGTCCTTCTGTCCGGGCTTCAGGGTGAGCGCCCCGCCGGAAACCTCCACCGGGATGAAGTTGGATACCCCGATGAATTCAAAGGTGAACCGGTTGGCGGGGTGGAGGATGATGTCCTCGTCGGTGCCCAGCTGGCAGAGGCGGCCGTCGGGCTCCATAATGGCCATCCGGTCGCAAAGCTGGAGGGCCGACTGCTGGTCGTGGGTTATGTAGAGAACGGTGGTGCCGCTCTTGCGCTGGATCTCCCGGATCTCCGCCAGCATCTGTTCCCGAAGCTTGGCGTCCAGGTTGGTGATGGGCTCATCCATAACGATGATGTCCCCGTTGCCCACCAGGGCCCGGGCGATGGCTACACGCTGCTGCTGGCCGCCGGAAAGCTGGCTGGGCAGGTGGTTTGCGTACTCGGTCATGTTCACCATGGCCAGGGCTTCCTCCACCCGCTTTGCCATTTCCGCCTTGTTGACCCGGCGCTTTTTCAGGGAGTAGCCCACGTTTTCGCTCACCGTCATGTGGGGCCAGACGGCGTAATCCTGGAAGACGATGCCGATGTTCCGGCGCTCTACCGCCATATTGATCCGGCGGGTGGCGCTGAAGATACAGGTGTCGTCCACGTAGATCTCCCCGGTGTCGGGCTTGTTAAGGCCCAGCAGGCAGCGGACCAGGGTGGTCTTGCCGCAGCCGGAAGGGCCTACCAGACAGAGGATCTCGCCGCTTTCGATGTCCAGGCTGAAATCCTGCAGGATCTGGTTCTGGCCGTACTTGAAGGAGATGTTCCGAAATGAAACCTTTGACAAGTGCTTTCCTCCTCACACAATAGATTGGGATTTTGGACCCCTGCCGCCGCTGCGGATCTCCGGAGCCCGGCCCCTGTTCTTTTCCCCAGGGAAAAGGATGCAGGCACCCAAAAGGGGCGGGGGCAGCAGACGCTGTTCCCCGCCCCAATGGTTTACTTATGGATCATCCGGTTTTTACGGAGGGGAGATTACAGACCCCAGATGCTGTTGAAGTCGGTGAGGTTGGCATCGCTGTCAGCAGCCAGCTTGGCCATGTCGCACTCCAGGAAGGAGGGGATGGTGGTGAGGTCCACAGACTGGGTAACGTCGGTACGGACGGAAACCAGGTTGTTGGCCACCAGGATCTCCTGGCCCTCTTTGGAGAGGATGAAGTCGTACAGGAGCTTCCCATTCTCCTCGTTGTTGCAGTCCTTCACCAGGCCGATGGGGCTGGCGATGGAAACGGTCTCCTCGGGATAGATAAAGGCGATGGGAGAACCCTCAGCAATGAGGTTGGCGGAAACGTAATCCAGGCAGACGCCCACCTGATAGGCGGAAGCGGCCAGCTGGTTGTGGGTGGCGGTGGTGCCGCTCTCCAGACGGCAGCCGTTGTCATGGAGCTTCTGCATATAGTCCTTGCCGTACTTCTCGCTGCACATCATGGCGTTCATCCAATACTTGGTGGTGCCGGCGGTACCGGGGTCGGACATAACCAGCTGATCGTTCCACTTGGGATCCAGCAGCTCGGCCCAGGTCTTGGGGGCCTCCTCGGGCTTGACGGATGCGGTGTTGTAGGCGATGCCTACGCCCACCAGACGGCCGGCGGTGTAGTAGCCGTCGGGATCCACATAGGCCTTATCGATGGCGCCGCCGTCCAGCTCGGGGGAGGTGTAGGGCTGGAGGATGTTGTTCTCCTTAAAGGAGACGTAGTCGGCAGCGTCGCCCACCCAGATGACGTCGGCGTCAACATGGCCGGCCTGGGCCTCGGTGGAAATCTTGGTGACAACCTTGCTGGTGCCGGCGAAGTAATATTCCATGGTGATGCCGGGATACTTCTTCTCGAAGCCTTCCTTGATGGCGACCAGCTGGTCCTCCTGCATGGAGGAGTAGAGCATGACCTTGCCGGAGGCGTCGGAGCCTGCGGGGGTCTCGGGAGCGGGGGTGGAAGCGCCGCCGTCACCGGTGGGGGCGGGGGCCGGAGCAGGGGTGCTGCTTCCGCCGTCGCCGCCGCAACCGGACAGCAGGGTCAGGACCATCATCATGGCCAGGACCAAACTAACAAAGGTCTTTTTCATGGTGCATTCGTTCCTTTCTCAAAAACATTTTCCAGCCGGGGCGGTTTTGGCCGCCTCTGCTGGTTCCCATTTTAGCTTATTTCCCCTTTGATGGAAAGTTCAATTTTGTGCAAAACCCTTAAAACCCTGTTTTTGAACTGCCGGGTTGTTCCTCCGGTTTGGCCTGCCGCCATGGTTTTTAGGCGTCGGCCCGGGCCGCTGGTTGACTTTGCCCTTTCTCCCATATATAATAAAAAACCGACAAGATCCCATTGGGAAAGGAGGCCGTCACGATGGAAAAAGCCACCTCCGCCAGCATTTCCCGCATCCACCGCCGGATGATCCAGGTGGGCGGGGTCATCCTTCTGCTTCTGCTCTTCCTTTGTTCCTTCCTCTTTTTGTTCTTCCAGTTCCGCACTGCCTCCCTTCAAAGCATCGCCACCGCCAGCGAAAGCTTCGGCAACTATGTGGAGTCGGTGCTGCAGCTTTCCAACGCCAACATCCGGACCTCGGCCATGCAGATGTTCTACACCTCCTCCATCCGGACCCTGCGTACCAGCGGCGACCTCTCCTGGTCGGAGCGGACCATCGGCCACCGGGACCTGGGGAACTTCGCCAGCAGCAGCAACTTTGTGGAGAATGTCATGGTCTACAACCAGTCCCTGGACACCGTCTTCACCTCGGAAAGCAGCTACGGCTCCGCTTCCACCGCCCAGTTCCACGACCAGGGGGCGGTGGAGATCCTCCTCCACCCGGAGGACCACCCCTACCTGGCCCCCTTCCGCCGCCAGGCCGGCAGCGCCACCTACTACTCCTTCCTCTTTTCGGAGCAGGGGAGCCGGGGAGACAGCGCCATGCTCCTGGACATCAACGCCAGCTGGTACGAAAACCAGCTGCTGGGCACCCTCTCCCGGGACCGGCATATGATCGTGGACGGCAACGGCCAGGCGGTGATCCCCCCGGAACTCCCCCTGGAGCTTCCCGACTGGCAGAGGTTCCAGGCCGCCTTTCAGCAGAACCCCGCCAGCGGCTACGTCCTCCCGGACCGCTCCCCCTTTCTGACCTCCTGCTGGGTCTACCACAGGCTGGGGAACACCGGCTGGTACTACCTGGAGGCCTTCCAGCTGGAGGTCACCGCCCCCGGCCTGGTCCATATCCAGACGGTGGTCTTTGTCCTCTTCGCCGCCCTAAGCGTGGCGCTGCTGGCCCTGTTCGCCTACCTCTTTGTTTACATCCTGCCCACCTTCCTCCATATCTCCCAGGCCCTCACCACGGTGGAGGTGGCTGGTAAGGACAGCACCACCGAAAAGTTTGACGAACTCCTCTCCAGCCACAAAGCCCTGGAGCAGAACCGCCGCCTCCAGGAACTTCAGACCGGGAATTTACCCGCCGGCATCCGCCTGCCCATCGTCCTGGTCATTGCCATGGAACCCCAGGAGGAACTGTACAGCCTCCTTTCCGCCCAGCCGGATGTGATGATGGCCCGGCTGGAGCCGGGGCTGACCTTTGTCCTCCCCGCCTGCACCAACAAGGGCCGCAACCGCCTTTTGGCCGCCATCCGGGCCTCCGGGGCCAAGGGGCCCCTCCTTGTCAGCCTGCCCAGCTACTCCCGGGAGCAGCTGCTGGCCGCCTTTGCCGCCCTGGAGGAGCTGAAAAAGCTGGCCTTCCTTTACGAGAGCCAGACCATCCTCTGCCAGGAGCTGCTGGCGGAGTGCAGCGAGACCAGCGGCTTCCGCCCGGAGATGGTCTCCGCCATGGAAAGCGCCCTGAAAAAAGGGCAGCTCCAGGGGGCCCGGGCCCAATGGCTCCTTATCCTCAACGCCATCTCCCGGGACCGGTACAGCGACTTCTCCTTTGCCCTCCACTATGTGGACAAGATGCTCACCGCCCTCTATCTCAAGTACGAGCTGGAGGCGTCCCCTTCCATTGCGGCCAGCCTCACCAGCCTTTCCGCCCTCCAGGAGGCCATCGACGCCCGGCTCATTCGGATCACCGAGGCGGTGGCAGCCTCCCAGCAGAAGCAGGCGGATTCCCTTTGCTCCGCTGTTTGGGGAAAGGTCTACGAGCTGTACCAGGACGAGGACTGCTGCAGCCAGATGATCGCCACCCAGCTGGAGCTGAGCCAAACCTACCTGAACCGCCAGTTCCGTGCGGCCACGGGAATGTCCATCAACGACGCGGTGCAGCACGTCCGCATCGACAAGGCCTGCAAGCTTCTTCGGGATTCGGAGCTGACGGTGGAACAAATCGCCAAGCAGGTGGGCTACCGGAACATCAAGTATTTCTTCGTGGTCTTTAAGAAGTACACCGAAAAGACCCCCAGCCAATTCCGCGGGGATCTGGCAGGGGGATCCTAGCCGGAGGGAGGAACCGTTGTGAGGTACCCCGGCTAAACGGCACAGAAAAGCCCCCGCAGGGATCCTCCGGTTGGAGGCGTCGTCCTGCGGGGGCTCTTTTTCGGTTCGCTTCGGGTTGGCTTACACCAGCTCGATGATGGCCATTTCTGCGGCGTCACCGCGGCGGGGGCCGGTCTTAATCATCCGGGTGTAACCGCCATTGGTCTCCTTGTACTTGGGGCCCAGCTCATCAATGACCTTCTTCGCCACGGTCTCCTTGGTGATGTAGGAATACACCTGGCGCTTGGAGTGCAGGTCATCGTTCTTCGCAATGGTAATCATCTTCTCCGCCATGGAACGGACTTCCTTGGCGCGGGTAACGGTGGTCTCGATCTTGCCGTTCTCCATCAGGAAGGTTACCATAGCCCTCAGCATTGCCTTTCTGTGGTCAGAGGTTCTTCCCAGCTTTCTGGCTCCTGGCACTGTTAATCACTCCTTTAGTCCTATTTGGGGGGCCGTCGGCCGCTTTGGGGCAGCCTTCCCCCTGGGAGGGGCGGGGCGCTGGCCTCACTCCTCGTCGTTGTTCAGATGGAAGCCCAGCGCCTCCAGTTTGCTCATAACCTCTTCCAGGGATTTCTTTCCCAGGTTGCGGACCTTCATCATCTCGTCGGTGGACTTTGTCACAAGGTCCCCTACCGAATTGACGCCGGCGCGCTTGAGGCAGTTGAAGGCACGAACAGACAGGTCAAGTTCTTCAATGGTCATCTCAAGGACCTTGTCCCTACCGGTATCCTCTTTCTTTTCCATGATCTCGGTAGATCCCACCTCGTCGGAAAGTTCCACAAAGTGGTTGAGCTGTCTATTGAGGATCTTGGCAGCAAGGCTGACTGCTTCCTTTGCGGAGATAGTACCGTCGGTCCACACCTCCAGGGTCAGCTTGTCGTAGTCGGTGATCTGTTCTACCCGGGTATTTTCCACACTGTAGTTCACCTTCAGCACCGGGGTGTAGATGCTGTCCACAAAGATGGTGCCCACCGGCGCCTTTTCCCCGTCCAGCTGCTTGTTGCGGTCGGCGGAGACATAGCCCTGGCCCTTTTGCAGCACCAGCTCCATAGAGAGCTTTGCGCCCTCGGCCAGGGAAGCAATGTGCATCCCGGGGTCCAGCACCTCCACTTCGGAGGAACCGGAGATGGAGCCGGCGGTGACCTCACATTCCCCCTCTGCCGCGATCTTTACCCGGATGGGTTCGTCGCAGTACAGCTTGGCGGTGAGGCCCTTGATGTTGAGGATGATCTCGGTGACGTCCTCCTTCACCCCGGGGATGGTGGAGAACTCATGCTGGATGCCATCGATCTTCACGGAAGATACGGCCACGCCAGGAAGCGAGGAGAGCAGCACCCTTCTCAGGCTGTTGCCTAAGGTGATGCCAAAGCCTCGGTCCAGCGGCTCCGCCACGAATTTGCCATAGGTGCCATCGGGCTTGAGTTCGGCTGTTTCGATCCTTGGCTCAATAATTTTGACCATGTAGAATAACCCTCCTTGTCAGACAGTCGTCTTTCTTCCCATAGTGATTGGTGTACGATGTGTCATCCAGCGGATTACTTGCTGTACAACTCGACGATGAGATGCTCGGCCACGTCGAAGTCGATGTCTTCCCGGTTGGGGAGTTCCAGCACCCGGGCTTCCATCTTGGCGGCGTCGACATCCAGCCACTTGGGCTTGGGACGGGAGGCGTTGACCTCTACAACGGCCTTCATCTTATCGGAGGAGCGGCTGCCCTCGGACACAGTGATCACATCCCCGGCGCGAAGCTGGATGGAGGGGATGTTGGCCTTGTGCCCGTTGAGGCGGAAGTGGTTGTGCCGCACCAGCTGGCGGGCTTCCTTCCGGGAGGAGGCGAAACCGCAGCGGTAAACGATGTTGTCCAGGCGGCTCTCCAGAATCCGCATCAGGTTCTCGCCGGCCATACCGGGCTTTCTGGAGGCTTCCTCGAAATACTCGCGGAACTGGCCTTCCAGAACGCCGTAGTAGCGGCGGGTGGACTGCTTTGCACGCAGCTGGATGCCGTACTCGGACTGCTTACGCATCCGGGCCTTGCCATGCTGGCCGGGAACGGCCTCACGGCGGGTGACGGCGCACTTATCGGAATAGCATCTCTCCCCCTTGAGGAACAGCTTTTTGCCCTCGCGGCGGCAGAGTCTGCAGCTTGGTCCAGTGTATCTTGCCATTTATTCGCACCTCCTGTTTATACTCTGCGTCTCTTGGGGGGACGGCAGCCGTTGTGGGGGATGGGGGTCACGTCCTTAATCATAGTGACCTCCAGGCCGGCGCCCTGAAGGGCGCGGATGGCAGCCTCACGGCCTGCGCCGGGGCCCTTGACGTAAACCTCTACGGTCTTCAGGCCATGCTCCATGGCGGCCTTGGCGGCTACCTCGGCAGCGGTCTGGGCGGCGTAGGGGGTGGATTTCCGGGAACCGCGGAAGCCCAGTCCGCCGGAGCTGGCCCAAGAAAGGGCGTTGCCCTGGGTGTCGGTGATGGTGACGATGGTGTTGTTGAACGTGGACTGGATGTGAGCGGCGCCGCGCTCGATATTTTTGCGTTCACGCCTCTTGCGGATGACGGTCTTTTTTGCGGCAGTTTTCGCCATTCTCCTGTCCCTCCTTTACTTCTTCTTGTTGGCGATGGTCTTGGCGGGACCTTTGCGGGTACGGGCGTTGGTCTTGGTGCGCTGTCCCCGGACCGGCAGGCCCTTGCGGTGGCGGACGCCGCGGTAGCAGCCGATTTCCACCAGGCGCTTGATGTTCAGCGCCACGTTGCGCTTCAGGTCGCCCTCCACGGTGAGATGGTGGTCGATATACTCACGGATCTTCGCCTCGTCCTCTTCGGTAAGGTCCTTCACCCGGGTATCGGGATTGACGCCGGTGGCAGCCAGGATCTCCCCAGCGGTACGGCGGCCGATGCCGAAGATATAGGTCAGGCCGATCTCTACCCGCTTCTCTCTGGGCAGGTCGATACCAGCAATACGAGCCATAATATGCACCTCCTACTTCTTGTTTTACCCCTGACGCTGCTTGTGCTTGGGGTTGTCGCAGATGACCATGATGCGGCCCTTGCGCTTGATGATCTTGCACTTTTCGCACATGGGTTTCACGGAAGGTCTGACTTTCATTGGTTTTACCTCCTTGCGCTACGCGGCTACTTGGTTCTCCAGGTGATGCGGCCCTTGTGGATGTCGCTGGGGGAAAGCTCCACAGTCACCTTATCGCCGGGGAGGATGCGGATGTAGTTCATCCGCAGCTTGCCGGAGATATGGGCCAGGATCCTGCTCCCGTTCTGCAGCTCCACCCAGAACTGGGCGTTGGGGAGGGCATCCACAACGGTGCCCTCGGCTTCGATGACATCTTTTTTAGACATTTGCAAATGCCTCCCTTACTCTAGGGGTCCGGGATCCGTCAGCCCCAGGGCGGCCAAGGCCCTGCGTAGGGCCCGGTCCGACCCGATTCCTGCCAGCTCCACCTGTTTCCCGGTGGGCCGCAGGTGCTTTGGATTCTTCCGTTTGGGACTTTGCAGCTTCCGGCGTTTTCCGTCGGCGATGAGGGGACAGCCGTCCTCCCCAACTTCGACCACGGCGTAAAAGCGCTCCTTGTCGTGCCCGGCAGCCGAAAAGACCACCTCTCCACATTGAAACATAGGCGCCTCCTATGGCCGGGTGAGGATCACCGGGCCGTTTTCGGTGATGGCTACCGTGTTCTCAAAGTGGGCGGAGGGCAGGCCGCTGGAGGTCCGGATGGTCCAGCCATCCTTTTTATCCTCCCAAACACCGTCGCCCTTCATATTGATCATGGGCTCAATGGCCAGGGTCATGCCGGGGCGCAGGCGCAGGCCGTGACCGGCCTTGCCGTAGTTGGGCACCTCCGGCTCCTGGTGCATTTCAGTCCCAATGCCGTGGCCTACGAACTGGGTCACTACGCCATAGCCGTGGCTTCTGGCGTACTGCTCCACCGCCGAGCCGATGTCCCCCAGGCGGTTTCCCGGCTGGGCAGCGGCGATGGCCAGCTCCAGGCATTTCTGGGTGACGGACATCAGCTCTTCGCACTCTGCCGAGGTCTGCCCGGCAGCCACGGTAAAGGCGTTGTCCCCGTGGAAGCCCTGGTAGATGGCCCCGGTGTCGATGCTTACGATGTCCCCCTCCTGGATCCTGCGGCGCTTACTGGGGATGCCATGGATGACCTCCTCGTTGATGGAGACGCAGGCGGCGGCGGGAAAGCCGCCATATCCCAGGAAGGAGGGCTTCGCCCCAAAGGAGAGGATGACGTCGTGGACCGCCCGGTTCACGTCCATGGTGGTTCTGCCGGGCTGGACGGCTCTCACCCCTGCCATCAGGGCCAGGTGAGAGATCCGTCCCGCCTCACGCATCAGTTCCAGCTCCCGGCTGGTTTTCAGCACCACCATTATTCCTGTCCCTCCAGGATTCGCAGGGTGGCCTCGGTGGCAGCCTCGATGGTGGTGCTGCCGTCGATCTCAAAAAGCTTGCCCTGGCCCCGGTAGTATTCCACCAGGGGCTCTGTCAGCTGGTGATAGGTGGACAGCCGCTCCCGAATGGTCTCCGGTTTGTCGTCCTTGCGGGTCATCAGCTTGCTGCCGCACTTCTCGCACAGGTCGCCGGCGGAGGAAGGCTGGTTGATAAGGTGGTAAGTCGCGCCGCAGCCCTCGCAGACCCGGCGGTTGCAGAGGCGTTCCTCGATGAGGGCGTCGGGAACCATAAGGTACAGGACCTTATCGATGGTGACGCCCATGGCGTCCAGGGCCAGGGCCTGGGGCAGGGTCCGGGGGAAGCCGTCCAGAATGAAGCCATCCTGGCAGTCCTCCTGGGCCAGCCGCTCCTTGACGATGCCGTTTACCACCTCGTCAGGGACCAGGCCCCCCTTGTCGATAATGGCCTTGGCCTGCTGCCCCAAAGGGGTGCCGGTCCGGATGGCCTCCCGCAGGATCACGCCGGTGGAGATGGAGGGAATGTCCAGATGCTCCTGGATGATCTCCCCCTGGGTCCCCTTCCCCGCTCCCGGGGCTCCTAACAGAATCAGATTCATGTCCTTCTCCTTACTCCAGGAAGCCCTTGTAATGACGCATCATCATCTGGCTTTCCAGGCTGCGGACAGTATCCAGGGCAACGCCCACGATAATGATGACCGAGGTTCCGCCCAGGGCCACGTTCATGCCGGTGACGGCGGTGATGAGGATGGGCAGAATGGCGATGGCCGCCAGCATCAGCGCCCCCACCAGGGTGATCTTGGAGATAACCTTGGTGATAAAGTCCGAAGTGGGCTTGCCGGGACGGATGCCGGGGATGGCGCCGTTGTTCTTCCGCAGGTTGTTGGCCATCTCGATGGGGTTGTACTGGATGGCGATATAGAAGTAGTTAAAGCCGATAATGAGCAGGAAGTACAGCACCGCGTACAGAAGGGAGCGGTAGCTGAACATATTGAAGAACTGGGTCCAGTAGGGATGCTCAATGGGGTCCAGATTCAGGAACCCGCCGATGGTCCCGGGGATGGCCAGGAAGGTGGAAGCGAAGATGACAGGGAGAACGCCGCTCATGTTCACCTTGATGGGCATGAAGGAACTCTGTCCGCCATACATCTTGCGTCCTACAACCTTTTTGGCATACTGGACGGGGATGCGCCGCTCGGCGTTGTTCATCAGCACGATGAAGGCGATCTCGGCCAGGAAGACCAGGCCGATGAGCGGCACCCACAGCCACATGACCCCGCCCTGCTCCAGCATCACCTTAATCATATCGCCCACTGCCGCGGGGATACGGGAGACGATGCCGGCGAAGAGGATCAGGGAGATGCCGTTGCCGATCCCCTTCTCGTCGATCCGCTCCCCCAGCCAGACCACCAGCATGGCGCCTGCGGTAAAGGCCCCAACGATGGTCACCGCCGCCAGCACCCCGGAAAATCCGTCTGTGTAGGCCACGGCCAGGCTGTTGCGGAACATGGTGTAGAAGGCCACAGCCTGGAGGACCGCCAGGGCCACAGTGGTGTACCTGGTGATCTTCTTCAGGCGCTCCTGGCCCTCGGGGCCCTCCTTGGCCATCCGCTCCAGGGCCGGGATGGCCACAGTCAGCAACTGGATGACGATGGAGGACGTAATATAGGGGGAGATGGAAAGAGCGAAGAGAGTGGCCTGGGAGAAGGCGCCGCCGGTGAGCATATCCAGGTAACCCAGGAGGTTCCCGGTGCTGTTCACCATGGCCTTCAGGAAGCTGGGGTCGATAAAGGGGACCGGAATGGCCGAACCGATACGGACCACCAGGAGGATCAGCATGGTGTAGATAAGCTTTTTCCGCAGATCCTCGATCTTCCAGGCATTCTTCAGGGTCTCAAACATTTATACCACCTCGGCCTTTCCGCCGGCAGCCTCGATTTTACTCTTAGCTCCTTCGGAGAAAGCAGCTACTTTGACGGTAAGCTTCTTGGTGAGTTCGCCTCTGCCAAGGATCTTGATGCCGTCACGAGTGTTCTTGACCAGGCCGGCCCCTACAATGGCCGCTTCGTCCACCACGGAACCATCCTCAAAACGGTTCAGCTGGTCCACGTTGATGGCTTCGTACCGGGTAGCGAAGATGTTCACAAACCCTCTCTTGGGGACTCTGCGCTGAAGGGGCATCTGGCCGCCTTCAAAGCCCGGACGGACACCACCGCCGGAGCGGGCGTTCTGGCCCTTGTGGCCCTTGCCCGCGGTCTTGCCCGCGCCGGACCCGTTGCCGCGGCCTACGCGAAAGGCCTTCTTCACAGAACCGGGAGCGGGGGAAAGCTCGTTCAATTTCATGGTTACCTGCACCTCCTTGCACTTAAGCGTTCTCTACCTCGACGAGGTGGGAAATGGTCGCGATTTTGCCCCGGGTGGCTGCATTGTCCGGCTGGACAGTGCTTTGGCCGATCTTCCGGAGGCCCAGGGAGTAGGCAGTAGCAATGTGGTTCTTCTTTCTGCCGTTCAGGCTCTTTGCCAGTTTAATCTTCAGCTGTGCCATGTTGCCGCCTCCCTCCTTATCCTAAAATCTCTTTGGCAGATTTCCCCCGGACGGCGGCCACCTGCTCGGCGTCCCGCAGGGAAGCCAGGCCCTTGATGGTGGCGGTTACCACGTTGCAGGGGTTATTGGAGCGCAGGCACTTGGTACGGATGTCCCGGATGCCGGCCACTTCCAGCACGGCGCGGACAGGGCCGCCGGCGATAACGCCGGTACCTTCGGGGGCGGGCATAAGCAGCACCTCCCCGGCGCCAAACTTGCCAATGACCTCGTGGGGGATGGTGGTCCCCTTCAGCGAGACCTTGATGAGATGCTTCTTGGCGTCCTCAATGCCCTTGCGGATGGCGTCGGGGACCTCAGAGGCCTTGCCCAGGCCAAAGCCCACCAGGCCGTTTCCGTCGCCTACGACGACCAGCGCCGCAAATTTGAAGATGCGGCCGCCCTTTACCGTCTTGCTGACGCGGTTAATGGCGACAACATTCTCTTTCAGATCCAGTTTGGATGCGTCGATCCTTGCCAAAAGGTTTCCCTCCTTCTTTAGAATTTCAGTCCGCCCTCCCGGGCGCCCTCGGCCAGTTCCTTAATGCGGCCGTGGTAGATAAAGCCGCCCCGGTCAAAGACCACTTCCTCAATGCTCTTCGCCTTGGCGCGCTCGGCAATCATCAGGCCCACCTTGCGGGCGCCCTCCTTGTTGCCGCCGCTGCCCTCAAAGCCCTTGTCCAGGCTGGAGGCAGCCGCCAGGGTGACCCCGGCAACATCGTCGATAAGCTGGGCATAGATGTGGTTGGCGGAGCGGAAAACGGCCAGACGGGGCCGCTTCTGGGTCCCGGAGATCTTGGCCCGGATGCGGGCGCGGATCTTCTTGCGGGCTTCCTTGCTGTTCTGCTTCTTAACCATACAAAACTCCTCCTTCCCTTACTTCTTGCCCTTGCCGGCTTTGCCTTCCTTGCGGATGATGACCTCGCCGACGTACTTGATGCCCTTGCCCTTGTAAGGCTCCGGGGGACGCTTCTCCCGGACTTCGGCGGCGAACTGGCCGACCTTTTCCTTATCGGGCCCGATGATGGTGATGCGGTTGGGCTGAGGAACTTCGATCTTGATGCCGGGGATCTCCGGCATAATGACTTGATGGGAAAAACCCAGGTTCATAACCAGGTTGCTACCCTGCTTTGCGGCACGGTACCCGACGCCGTTAATTTCAAGCTCTTTGGTGAAATTCTTATGCACGCCCTCAACCATGTTGTGAATCAGGGTTCTTGTCAGGCCGTGGAGGCTTCTGCACTCCTTGTCGTCATTGGGCCGCTTTACGGTGATGACGGAGCCTTCCATCTGGATCTCCATACGGCTGTCGAAGGTGCGGGTCAGGGTCCCGTTGGGGCCCTTGGCGGTGACGGTATGGCCGTCGATTTTCACCTCGACGCCGGCGGGGATGTCAATGTGTTTGTTGCCGATTCTGCTCATCTCTTCTCCCCTCCCTTACCAGACGAACGCCAGCACTTCGCCGCCGACGTTTTCCTTGCGGGCCCGCTTGTCGGTGATGACGCCCTTGGAGGTGGAAAGGATGGCTACGCCAAGTCCCTTCAGCACCCTGGGCATATCCTCGCAGCTGGTGTAGATACGCAGGCCAGGCTTGCTGACTCTGCGCAGGCCCTGGATGATGGGTGTCTTGCCGGGGCCATACTTCAGTGTCATGTGAATGACCCCCTGTTTGCCGTCCTCCTGGACGGTGAAGCCTTTGATATACCCCTCGTCAAGAAGAATCTGGGCAATAGCAGTCTTCATCTTAGACGCGGGAATATCGACCGTATCGTGTTTGGCCGAATTCGCGTTGCGGATGCGGGTCAACATATCGGCGATGGTATCGGTGATATGCATTGCGTGAACCTCCTTTGCTATACTTACCAGCTTGCTTTTCTGACGCCGGGAATCTGGCCCTTATAAGCCAGCTCTCTAAAGCAGATGCGGCAGATGCCGTACTTACGCAGGTATGCGTGGGGCCGGCCGCAGATCTTGCACCGGTTGTACGCCCTGGTAGAGAACTTCGCGGGGGCCTGCTGCTTCAGTTTCATGGAAAGTTTTGCCATCTTTTCTCTACCTCCTTACTTCTCAAATGGCGCGCCCAGCAGGGTGATGAGTTCCTTGGCTTCCTCATCGGTCTTGGCGGTGGTGACAAAGGTGATGTTCATGCCCCGGACCTTGTCGATCTTGTCGTAGTCGATCTCCGGGAAGATGAGCTGTTCCTTGATGCCCATGTTGAAGTTGCCCTTGCCGTCAAAGCCGTTGGCGTTGATGCCCCGGAAGTCCCGGACGCGGGGCAGGGCCACGTTAAACAGGCGGTCGGTGAACTCGTACATCTGGTCGCCCCGCAGGGTGACCTTGGCGCCGATGACCATGCCCTCACGAAGCTTGAAGTTGGCCACAGACTTCCTGGCCTTGGTGGCCACAGGACGCTGGCCGGTGATCTTCATTAGGTCCCCCATGATGGAATCCAGCACCTTGGGGTTCTCACGGAGTTCGCTGCAGCCGCAGTTAATGACGATCTTCTCAAGCTTGGGGATCTGCATGACGCTCTTGTAACCGAACTTGCTCATCAGAGCAGGCGCGATCTCTTTTTTGTAGGTCTCTCTCAAACGAGCCATGTTCCAAATCCTCCTTACTTTAGTATTCTGCGCCGCAGTGCTTGCACACACGGACCTTCTTGCCGCCCTCGATCTTGTGGGCAGGGCGGGTGGCCTTCTGGCACTTGGGGCAGACGGCCTGGACCTTGCAGGCGTACAGGGCGCCCTCGGCCTTGATGATGCCGCCGGCCTCGCCCTGACGGCGGGGCTTGACGTGCTTGGTTACCAGGTTGCGGCCCTCTACAATGACCTTGCCCTCCTTGGGGCTGGTCTCCAGGACCTTGCCTTTCTGGCCCTTGTCCTTGCCAGAAAGGATGACGACAGTGTCGCCAGTTTTTACGTGCAGCTTTGCCATTTCTTGCGACACCTCCTTACAGCACTTCCGGGGCCAGGGAGAGGATCTTCATGTATTCCTTCTCGCGCAGCTCCCGGGCCACGGGCCCGAAGATACGGGTCCCCTTGGGGTTCTTGTCTTCCTTGATGATGACCGCGGCGTTCTCATCGAAACGGATGTAGGTGCCGTCCTCCCGGCGCAGCCCCTTGGCGGAACGCACAATCACCGCTTTTACAACTTCGCCTTTCTTCACCTGGCCGCCGGGGGCCGCCTTCTTGACGGAAGCCACCACCACGTCGCCGATGTTGGCGTATCTCTTTCTGGAGCCACCCAGCACCCGAATGCACATCAGTTCCTTGGCACCGGTGTTGTCGGCCACCTTGAGATAGGTCTGCATCTGAATCACAGAGCGTTCCTCCTTTACTTAGCCTTCTCGATGATCTGACAGACGCGCCACCGCTTGTCACGGGACAGGGGGCGGGTCTCCATGATCATCACCTTATCGCCGATCCCGCAAGCGTTCTCCTCGTCATGGGCCTTGAACTTCACGGTGCGCTTGATGATCTTCTTATAAAGGGGGTGCTTTACGTTGTCGCGAATGGCGACGACGACGGTCTTGTCCATCTTGTCGCTGACGACAACGCCCACCCGGGTCTTTCGCAGGTTTCTCGCTTCGCTCACAGTTTCGTCCTCCCTTCTTACTGAGCCTTCAGCTCTTTCTCACGAATCACCGTCTTGACCCGGGCGATGTCCTTGCGGACCACCTGGAGGCGAAGGGGGTTGTCAAGCTGGTTGATGGCGTGCTGGAAGCGGAGGTTGAACAGCTCGGCCTTGAGGTCGCTGAGCTTTTGGGTCAGTTCGGCCATAGAAAGTTCTCTGATCTCGGCGGGTTTCATTCCTCAGCACTCCCTTCCTTTTTGATGAACTTGCATTTGACGGGCAGCTTATAGGAGGCAAGGCGCATGGCCTCCCGGGCGGTCTCCTCCGGAACGCCGCCGATCTCGAACATCACGCGGCCGGGCTTAACCACCGCCACCCAGTATTCGGGGGAACCTTTACCGGAACCCATTCGGGTCTCGGCGGGCTTTTCGGTGATGGGCTTGTCGGGGAAAATCTTGATCCAAACCTGACCGCCTCTCTTGATGTAACGGGTCATGGCGATACGGGCGGCTTCGATCTGGTTGGAGGTGATCCAGGCGGGCTCCAGGGCCTGAAGGCCGAAGTCGCCGTAGTTGACCACGGTGCCACGGGTGGCCTTGCCGGTGAGGCGGCCACGGTGTACCCTGCGGTACTTCACTCTCTTAGGCAGAAGCATTATTTGCTGCCTCCTTCCTTGTGAGGTTTCTTGTCCTGCAGCACCTCGCCGGCGTAGATCCAAACCTTGACGCCGATGCGGCCGTACTGGGTGGCAGCCTCGGCAAAGCCGTAATCGATGTCGGCCCGAAGGGTCTGGAGGGGGATGGTGCCTTCATGGTAATGCTCGGTACGGGCGATTTCGGCACCGCCCAGACGGCCGGAGACCTGGGTCTTGATGCCCTTGGCCCCAAAGCGCATGGCGTTGCCGATGGCCTTCTTCATAGCCCGGCGGAAGGAAACGCGGCCCTCCAGCTGCTGGGCGATGCTCTCCGCCACCAGCTGGGCGTTCTTATCGGGCTGCTTGACCTCCACCACGTTGACGGTGACGGCCAGGTGCTGCTTCTTGCCCTTGTTGACCATCTTTTCGCAGGTCTGGCGCAGCTTCTCGATCTCGGTGCCGCCCTTGCCGATGACCACGCCGGGGCGGGCGCAGTGGATGTGGATACGCACCGTTGTGGGGGTGCGCTCGATTTCGATTTTGGGAACTCCGGCGGAGTACAGGCTCTTCTTTAAGAACTTACGAAGGTTGTAATCCTCCACCAGGATGTCGCCGAAAGCATCGTCACGAGCAAACCAGCGGGAATCCCAATCCTTGATTACTCCCACGCGAAGACCGTGGGGATTTACTTTTTGGCCCATAGTTTACCTCCTCTTTCAGCTTATTCCTTTTCCCGCAGCACCATGGTGACGTGGGATGTTCTCTTCATAATGTGGAACGCGCGGCCCTGTGCCCGGGGGCGGATCCGCTTCATGGTGGGACCGGGGCAGACAAAACACTCTGCAACGTACATCCTGTCCTTATCCATGTTCTTTGCGGGGTCGTTGACGCCGTTTGCCACAGCGCTGGCCAGCAGCTTTGCCAAAGGCTCGCAGGCGGCCTTGGGGGTGTATTTGAGGATCGCCGCCGCTTCCTCCACAGGCTTGTTCCGGATCAGGTCCAGAACGATCTGCACTTTACGGGGCGAGATGCGGGCGTGTCTCAGATAAGCCCTTGCTTCCATGTGTTTTTCCTCCTTTCGGTCCGTTATTTGGTTTTCTTGGCGCCGGCATGGCCCCGGAAGGTCCGGGTGGGGGCGAATTCGCCCAGCTTGTGGCCGACCATATCCTCGGTGATATACACCGGGACGTGCTTCCTGCCGTCATGGACCGCAATGGTATGGCCCACAAAGTCGGGGAAGATGGTGGAGGCACGGCTCCAGGTCCTCAGGACAGTCTTTTTGCCTTCCCGATTCATCTCCTGGACTCTCTCCAGAAGCTTGGGCTGGACAAACGGTCCTTTTTTTACGCTTCTACCCATATTGTTATTGCCTCCTTCCGTTTATTTCGCGTTCCGACGCTTGACGATAAACTTGTCGGAACTCTTATGCTTCCCACGGGTCTTGTAGCCCAGGGCCGGCTTGCCCCAGGGGGTGACAGGGCCGGGACGGCCCACAGGGGATTTGCCCTCGCCGCCGCCGTGGGGGTGGTCGCAGGGGTTCATGACGGAGCCGCGGACGGTGGGACGGATGCCCAGGTGCCGGGTGCGGCCGGCCTTGCCGATGTTGACGTTGCCGTGGTCGATGTTCCCCACCTGGCCGATGGTGGCCATGCACTTGTCGGGGACGTTGCGCTGCTCCCCGGAGGGCAGGCGGATCATGGCGTAGCCGTTTTCCTTGGCCATCAGTTGGGCCTGGATGCCGGCGGCCCGGGCCAGCTGGGCGCCCTTGCCGGGATACAATTCGATGTTGTGGATGAAGGTACCCACAGGGATGCTGGAAAGGGGCAGGGCATTGCCGGGCTTGATGTCGGCGGAGGGCCCGGACAGGATGGTGTCACCAACCTTCAGCTCGTGGGGGGCCACGATGTACCGCTTCTCCCCGTCCTCATACTGGACCAGGGCGATGTGGGCAGTGCGGTTGGGGTCGTACTCCAGGGTCAGCACCTTGGCGGGCATTCCCTCCTTGTCCCGCTTGAAGTCGATGATGCGGTACTTCTGGCGGTTGCCGCCGCCGTGGTGGCGGACGGTGATGCGGCCGGTGTTGTTGCGGCCGGCGTTCTTCTTCAGCGGCCGGAGAAGGCTCTTCTCCGGAGCCACCTTGGACAGCCCGGAATAGTCGGTCACGGTCATGCCGCGGCGGCCGGGTGTCGTAGGCTTATATGCTTTGATCGCCATTGTGATGGTCACTCTCCTTAATCAGATTAGCGGAGTTCGGAACTCTCCATACCCTCGGGGCTTTTCATCCCCGATGTTTTTTCAGCTTGCCCTAGCAGGCAGGCCGTCCTTTTCCCGGGCTTCAAGCTGACTCTGCCCAGGGCGGCCAGGTGATCCCGCCCAATCGGGGCTTTTCAGACAGTCCGGGGTTTAGGCTTCAAGAAGCCTTGCAGGATCCAAGCGCCGGCAGGCGCTTGCCCGCTTACTGCATCGACTCGAAGAACTCAATGCCCTTGCTGTCGGCGGTCAGGGTGACGATGGCTTTCTTCCAGGCGGGGGTATAGCCCTGGTAGCGGCCCATCCTCTTCAGCTTGCCGCGGCAGTTCATGGTGTTCACCGAAGCCACCTTGGTGCCGGGGAACAGGGTCTCCACGGCCTTGCTGATCTCGATCTTGCCGGCGGTCTTGGCCACCTTAAAGGTGTATTTCCGCTGGGCCATAGCCTCCATGGAGTTTTCGGTAATCACAGGGGCCAGGATGATGTCGTGAGCAGTCTTCATTTGCTGTACACCTCCTCCAGCTTATCCACGGCGGCGGCGGAAACCACCAGCTTGCCGCCGTTGAGAATATCGTAGCTGTTCAGGGAACCCACGATGGTGGTCTTGACGCCGGGGATGTTCCCCGCGCTCTTGACCAGCTTGGGGTCGGCCTGCGCGGTGACGATCAGGGCCTTGCGGTCCACGCCCAGGGCCTTCAGCATGGCCACCACCGTCTTGGTGCTGTAGCTTTCCACCTTGATGTCATCCACCAGCACCAGCTCGCTCTCCAGAACCTTGGAGGAGAGGGCGGACTTGACGGCCAGCACCCGCATCTTGCGGTTGAGGCTGTAGCGGTAACTCCGGGGCTTGGGGCCCAGGGCGACGCCGCCGTGGGTCCACTGGGGGGCCCGGGTGGAACCCTGACGGGCGTGGCCGGTGCCCTTCTGCCTCCAGGGCTTCTTGCCGCCGCCGGAGACTTCGGTGCGGGTGAGGGTGGACTGGGTGCCCTGGCGCTGGTTGGCCAGGTAGTTCTTGATAACGGCGTGGAGGACCACCTTGTTGGGCTCGATCCCGAAAATGGCATCAGAAAGGTCTCTTTCTCCAACGCTCTTGCCGGTCATGTCGTAAATCGTAACCTTTGGCATTGTAAATTCCTCCTTCCTTACGCCTTAACGCTGTCGGTGATATAGACGATCCCGTTCTTGGGGCCGGGCACGGCGCCCCGGATGGCGATGAGGTTGTTCTCCGCGTCCACCTTCACAATGTCCAGATTCTGGACGGTGACCCGCTCGGCGCCCATGTGGCCGGGAAGGCGCTTGCCCTTGAAGACCCGGCTGGGGCTGGAGCAGGCGCCGTTGGAGCCGGCATGACGGTGAACGGGGCCGGAACCGTGGGTCTCCTTGAGGCGGTGGTTATGCCAGCGCTTGATGGTGCCGGCGTAGCCCTTGCCCTTGGAGGTGCCGCAGACGTCCACCTTGTCGCCGGGGGCGAAGGTATCCGCCTTGATGATGTCGCCTACAGACAGAGCGATCTGGCTGAGGCGGAACTCCCGCAGGACGCGCTTGGCGGCCACGTCGGCCTTGGCGAAGTGGCCCTTCTGAGCCTTGGTGAGCTTCTTGTCGCTGATCGCCCCAAAACCGATCTGCACAGCTTCATAACCGTCGTTTTCGGTTGTCTTTCTCTGGACGACCACGCAGGGGCCCGCTTCCACCACGGTGACGGGGATGATGTTCCCGTTCTCGTCAAAAAGCTGGGTCATGCCGATCTTTTTGCCGATGATGCACTTTTCCATGATTTTTCCTCCTACTGGTTATTGGTTGACTCTTTTTATAGGGAGAGCCAACATGACCTTGCCGGGACCGCCCGGCGCAGGGATCTTAGAACCTGTATTCACAACCGCTGCACACCGTTTGGCCGGTCTTTCTCCTGCCATACTGCGTCGGTTTCCCTTGCCATACACCAAGTATGGCTGCGGAAAATCTCCTTGTCTGACGGGAAAAACCTCGTCCATCCGGCATCCTTCGGTTATGAACACCGGTTCTTAGAGCTTGATCTCGATCTCGACTCCGGCAGGGAGTTCCAGGCCCTTGAGGGCCTCCACGGTCTTGTTGGAAGGCCGCAGAATGTCGATGAGCCGCTTGTGGGTCCGCGTCTCGAACTGCTCCCGGCTGTCCTTGTACTTGTGGACGGCCCGCAGGATGGTGACGATCTCCCGCTCGGTGGGAAGGGGGATGGGGCCGGAAACCCGGGCGCCTGTGCGCCGGGCGGTCTCCACGATCTTCTCCGCGGCGGTATCCACCAGCTGATGGTCGTAACTCTTGAGTCTAATCCTGATCTTCTCCTTGACTGCCACTATTCATCGCCTCCTAAAAATTTTGGTTTTGCGTTTCGGCGACGGTGATTACTAGTCTTGCCGCAAACCCCGCCGGGTGTTCCGTCCCTTCCCATAAGAAAAGCCGGGAAACTGCCGCCTTGCGAAGTGGCGCAGTTCCTCCGGGAACTCATACGTCGGGACGCGCACCCATCCTGGGCCCGCGCCTTGCCAGTATTCCAAGCCGCCCGGTTTCAAATCGGACATACTCCGCGGAAATTCCCCGCATACCCTGGTTTCCCAGGGCTCCGGACCGGCTAAAGAGCCTGTCGGAAGCGGCCACCTCCCGCATCAACGCATATCTATGTGCAGTCACGCCTAAGTATAATACCATGTCCGAAAGCGGAATGCAAGGCTTTTTTTCGGGTTTTGGAAAAAAATTTTCCGTCGGGGAACCGGCCGGCTTCTCCGCCCCGGGGAATGGAAACGGCCCTATATAATAAGGTGTCTTCCGAAGAAAAGTTTTTCCGAAAAAATTGCGGAAACCCCTTGCATTTGGGCTGGGAACATGATAAGATAATTTGTACTGTCAAGAACCGGGGCCGCCTGCGCTTGAGGAGAGGCTCCGTGATCGCCAGCAAGACAAATCACCAGTGTAAGGAGGTGTCACAAATGCCGAACATCAAGTCCGCAAAGAAGCGCGTCAAGGTCATTGCCACCAAGACCCTGAGGAACAAGTCCCTGAACTCCAACCTCAAGACCACCATCAAGAAGGCGGAGGCCGCTCTTGCCGGTTCCGGTGACGACCGCACCGCAGCGGTCACCCTGGCCATCAAGAAGATTGACCAGGCCGCCGCCAAGGGCCTCCTTCACAAAAATACTGCCGCCCGCCGCAAGTCCCGTCTGGTCCGCAAGCTCAACGCCGCCGGCTAAGGCAGAACCGAAAAAGACAAGCACCCGCTGACCTGGCGGGTGTTTTCTTTTTGCTTCGGCCCTTTGCATCCTATTTATAAGAATATTTTATAAAAAATCCTGCCAAAAAACTGAAACTTTTTCCTGTCCGCAACGTTATAGTAAGTAGAAGGCAAACAGCAGCGGACAATTAGAGAGGAGCGATGAGGATGCAGGAGCATTGGAAGTGGACGCCGTTATTTTCCGCAATGGTGCTGGGGATGACCTTTGCCCTGGCCTTCCTCCAGGTAGGATGAGGGCCGGACAAGGGGGACACCCTAAAAAGAGAATAGGCCCGGACCCTTTGGTCTTGGGCCTTTTTTCGTGGCGGAACAGGTTGGGCCGGGCAGAAGCGGTTTCCTGTTGGAGCGGGCAAAGGTTGGGTTTGTTCTCGGGGAACCCTGTTCGTCCAAAACTCCAGGGATTCTACACAAAGGGAAAGCCTCCTCGAAGGAGGGGGGCGAATATGTAAAACAACTTAGATACCTGGGACTCCAGGCAGTTGCTAAGATTCTACGCAAAAGCAAGCCCCCCTCTTTTGAGGGGGGCGGGTAGGGCGTGCCTCGGCGGCTACGCCGTGTCAGGGTAAAACAGTTTAGATGCCTAAGACTCCAGGCAGTTGCTAAGATTCTACGCAAAAGTAAGCCCCCCTCTTTTGAGGGGGGCGGGTAGGGGTTGGCCGCGGGGCCTACCCCGCTGGTGACCCGTACGAGATTCGAACTCGTGTAGCCGCCGTGAAAGGGCGGTGTCTTAACCACTTGACCAACGGGCCTTATCATTAGGACGAGGGGAAAAAGGAGATTCCTTTTTCCCCTCGTCTTTTGGTAGCGGTAACTGGATTCGAACCGGTGACACTTCGGGTATGAACCGAATGCTCTAGCCAACTGAGCTATACCGCCATGTTCCCCCTGGCCGCGAGGGCCGGTGAACAACCAATATTATACACGACGGTCAAGGGGTTGTCAATAGTTTTTTGGCAAAAAACCTTTCCTGCCTTGGTGGAAAAGGAACGCTCTGTGCCGGGGGGATCAGCCGATAAGATCCTCGGTCCATTGGAAAAGATAGCCCACGCCGCGGACGGTGACCAGACAACGGGCGTATTCCCCCAGCTTCTGGCGAAGGCACTTGATGTGGCTGTCCACGGTGCGAACATCTCCGGCGTAGTCCATTTCCCAGACCGCTGCCAAAAGCTGGGACCGGGTGAGGACCAGGTTCTTGTGATAGACAAGGTAGGCCAGCAGTTCAAACTCCTTCAGGGTAAGCGGCAGTTCCCGTTCCCCAACCGTCACCGTGCGGGCCTTGTAGTCGATGGCCAGCCTGCCGAATTCCACCCGCTCCATCCGAAGGCCGCCGGTGTGAAGAAAGATTTCTTCCGGCCTGGCAACCATCGTAACGGTCTCTACCGGGGCGGTGGTCCCGCTGGTGGTGAGGGTCAGCTGGTAGGTAAGCATCACCAGGGGCTCCCCCGATCCCCGGAGAAGGCGGTCCTCCTCCTCGGTGCGAACCAGCGTAAACCCCTCCCGAAGCAGTACGGCTTGAAGGCGGCGCTTGGCTGCGTCCTCCTGCTGGGCGGCGAGTATCATACGTTTCATTTTCCTTGGTTGTCCTCCTTTATCAAGATGTCGTCCGAACTCGTTCCCCTATATTGTGCCAGAGAATTATGAATAACTCTTAAAGAAAAGCGAGATGACACAAAATTGTAGCTTCCTTGTCACTAACAAAATTGCGCTTTCGTTGTGCAAAAAGTAACACAAAAAGATAAACGACATATAAGCGGCAGTTTGTACAGTTATCCGAATATTTTTCGGATTCTGTCGTTTGTTTTATTACAATTTGTAATATTTACAGCATATTTTTGATTTTTCTAAATAATCGAAGTGGTTGTTTCTGCTTGTTTTTTTTCTTAATAATAATATAAATCCGCAATTTTTCATGCTTTCAGACGTATTTTATCCTGGAAATATTCTTTTGGGCTTAACCAAATAAGTTTCAATTTGTAATATCATGGAGCCAGGCAAAAGGGAAGTGGAGAGCCCTGGAGCCGAAAAGATTAAAATTTTACATGGAGGAAAACACAATGAAGAAAGTTCTCGCACTTGTGCTGGCTGTCATGATGCTGGCTACCGTGGCTTTCGCTGCCGAGGTTTATAACCCCGACGACAAGGGCACTCCTGGCACTCCCGGCCAGAAGCAGCCTGGCGACAAAATCAAGATTGATGCCCGGGGCATCATCTTTGTTGACAGCGGCACCTACAGCTTTACCCCCACCGGTTCCCAGAAGCTGATTAAGGACATCAACAGCAGCAACTACAGCATCAGCGCTATCAAGTATGACGATGGCAAGAATCTGGTTGAGTCCGTTAAGTTCAACGACAAGGAAGACCGCGTTGAGATCAAGCTGAAGCAGGACTACACCAGCACCAAGGCCAAGACCCTCAACATGACCTTTACCCTGAAGGGCAAGAAGTCCGGCAAGAGCTCCAAGCCCGCTGACATCGATGTCCGCATCAACTATGTTGTCAACTATGGCCTGGACAAGGCGCTTATCACCATCAACGATACCGATGATGTAGACGTCCCCACCACCTTTGCCAAGAACACTCTTTATCAGGTCCAGGCTGGTACTGCTCCTGACGGCACCAAGGCCAAGTACGGCACCATGGAGTTCACCGCTGAGGATTCCGATGTTGAGGTGGAAGTCCGCGTCTATGAGGATGACGAGCTGTACCTCTACAACGAGACCGACGCCAACGACGACGTTCTGAAAGCTTATGCCGACGCTGACGCCGACATCACTTTCCTGAACTTCAAGGGCACCCCCACCTTCAATGCCACTGCCACCGTTCGCTTCTACAAGGAAGAGGACACCTTTGTGTACGGCATGAAGGACGGCAAGCTGACCAACATCAACGCCAAGTGGGATGACGACGAGGGCTGCTTCATCCTCAAGACCCGCACCCTGGGCGGCTATGTCTTCTCTGACAAGAAGCTGAACGTTGCTGCTGCTGATGCCAGCACCAACAACCCCGACACCGGCGCTAACGACGTTGTCGGCATCGCCACCGCCCTGGCCGCCGTGGCCCTGGTTTCCGCCGCCGCTGTTTCCCTGAAGAAATAAGCCAAAGCGAAACCTGACCCCAAGAAGATCCCGCTTTTCATGTGTGTGCGGTTTCTTCCATAAAGTGACAAGCGCCGTGTCTCCACCACGGCGTTTGTTTTTTTGCTTAGGGCCTTCTTTTATTTGGCGAACAGCTTTTTATGTTCCCGGAAGTTTCCTGTTGACATCAGATGCTATTTTGCCTATACTAGTAATAGAAGCAGCAATGCTTCCGGTGTGAGGGCACCGTAAAAAGTTGTGCTGGATATGGGACAGGATAAACTCCCATAACGACTGGCGTCTTTATTGGACGCCGCGCCCCGCAGTGGGGAGAACCGCTGTAGTCCATGTGGGGGACTTAACGATACCCACGCCATTTTGGCGTTTTAACTGGACGCCGCGGCTGACAACCAGCAGAAAACTCTCTAGCAAAGCGGTTAAGGAGGAGTGTTTTGTTTCACTCCTCCTTTTCTTTTCGCAGCAGACGTCGAAAGAGGTTACAGCATGGGGACAAAAAAGAGCAATAAGCTGGCAATTAGAACGCAGATCATCCAGGCTTCTCATGTATACCAAAACAAACCTGCCGGTAAAGTTTTTCTGTATGTCATCGGAGATACCTTTTTTGAGGTCGTTTTTCAGACAAAATGTTTCCTGCATTTAACCGGTGTTGGTTCAACATTAAGCGCACAGGATTTTTACGAAAAGGCCAAGAAGTCCATACTGACCACAGATCAAATCTATTTTGACCAGAGGCATCCTTACTACAGTGCAAAAAAAACTGCCCTGCTTGTTGCTTCTTCCGGCGCTTACAAATAGCCTTGTCTGTGTCACAAAAGATATGCAGACAATGACCCTGACTTATAAAATTGGCGTTACCAACCTGGATTTTACCATTGGCCTAATGGAAAACTCCGATCATGCAGGGAACAAAATTAACGGCTGGTTTCTCCCAAGAACCCTGCGTGTAAAGGATAAAAGCATCGAAAAGAGCAAGTCCGCAGAATTTGTGGATTTTATTCTTGCCAAAGACGCCTCCATGGATCAATATGACACCATAACCTTTTCCGAACCAGGCAAAAAACTGCCCTCCACAATAAAGGAGCTGCTTTCCCCGAAGTTATCTCTGACACAACCGGAGGCCCTCTGAAATATCCTCTGCCGAATCTTTGCGGTTGTCCTATCCGACAGCCGCTTTTTCTTCCCCCCTTGTGAAATTCGGGAAAAAGGTCTATAATAGCCCTTGTCCCTGGGGCGTTCTTCCCCAAACCTCCTGATAGAAAGTGCAGTTTATGAAAGCAAAAGGCATCCTCTTTACCATCCTCTCCGCTCTCCTCTTCGGGATCTGCCCGGTCCTTTCCACCCAAAGCTACCAGCTGGGGAGCAACGCCATGACCCTCACCCTCTACCGGGAGGTTATGGTCCTTCCCCTTCTCCTTGCGGCCCTTCTTCTCCGGCGGGTCTCCCTCCGGGTGACCAAGAGGGAGCTTCTCACCCTCTTCCTGGTGGGGCTTTTCTGCCGGGGCGCCACCACCCTGATGCTCAACATCGCCTACCTGTACGTAGGGGTGGGCACCGCTACGGTGCTGCACTTTATGTACCCGGTTTTCGTGGCCATCCTCTGCCGGGTCTTCTTCCAGGACCGTCTGAGCCGGGGGAAGATCATCGCCCTCTGCCTGGCCTGCGCCGGGGTGGTCCTCTTCCTGGAGCGGAGCAACGGCAGCAACGCCCTGCTGGGCACTGCGTTGGCTCTGGGCTCCGGGGTGACCTACGCCATCTTTATGGTGGCTGCCGACAAGACCTGCCTGCGGCGGATGGATCCCTTTCTGGTAACCTTCTACACCGCAGGGGCGGTGGTGGTGGGGATGCTTCTGGCCGACCTTCCACTGGGGCAGATCGTCTACCGCCTGCCCCCCAAGGCGTTCTTCTACACCTTCTTGGTGGCGGTGGGATCCTCCTTTCTGGCGGTCCTTCTCCTCCAAATCGGGGTGCGGTACCTCAGCGCCACCACAGCGGCGGTATTCAGCCTCTTTGAGCCGGTGAGCTGCGCCATCGCCGGGGCGGTCTGGCTTTCGGAAAGCTTCACCCTCCAAAAACTGCTGGGAAGCGTTATCATCCTGGGGGCGGCGGGGCTGCTGGCGGCGGCCAAGCCGGAGGTCTCCCCGGATTCCCAGGAGGCTCTGAATCTTCTCATGTCCGCCCAGGGCTTCCCTCATCCGCCGGAAGAAATCGAAAAAAATCCCGGCGGGACCCCTTGACAAGCCGTCCGGCATCCCTTATAATTAAAAAGCTGTTCGATACCAAAGACAGCAGGTGCCCTTTCCCCTGGGGAGGGCATAATGGTGCCAACCGCCTGCCGAGGAATTGAAGTGTAGGGATACGGGAACCTCTCCCCTTTGGGGGACGGGATACGGGATCTTCGCTCTTTCCACGGGTGCGTTGGAAAGAGCTTTTTTGTTTCTCTATTTTCATCCGGGAGGTGAACGATTTTGGCTAACAAGAACATCATCCAGGCAAAGCAGGAGCAGGTGGACGCCCTTAAGGCCCGCATTGAAAAGTCTGTGGCCGGCGTCCTGGTGGACTACCGGGGCATCACCGTTGCCGACGATACCAAGCTTCGTAAGGAGCTTCGGGAGGCCGGGGTACACTATGCCGTTATCAAGAACAACATCATGCGCCGCGCCGCCGAGGCCACCGGCTTTGGCGGACTGGCCGAGTCCATGACCGGCACCACTGCCTTTGCCCTGTCCGAGGAGGACCCCATCGCCGCCGCGAAGATCCTCCAGAAATTCGCCGACGATTCCAAGGGGACCTTCACCATCAAAGCTGGCTTTATGGAGAAGGAGCTGCTGGACGCCGCCGGTGTGGAGCGGGTGGCCAAGCTGCCCGGCAAGACCGAGCTGCTCACCATGCTGTGCATGGCCCTGAACGGCAACATCCGCGGCCTGGCCGTGGCCCTCAACGCCGTGGCGGAGAAGTCCGCCGAAGGCGCCCCCGAGGCCCCTGCCGCCGATCCTGCGTAACTGAACAAAACCGATTTATAGGAGGTAACTACAATGGCTTCTGAGAAGATCACCAACATTGTTGAAGAAGTTAAGACCCTAACCGTTATGGAACTGTCCGAGCTGGTCAAGGCCATCGAGGAGGAGTTTGGCGTTTCCGCCGCCGCCCCCGTCATGGTTGCCGGCCCCGCCACTGCCGGCCCCGCCCCCGATGCCAAGACCGAGTTTGATGTGGTCCTGGTGGATGCCGGCGCTTCCAAGATGCCCGTTATCAAGCTGGTGAAGGAGATCACCGGCCTGGGCCTGAAGGAAGCCAAGGAGCTGGTAGACAACGCCCCCAAGACCGTCAAGGAGGCTGTCGCCACCGCCGACGCCGAGGAACTGAAGAAGAAGCTGGAGGAAGCCGGCGCCAAGGTGGAGCTGAAGTAAGGATCCGCCTGTTGTCCCAAAGAAACGAAAAAGCTTGCCAGCGGGAAACCGCTCGCACCAAAAGCAGAGCCCCGGCCCAGCCGGGGCTCTGCTTTTGTGCCTGGCAGCCTTCTATCCTCTGGCGGCTCTTTTTCTGACTGATTCTTTGTGAGGCTTCGCAGTTCCCTATAGGGCCGCCGCACGGCAGGCGGGAGACGGCAAAGCAGATTCGCTTCTGTCTTCGGCCGATGCTGGACATCTTGGCTTTTGCCGCAATCCCCATAAGGAGAGCTGCGAGGACCGATTCTGTTTCTTACCGAATTGCTTTGGCTCTCCCCGAGGACATCCCCGCTGCGGCTGTAGAAAAAAAGAGCCCATTGGGGCTCTTTTTTCTTTGGGGCAAAGGGCCGTCAGTGGCCGCAGGAATGCTCCCCGCAGCTGTGGCCTTCGCCGTGGTCGTGGTGGGCGCAGGTGGTTTCAGGGTCGTAGGCCAGTTTCCCCGCCAGAAGGGCCTCCGCCGCCTTGTCCGCCTCCCCGGTAACCCCGGGATAGAGGCGGATCCCCGCCTGTGCCAAAGCTGTCCGGGCCCCGTGGCCGCTGCCGCCGGTCTCCGCAATCTGGGTGGTGACAACGGCCCCGTCCTGGACGCCGTAGAGCTTAAAGGCCTCTGTGTGTCCGAAATGCTGAAAAATCTCTCCGTTTTGGTAAGGAACTGCGATAATCATGGAAAACACTCCTTTGTAAAATCGCAGCCGGACCCGGCAGAGGAGGTTCCGCTACAGTTCCCGGAAGTGCTTGTCCAGTCCGGTCCGCTCCAAAAGGACCACCAAGAGCAGCCCCAGGCCGCAGCAGGCCGCCAGTTCCCCCAGGCCAACCCCCAAGGCGGAGGTGACAAAGCCCACCAGGGAGGGGGTATCCAGAAAGAAGGCGTTGATCTCCCACCCGATGATAACCGTGTTGCAGACCACAGGGGCCAGGGCGGAAAGGACCGGCAGGCCCTTGATCCGCACCCCCCGGAACAGCCAGGTGAAAACACAGCCCACCAGGGTGGCAAAGGTGCCGAAAAGAATGTCCTGGGGAAAGGTGACCCCCATCAGCACCCCGGCGCAGTTGGTGAGAAAACACCCCAAAGTGACCCCAATGGCCGCCCCTGGCGAGAACACCGGCAGGACGGTCAGGGCCTCCGATACCCGGAACTGCACCGGACCGAAGGAAGCCATGGGCAGGGCCAGGGCCAGCACACAGTAGACGGCGGCCAGCAGGGCGCTGACCACCAGCCGTTTCAGCTTGCGATTTTCCATATTCATTTTTCCTTTCGTAGGGCCTGGGGATTCCCCGGCCCCTAGATTTGTTTAACGTCAGGAATTTTCGACTGACGGCGGACCGGCAAGGCCCGCTGGCGCACCCTGCCCGGACAAACCGGGATGAAGCTGCACAGGGCGGGGAACTTCCGGCAGCTTTTCCAGGCGGGGAAGGGAGCGTTTCTGAGAACCGGCATTCACAACCGCTGCACACCGTCTGGGCGGTCTTTTTCCTGCCATACTGCGTCGGTTTCCCTTGCCATACGTCAGTATGGCTGCGGAAAATCTCCTTGTCTGACGGGAAATAACCTCGTCCATCCGGCATCCTTCGGTTAGGAATACCGGTTCTTAGTTTAGCACAGTTTTGGGAAAAAGGGAAGGGGGTGGGCGGTTATTCCGGAAAGACCTTTCCCAGCGTCTTGATGCCCAGCAGAATCACCGCCATCACAATAAAGATGCCGGCCATCCCTTTGCCCATAATGGGCAGGGTCTCGAGAAAAGCGGTCATATCGATCATTGCAAAGCCTCCTTATTTGGCGATGAGGGCCAAAATCATCCCCCCGGCGATTACCGAGGCGATCTGGCCCGAGACATTGGCCCCAACGGCGTGCATCAGCAGGAAGTTCTGGGGGTCCTCCTTAAGGCCCATCTTGTGGATGACCCGGGCGGACATGGGAAAGGCGGAGATGCCGGTGGCCCCAACCATGGGGTTGATCTTCTTCCCTTCGGGGAGGAAAAGGTTCAGGAACTTGGCGAAAAAGACGCCGCCGACAGTATCAAAGATAAAGGCCACAAGGCCCAGGCACATGATAAGCAGGGTGGCCCCGTTGACAAAGAGATGGGCCTGCATCTTGGTGGAGATGGTGATGCCCAGCAGCAGGGTGACCAGGTTGGCCAGGGCGTTTTGGGCGGTATCGCTAAGGTTGTTCAGCACGCCGCACTCCCGGATGAGGTTGCCGAACATCAGGAAGCCCACCAGGGAGACCGAACGGGGGGCCACAATGCCGGCCACGATGGTGATTAGGATGGGGAAAAGGATCTTGGTGGTTTTGGAGACGGAGGAGGGGGAATACTTCATCCGGATCATCCGTTCCTTTTTGGTGGTGATGGCCCGGATTACCGGGGGCTGGATGATGGGGACCAGGGCCATGTAGGAGTAGGCCGCCACAAAGATGGCTCCGGCGTAGGGGGTGCCGAAGAAGTTGGCGATAAAGATGGCCGTGGGGCCGTCCGCCGCCCCGATGATGCCGATGGAGGCGGCATCCTGGAGGGTGAAGGGCATTCCGGAGAACTGTTCAAAGAGGGGGGTGAAGAGCCGGGCCATGGAGATGGTAAAGAAGATGCCGAACTGGGCGGCAGCACCGAAGAGCATCATTTTGGGATTGGAGAGAAGGGGGCCGAAGTCGATCATGGCCCCAATGCCGATAAAGAGAAGGAGGGGCAGCAGTTCATTGGCGATGGTGCCGTTAAAGAGGACATCGATCACTCCATGCTCTACCACCCCGTTGTAGACCTGGTCCACCGCCCCGGAGAAGGGAAGGTTCACCAGGATGGCGCCGAATCCCATGGGGAGGAGGAGGGCCGGTTCCATATCCTTTTTTATGGCCAGGTAGATAAGCAGGCCGCCGATGGCCCACATCAGGACCTGCTGCCAGGTGAGCAGCAGCAGGTTTTCGTAAAGGATCTCCATACTACAAACGCTCCTTTTATTGATCTTGTCTGAAAACGCGGGAAAGAAACGCAAAGAAAAAGACCTTTGCCACATCCTCCCCAGAGGTCCGGCAAAAGTCTTGCTGTTTCATGTAGCTGCGGACGCCCGGGTCAAGCCTGGGCATCGTACTGACGCAGGCAACCGCAGGGGATCTCCCTGCCAGCTACTCCCTTTTGTAACGGGTAAATTATAGCATACCCCGCTGCTGTTGTCAACCGCCGCCGGCCACAGTTCTTTTTTGACGCCAGGCGGTATGGTATCACAGTGCTGTCATCATACTTCAAAAGAGCTATTGCTGAAAGAGGCACTGACAAGGCTTCGATCAGAATATATCTGTGAGAGGATAATGATTTTTAAGCACGGGGCCGGTTTGGGCAGGCCCTGCCAGGGGTGTTTCGCGCCCACAGCCCTGACGGGGCCACGCCCCTTCCCTTCGGGTCCTCCGGACGTGGGCCGCGCCCAGCCCTTTGGAAAGGGCGGCCCTAAGCTTTACGCCCTGCACCCAGTTGTACCTGTCCTGGGTCCTGCCTGGAGTCTTGGCCTATTTAGGAGCTTTGGAGGATGACCTCTACTGTAAACGTGGTGTCCGAAATCACGCTCTCACGGCGAAATACCGTCACCGATACCATATCCCCTGGCTTAAACCTGCTCAAAACCTGCGAACAAGCATCCACCGAGTAGATCGGCTCCCCCTCAATGTGCGTGATAATGTCCCCCTCCCGAACACCCTTGGCCCCAATGTCCGCCCCAGGTGTGATGGAGTTGACCCATAACCCCAACGGGATCTCGTAGTATTCCGCCTCTGTGCCCTTTACCGCCACCGCAGTAATCCCCAGCACCGGCCTGCCTGTCACCTTCCCGTTGGCGATCAGATCCCGCAAAATCGGCATGGCCTCGCTGATGGGAATGGCAAAGCACATCCCCTCGTACTCCGGCAGAATGATCTTGGCCGAATTGATGCCAATAACCTGACCAAAAGCGTTGATAAGCGGCCCGCCGGAGTTCCCCGGGTTAATGGCTGCGTCGGTTTGAATGAAGTTGATGGTCCGCCCCTCTACCCGCAGAGAGCGGTTCAGTGCAGAGACATACCCCACCGTCAGGGTGTTCCGGAAACTGACATCCAAAGGACAGCCGATGACACAGACCCGCTCCCCTACCTCGGTTTGGTCGCTGTCGCCAAATTCGGCGGCAGGAAGTTCCTGGGCCTCGATCTTCAGCACAGCCAGGTCGTTGTTGTTGTCCATCCCCACCAGCTGGGCCTTGTAGCTGTCCCCCTCCGACAGAACCACCTCGTAATCGCTGGCGTCCCGGACCAGGTGGGCGTTGGTGGCGATGTACCCGTCTTCGGTCATAATAATGCCGCTGCCCAGGGCCTTTTCGCCGTAGATGCTGTTTTCCCCTGCCACGATAAGGACCACCGACGGAGAAACCCGCCGGAAGATCTCACTGTTGGTAAGACCCCCGTCCAAAGCGTCACTGTCCTGCCGGTCTGTCCCCGGCTTGTTCCGCAGATCGATTTCCGGGGCCGAGCCCCCTCCTGATGAACTTGGCGGCAGGAAATTGCCCTTTGGCGGAGCCAGGGGGTTCTCCCCGGTGGTGGCGGCGTAAATGCCATACCCTGCCATAACCACCACCGCCAGCGCCGCTGCTACCCCCAGGAAGATGAGAAAGCCCTTCAGCGCCCCCCGCTTTTTCTTCGGGGGCGGTGCATTCTCCGGGGCCGGGGGGCCCTGCCATTGGCCTGGGACCTGCTGGCCCCCCTGGGGACGGTAGCCCCCCGCCTGCCAGGGGTTCTGCTGGGGCTGCTGCCAGCCGGTGGCGGCAGGGCCGCCGGGGTACCACCACTGGGGGCCGGGCTGCTGCCAGCCGGTGGTTCGGGGACCGGGCTGCTGCCAGCCGGTGGTTCGGGGACCAGGCTGCTGCCAGCCGGTGGTACGGGGGCCGCCCTGCTGCCATCCGGGGCTGTACTGCCCGTATTGCCCCTGCCACCCCCAATTTTGGGGCTGGGGAGGCTGCTGGGGCTGTGTGTAGTAGCTGCCGCTCCCCTGGAAGAAGCTCCCCTCCTGGGAGGCGGGGCCGGCTGCCTCCTGGGCTGCGCCGGGGGCGGATCCTTCCCCCCTGGGCTCCGCCGGGGTGAAGCTCTCCTGTTCCGGAGGCTCCGGCGGGACGGCTTCTTCTGCCTCTGGCTCCGTCTGAGGTCCTGTCAGGACAGGTTCTGCCGTAGTCTCCGGCTGGGACCAAGGCTCTGGAGCGGGGCCCAGCTTCTCCGGAAGGACCTGCTCCGGACCGGGATCTTCCTCCCATTCCCGATCCATTTTATCAAACTCGTTCATCATCGCTTCCCCCTTTTTCGGTGCGCTTTTTCGGTGCGGTGCTTTCATGCTTGCGGAAGAGCCCCTTCTTCCCCTGGCTGGAGGTGGGCAGGCTGAATACAAATTCGGTGTACTGCCCCGGCTCGCTGCGGACAAAGATGTCCCCATTGTGCAGATTCATGATGGTTTTTACAATGGAGAGGCCCAGGCCCACCCCGTTTTTATCCAAGCTCCGGGACTTGTCGCTTTTGTAGAAGCGGTCGAACAGCTTGGGAATCTCCTCCAGGGCCACCCCCTGGCCGGAGTTCTTGACACTTATCAGGGTCATGCTCCCCTCGGTTCGATAACCGAACTCCAGGTATCCCCCCTGGTCTACAAACTTCACGGCGTTGTCCACCAGGTTGTACACCACCTGATGGATGAGGTCGGCGTCGGCCTCTACCAGGTGCTTGTCGGCATCCAGGCCCCGGACCTCGATGCCCTTCTCCTCGATGCGCTGCTCAAAGGTAAAGACGGTGCGGGTGACAATATCGGTGATCTCCACCGGCACCGGGGCGATGACCAGCTCTCCGGCCTCGATCCGGGCGATGGCCAGCATGGAGCGCACCATCCGGGAGAGGCGCTGGACCTCCCCGGAGACGATGCGGAGGTAGTAGCTCTGCTTTTCCGGCGGGATGGTGCCGTCCAGGATGCCGTCGATAAATCCCCCAATGGTGGTCATGGGGGTTTTCAGCTCGTGGGAGACGTTGGCGGTAAAGCTGCGGCGGGTGGATTCCATCACCGCCAGAGAAGAGGCCATAGAGTTAAAGGCCGCCGCCAGCATCGCCACCTCGTCGTCCCCCTCCACCGGCACCCGGATGGAGAAATCCCCCTTGGAGAAGCTTTGGGTGGCGGCCAGCATATCCTGGAGGGGCCGCACCATATTGGAGGTGACAAAATAGATGATGATAAAGGCGATCAGCATAACCAGGGCGGCGCTGATGACGTACATCTGGAAGATGTCCACAAGGAAGGTGGTCAAGGCCGCCGACGAGGAGGAGGCGAACACCGCCCCCACCATCTGGCCGTCGCTGCCCACCACCGGCTGGCCCACGGTGTAATAGCTGGTGGGATAGATGCCCCCCAGCTTGCCAGTCTCCCGGTAGTCCCCGGTGGTCCGCACCTTTTCCATCACTCCGTTGGGCAAAAAGTAGTCCACGTGGGTGCAGGATGTGGTATTGGAGCAGAGAAGGGTCCGCCCCTCCATATCCACCAAAAAGATGTCCGCGCCGATGGCCTGGCCCTGGAGCTGATAGAAGGGCTTCAGATAGGCAGAATCCACATACCGGTAGCCGTTGGCGCTGAAGTTCATGTTGGTGAGGATTACCGACTGCTCCACGTTGCGCTCCAGAAGGTGGTACTGGTCATCCCGAAAATACTGCATGGAAAAGACCAGCAGCACCACCCCCAAAAAGGTGGTACTGATAAGGATGATTGAAGAGCAGATGTAGAAATATTTGCTGAACAAAGTCTTCCGCACTGCCAGCACCTCCTTTCCAATGGTTTTGCGGGCTAGCGCCCGCAGGCAGACCCTCCCCGCCGCTCCGCGGCCGCCGGGGAGGGTGCGCGGGTCTATTCTTTTAGTTCAAATTTGTATCCTACTCCCCATACCGTCTTGAGACTCCACTGGTCAGATACCCCCTCCAGCTTCTCCCGTAAACGCTTGATGTGTACATCTACCGTCCGGCTGTCCCCGTAATACTCAAATCCCCAAACTTCATCCAGCAGCTGATCCCGTGTATATACCCGGTTGGGATTGCTGGCCAAGTGAAATAATAACTCCAGCTCCTTGGGCGGTGTGTCTACCACCTTCCCGTCTACCTTGAGTTCGTACCGGGTCATGTTCACCGCCAGCTTGTCATAGGAAACTTCCTTCATTTCAGCCGCCGGATTGCCAGATGCCGCACTTCGCCGCAGCACCGCCTTGATCCGCGCCACGATTTCCTTGGTGTCAAAGGGCTTCACTACATAGTCATCTGCCCCCAGCTCCAGCCCCAGTACCTTGTCAAAGGTCTCCCCCTTGGCCGTAAGCATAATGATAGGCGTGTTGGACTTCTTCCGGATCTCCCGGCAAACCTGCCAGCCATCCAGCTTGGGCATCATAATGTCCAGCAGCACCAGGTCCGGATTTTCAACAAAAAACTGCTCCACCGCCGCCTCCCCGTCGTGAGCCAGGGTGACCGTGTAGCCCTCCTTTTCCAGGTAAAGCCGTAAAAGCTCGCAGATGTTTTGGTCGTCGTCGGCAACCATGATCTTGCCCATGGACATTTGATACGCCTCCTCTGATAGGCTGGACCCTTCCCCTTGCCGGGATGGTCCGCCTTTTTCAATGACTGTCCCCATACCCCTGGGGACAGCTTTCCTTCTTTCTTCTTTATTTTAACAGAAAAGAATGAAAAAACGAAGAACAAATCTTAAAAAAAGCGTCAGTTGTTACAATTCGACGGAAAATTACACAATAGCTATACTATTTGTATAGTCTGTTCCGCAGGGAACGGGCCTTTCGTACAACAGTCCGTAAAGATCGGTGGACCGGGCCTCCAGGCGAGCCAATTCCCCCGCCCTTCCCCCTTGGCGCTCCAGCCGGGCCAGGGAGTGGGAAATGGGGAGGCTGGCAGTCTTTTTCGCCTTGGCCAGAATACGGATCCCGGTCTTGTTCATCCCCAGCACCCGAAGGTAGGGCGGCGGCTGGCGGCTGGCCTCCTTTGGGATGCCCAGGTAGGCCGCCAGAAGGATCCGCCGGACCCGGGCCTGGGGATACCGCCGGGTCCCGGCCCGCTCCAGCACCTCTTGGAGCGAGGTCCCCTCCCGCACCGCCGCCTGGAGACGATGCTCCAGCCCCTCGGAAAGGTCGGGAAGGGCGGCGTAGTCTTGGGGGGCCATCCTACGGAGGGCCGCCAGAAGGGGCAGTTCCAGCCTTGCAGGGTCGGCCCAGCGCCCCGTCTTTCGGGCCGCCTCCAAACCCTCCCAGGATGCCGGAGGAAGGTACGGCCGAAGGGCCTCCCCCTCCCCGGCCAGGAACCTCCCCCGGATCCAGGAGGCGGAAGCGGTGGATGTAACCTCGTCGGCGGCATCGCTGTGGTGGCCTGCCCCCTGGCGGAGGACGGGAAGGGGCTGAATGGCGCTTCCCCGCCGTTTCAGCTCGTACAGATACTGCACCGCAAGGGTGTCGTTTGGCCGGGAGAGAGGCGCGGCGGCCTCCTCCCCCAACCAGGCGGCCACCGCCCTCTGGCGAGCTGCGGCGTAGGAAAAACCCTCCCCCAGCCCCTCCCGGATGGCGGCGTCCACCCCGGGATCTAGGAGGGCGGCGGCGCACCGCTCCAAAGGGAGCAGCTCCCCGGCCTCGCAGCCGAAGGCCAAGCGGTCCACACAGCCCAGGGCCTCGGCCAAGGCCACCCCGCCATAAGCGAATCGCTCTGCCGTGGCAACGGCGTAGGGAAGGGGCAGCTCCACCACCAGGTCAACCCCGGAAAGAAGGGCGGCCCGCACCCGCTCCCCCTTGGGCAGCAGCGCAGGCTCCCCCCTCTGGAGCCAGTTTCCGGAGAGGACAGCCACCACCCCGGAACCCTCACCCCCGGCCTCCCGGGCGGCCCGGGCCAGCCGCTGGTGGCCGTTGTGAAAGGGGTTGTATTCGGCGATGATGGCGGTAACGGTCATTGGTTCCTCCTTAGCAAAAAAGGCCCCAAAGGGGCCTCACAGGCATCCGCCTGCAACGATTGTGTTCTTTGTTCGGCCGGAAACACCCGGAAAGGAGATCCGCCGGAAGGGCAAACTTCGTTTAGCTATCAACCGCAGCCAAACCCCAGGACGGAGACCCAGAGATGGGACGCTCAAAGGGCCACTACCTACAAAAAGGCAGTACGTTTTCAATCAGGAGCAGAACCTCGTCCGTTCAAAAAGCGTCCCCCTGCGGGGGTACTGTTTTGAAGGGAACCCCGTAAAATTCGACAGGTTTTATCCATCGAGTAAAGCAAACCATCCTAGGCAAGGCTCGTTCCGGCCGCGTGCTGTCACTTCGCTTTCACCTGTAAAGAGAACTGCCTTTGCAGTCTTTCTAAAGGTTCTTTTCCAGCACGCGACCGGTTTTTGACAGGCTCGTTTCAGGGTATTTCGCGCCTGCGGGCGCGACCAAAGGCGTTGCCTTTGGAATCTACCGCCCTTTGAAAAGGGCGGCCCTAAACTTTAGACCCTATGTTACGCAGTGGTTATCGTGGGTCCTGCCTGGAGACTTAACGGCGTTCTGTCCGAAGCGCAAAATCGCCTCCCACAACTTGGCAAGGGGCGTTACCACCTCTCGCCTTTTGCAACTTCCGACTCCAGGCACAACCTAAGCCCCGGCACAACCCTTA
>CAJUFK010000018.1 GCA_910585535.1 uncultured Angelakisella sp. | reverse complement strand
TCAGCGTTTTTTTCATCTCTTATGGCCTTAATACGGGAGTTGATAGCGGTTGCTGCTGTTCACAAACCGCCGGAGCTGTTCGTTCTCCCTTTTCAGCATGAGCACTTCCATCTGCTTCTGTATGCTCTTTTCGCTGTTGACCTGCTTATGCAAGCCTTTGTTCTCCTGGGTCAGATAGTCAATGGTGGCCTGGTACTTCTGCATCTGCCCCAGGTGCTGTTCCAACCGGGAGAAGTACGGCCCCACCAGTTCCAGAACCTCGTCCCGCTTCTTCCCGGCGTTCAGTACGCCGATTTCAGAAATGGCCTTTTCGATGGCCCGCTGCTGGCGGGTGAGGTCGATAGACTGCTTGAACAGCCAGGTGGGGATATGCTTACGCTTGGTGACAAGGGCGCTCTCGCCCCGCTGGAGGCCGGGGAACGCCCGGTTCATATGGGCATGAAATTCGTCCTGCCAGCGGGATAACTGCGCCCGGTTGCCCAAAATCTCCTTGGCGGACAACCGCCCGTCCTTGGTGATGGGTGTGAAGCACAGGTGCAGATGGGGCGTTTTCTCGTCCATGTGAACCACGGCGGAGAAGATATTGCCCCGGCCCACCTTCCGCTCCATGAACGCCACCGCCTCGGTGAAGTAGGCTTGTACCTCCCGCCTGCTCCTGCCCGTGAAAAAGTCTGGGCTGGCGGTGATAAGGGTGTCCACAAACATGGTGCTGTCCTTCCGGGTACGGCACCCCGCCGCCTTGATCCGGCTGTCGATTTCCCGGCGATACTTCTGCGTGGGCCGGATGATGTGAAAATTGTCCCTGCTCCTGCTGGTGTCAATGTCCGGGTTGCTGGCGTACTGCTCCTTGGTGCGCTCGTGGTGGGCTTCCAGCGCCCCGGCTGGCCCCGCCTTGCGTTTTTCAAATCTCAAAATTGCGTGCTGTGCCATTCTACCTCCTTATCGTTCATGTTTGGGCGCAGAAAAGCCACGCCCGCCGCTGTCCGGCTTGCGTGGCCTTACCGCCCTGCTTCTTCCTCGTATTGGATGAACCGCCGTTTGATGGCCTCCATCCGCTTGACAACCGCGCTGTGGGTCTTGTACCCCAGCTTGTCCGCTATCTCCTGATAGCCGTACCCCTCCACCCGAAGCTCCAGAATCGCCATATCCTTTGGGGACAGGGTGGCCTTGAACCGCTGGCAGAAGTCCTCCCCCGCCGCCTGTTCGGTGAAGTCCCCCGCCGCCGGGTCTGGGACAGCGTGTATGCCGTTGTCCTCGTCCTCCATGCACTCCTCCAGCGAAACGGTCTTGACCTTTTTGGAGCGGGTGTGATACCATTTGCGGAGAAAGTCCTTCCGCACGTTGGTGTCCCACGGCTCGAAGTCCTCGGCGCAGGGCATTTCCCGCACTACGTCCAGCATCGGCCCCCATCCCTGCTCCTCGATGGTGCGGCGCACCACCGCCCCGATGGACGCTTTCACGTCCTCCGGGGCGAAAAAGGGTATCTCAAAGTCGGGCGGCAGGTTGAACAGGGCTTGCGGGCCCCAGCCCCGCTCCCGCTCTATCCCTTTGGCCCACAGGGGCAGGGCGTAGGATAAGTACCATACGGGACACCAGCCCGTGTAATGCTCCTTCCAGCCGCCGAAACCGAAGTGAGGGAACACCAGTGCCGCCATAGCGTCCATGATTTCATTTAGAAACTGCTGGCTCCCAAGGACTTCCTGCCATTCCGGGTCATTGAACGCCCCCATGCGGCGGGGTAGCTTCCGCAGGGTGGGACAGCGCATAAGCAAATCACGGGGCAGGATGTAGACCAGGGGCAGATAGCGGAGCGGGGTGTCGTAGGGCAATCTGTAGGTAACGGACACGATAAAACCTCCTTTCTTGAGTGTGATGTATCTCTATCTAATTATTAACGACATAAGTATATAATTATTAACGACATAAGTATATAATTTTTGTTCCTGATTTTCAAAAGAATTTTGGAAAGTGCCCTCTGCGCTTTGTGTTGCAAATGAAAGAAAATTGTGCTATGATGGACAAAGTGGGGAGAGGAACGGATGAATCGAAAATTATGGAGCGATATACAATGAAAAAGTTCTTGAAAGTCATTTTAATAATTGCTTTGGCTGTAATTATATTGTTGATAGCGATATATATAAATCATCAAATTCGGCTAAATCAAGAATCTAAATTGCGTTCACCGCTTGGACAAATCGTTGAAGTCGATGGACACAATATGAGCATCTACACTGAGGGGGCTGGTGACACAACGCTTGTTTTTATGTCGGGTGGAGGGACTTGTTCCCCCATACTGGATTTCAAGTCTCTCTATGCCCTTTTGAGTGATAAGTATAAAATTGTCGTTGTAGAGAAATTTGGGTACGGTTTCAGCGATGTTGTCGATAAAAGCAGGGATATTGACTCCATACTTGAAGATACGAGAGCAGCTCTTAACGCAGCGGGATTGTCTGCGCCCTATGTCCTTTGCCCTCACTCTATGTCAGGGTTGGAAGCCTTATTTTGGGCGCAGAAATATCCTGATGAGGTATCTGCGATAGTCGGACTTGATATGGCAGTTCCAGCGTACTATGACAGTATGGATATAAATATACCGCTAATGCGGACTGCAAGCTGGGCCGCAAATATAGGCATTACTCGTTTTATTCCGGGAATTTCAGATAGCGATGCGGTAAAGTACGGCACATTATCGGACATGGAAAAAGAAATCTATAAAGCCGTTTTCTATAGTCGAACGGCAACTGTGACAATGATAAACGAAACTGTATGGGTGAAGGAAAACGCCAAAAAAGTGAACAGTATGGGCGTTCCGCAACTCCCAATGTTGCTATTCATTTCAGATGGTTCTGGCGGAACAGGGTTTGATAAAGAGACGTGGCGCAAAATCCCAATCGAATACATTGAGCAAGTTCATGATGGGAAATACATTGAATTAGACTGTCCGCACTATGTTCATGATTACGAATACAAAACAATCAGTGAAAATATCGTTGAATTTTTGTCAGACAAGGGATAATCCAAAATCTGTCAGCGAGGTAGCAAACCCAGCCGGGGCCGTCAAGGTTAAAGTGCATGGCGCTTTCAGCGCCAACCTTGACCGCCCCGCCCGGGTTCGCTCTGTGGTCATTAAGGCGGGCAAGCACCAAGGGTGCTTGCTCGCCTCCTTTGATTTTGGGTGCCGGGGGCGGTGTTCATCCCGCCGGGGGTTGGCGGAAACGCACCCCGATTTGATGTACGTTTCGACACGGGGGACGAGGGACGGGGGCTTGTATACCTGCCGCCGCTCCCCGAAAACGGACAGGCTTTTTGTTCGCTCCCGCTCACAAAAACCCCGCCCGTTTTCCTGCCGGTGCAAGCGGGGCGCGAAAGCGACGCACCCGCTTCCCCCGTCAGCTGCGCCAGCAGGTATAACACACTACACCTTGCAAGCAAGGTCGTGTGCCAAAGGGGGCCAGCGGCCCCTTTGGAAACCCCCGCCCACATCAATCCATCAATCAATCTATTGTATAATTCACTATGTGGATTAACAAAAGCAACAAATTGTGATACAATAAGAGCATGAAGGAGGCGAAGCCAATGAGCGAGATAGGCGCCAGACTGCGGACGCTCCGGGAGGGGATCGGCCTCTCCCAAGCCAAGTTCGGAAAGATTGCGGGGATTCCCCAGGCCACCATCAACCGATATGAAACCGGGTATTCCTCCGCCCCCATTAAGGTGCTGATTTGGTATGCGGATTACTTTGACGTGTCTATGGACTACCTCTGCTGCCGCACCGAGAAACCCCAGGGCAAACTGTACGAGTTCAAGCCGAGAATCCTTGAGGAAGATAAGGACATGAAGCAGTTTGTGGAGATGTGCTTTGACCCCAAATCCCCCATGAATGACCGTCTGAAAAAGGCCATCATTGAAATGCTGGAGGGGGTGAAGGAATGAAGGCCGTGATATATGCCCGGTATTCCAGCGACAACCAGCGGGAGGAAAGCATAGAGGGCCAAATCCGGGAGTGTACCGCTTTTGCCGAGAAGAACGGCATTACCGTCCTGCGGCACTACATTGACCGGGCCTTTTCCGCCAAGACGGACAACCGTCCGGAGTTCCAGAACATGGTGAAGGACAGCGGCAGACGGCTCTTTGACATGGTGATTGTCTGGAAACTGGACAGGTTCTCCCGGAACCGCTACGACAGCGCCCGGTACAAGGCCACACTGAAAAAGAACGGGGTCAAGGTGGTGTCCGCCACCGAGGTCATTTCCGATGGGGCCGAGGGCATTATTTTGGAGAGCGTGTTGGAGGGGTATGCCGAATATTACTCCGCCGATCTGTCCGAGAAGGTAGTTCGGGGCATGACGGAGAACGCCCTCAAATCCAAGTATAACGGCGGCACCCTGCCCATCGGTTACACCATCGACAGCGAGCAGTATTTCCAGCTCGACCCGCTGACCGCCTCCTTTGTGCTGGAAGCCTTCAAACGGTATGCCGAGGGCGCGACCATGAAGGAAATCCGGGACTATCTGAACCAGCAGGGCGCGAAGAACACACGGGGACAACCCTTGACTTACAACAGCGTCCAGCACCTTTTGAACAACCGCCGCTATATCGGGGAGTACGCCTACCGGGACATTGTAGTGCCGGAGGGCATACCCGCCATCGTCCCCCAAGACCTCTTTGACCGGGTGCAGGAACGGCTGGCAAAGAACAAAAAAGCCCCGGCCCGCTATAAGGCCGAGGAGGATTACTTACTGACCACGAAGCTGTTCTGCGGGTACTGCGGGGCCTATCTCTGCGGCGAGAGCGGCACCAGCCACACAGGGAATACCCACCGCTATTACAAATGCGTGTCCGTCAAAAAGAAGCGGCAGGAGTGCCACAAGAAATCCGTCCGCAAGGAATGGATAGAGGATTTAGTGGTGAACGAAACCATGAAGATGGTGATGGACGATAAGGCGATAGAGGCCATCGTGTCCATGCTGATGGAGTTGCAGGACAGGGAGAATGTGAATTTGCCGCTGTATGAACAGCAGTTGCGGGAAGCGGATATCGCCATTCAAAACCTGTTGAACGCCATCCAGCAGGGTATCCTTACCAAGTCCACCAAGGGGCGGCTGGAGGAATTGGAGGCCGCAAAGGAGGAACTGGAAACCCGCATTGCCTGTGAGAAGCTGGCGAAGCCCAAAATCAGCGCCGAGTTTATGACCTTCTGGCTCCACCGCTTCCGCAAGCTGGACGTGCGGCAGAAGTCCCACAGGAAGATGCTGATTGACACTTTTATCAACGCCATTTTCGTCTATGACGATAAAATGGTGATTACCTTCAACCACAAGGAAGGGACGGACACAATTACATTTGACGACCTGAAAGTCTCTCCGGCGGCGGAAAAGTCTGGTTCGGATTTGGATTGCTTAACTGCACCACATCGGGGCAAGCTGCGTATCGCTTGCCCCGATTTTCTTTTGCGAAAATCGGGGGCGCGCTCACTCTGCTGCCCCTCCTCATCCCCACAAAATCCTGCTGCGCAGGCTTTTGCGGGGGCCCCGTTTTCCTGGGCAGGGCCTCCTTGAATGACCTCTTTGGGGTCGTTTGGGGAGGCTCTGCTTTTGCATTTTCCGCTGTCATTCAATCGCCAGACAGCTTGCAATCGTGTTGGCCGATGCCTGTTTGCTGCTCATGTCCAGATGGGCATAAATGTTGGCAGTGGTCGCAAAATTGCTGTGACCAAGCCAAAGCTGGATCTCCTTGAGACTGATCCCATTGGCCAAAAGCAGGCTGGCGCAGCTGTGCCTAAGCTCGTGGAAGCGGAAAATGAGGGTATCCTCGTGGAAGTGGAAAACGGAACATGATATAATCCCCTCAAGGGCTATGGTTTGCGCCATAGCCCTTTTCGTATAAGGGAGATGTTATCATGGCGCGAAAAAGCAGAACGCATCCTGAATTGGCTGTCCCGGTCAGTAAAGATACCGTAGGCTACATCCGATTATCTATTCTTAACAGAGATCCCCACGGGTCTGTAGAAAATCAGAGGCTCATGATTGAAGAATGGGGACGTCAACATCAGATTCCCATTATGCGTTACTATATCGATATGTAAAACCGCATTTTGATACAATCCAACCTTGCAATATGTGGGAGAAAAGGCTTAAACAAAGGCTGTCAGCAGATTTAATATTTGCTGGAAGCCTTCTCTTTATATATCATCAAACGACATTCAGTCGTTAAAACGTAATTCTGAACCCCCTAATCCCATTTGAACCCCCTTTTAAGGTAAAATAAAAAAGTAAAAAAATTTGTATGAAAAAATTGTTGCTATCGTCCAATAATAGCATACAATTTTTTTTATATTTCGACAAAGTATGGTGTAGCCATATTGCCTTATCAACCATAGGGTTTATAATATGAATTAAAATACACTATGAAATTTTGTATTTTGCTTTACGGAAGGCGGTGTTCCCTTTGAACTACACAAATATTAATGAGCATAGTTGGGATAACTGGGCAGACGAGAAATGTGTTTGGACGCTTCCTATAACTCATCAAGAATTTATAAATGCACAGAATGGAGAAATGGAGCTTTATTTAACACCATTAAAGACAGTTCCTAAAAATTGGTATTTTCCGCTTAAAGAAAAGAAAATCTTGGGGTTAGCAAGTGGAGGAGGACAACAATGTCCCTTATTTGTCGCAGGAGGAGCAGAAGTAACGGTTTTTGACATTTCATCTAAACAATTAGCTTCAGATAAATTTGTGGCTGAAAGAGAAGGATATGATATTTCATTGATTAAGGGAGATATGACTCAAAAATTTCCGTTTGAAGATGAGAGTTTTGACCTTGTCTTTCATCCTGTATCCAATAGTTATGTAGAAAATCTATCTCATATCTGGAATGAGTGTTATAGGGTGCTTAAACACGGTGGAGAACTTTTAGCAGGGTTTGCGAATCCGACTATATATTTATATAAAAAGGATAAGGATGGCTATATATTGTCATATGCAATGCCATTTAATCCTTTAAATGATTTAGCTGAAGAAGAATTGAAATTAGTAAGCAATACAGATGGAGTTCAGTTTGGTCATTCTTTTTCTGAGCAACTTGCTCACCAGATTGATGCAGGATTTATGGTGACAGGATTTTATGAAGATTACCATCCTATAGATAATGCGGTAACTCATTATGATACATGTATTGGAGAGATTGCATCATATCTTTCTAAATATATGCCGGTTTATTTTGCAACAAAATCAATTAAAATTTGAGGAGGACTAGATATGTTATTCGTAAAAAATAGTGATTTGCAATGGTTAATGGATGAAGCTCATGATATGTATGCGGGTGTACATGATAACCTGCCAGCAAATGCTGCAGCTGATGTTATGTTCGCTAAAATTGAACCTGGACATACTTTACCAGTCCATTGGCATACGAGGCCTTTATGCCAAGATGGATCTGATACTGGTTATGAGTCGTTTTTCTTTTTTAAAGGTGGTAAGTTGTTACTATTAAGGGAAAAAGAAAATATTGAATATGATATTAACGAACCGTTTACTATTACATTTTCATCTGGGGAACACGATATGCATGGCATAAAGAATATTGGTGAGAGCGACTTGGTATTTCAGGTTTTATGTGCACCAAGTTTTTCTGATGATGAGGAACATTTTGTGCAATAAAATTAAGATAAGGAAACTAAGACAATGAATACTTCTAATATTGAGTGCAATATTATAGATTGGCGTATTACTGCAAAATGTAATAGTGGCTGTGATTATTGTTATGCTTCTGCCAATTTACCGGAAATGCCTTTAAACGACATTGAAAGAGTGGTTGAATCAATTATTAAATCTGGTTGTAGAACTGTATGTATTTCTGGAGGAGAACCACTGCTTAACAATAATGCTATTTTTATCATTAAGCAACTTCATAATAATGGTGTTTCGGTTTATCTTTCTACTAATGGAACTGAATATATGAAGTATCGAGAAGAATTAGAAAAATATATATCAAAACTGTCCCTTCCATTAGATGGTTTTGATGAAGAAAGCAATAAGATAAATGGTAGAGAAGTTTCTTCCAATGGAGTCGCGGTTGGTTCAGGTTTTGAAGTTGTAAAAAGTATTTTGGATTATTATGAAGATCATCCACATAATTTTGCCATTAAAATCGGAACTGTTCTGACTTCACATAATTTATACATTGATTATTTTAAAAAGATGTATGAATTCTTAAAAAATTACTCTATTGATTTATGGAAAATATATGAATTTATTCCTGAAGGCCGAGGAAAAAGTAATAGAGATGCATTGTCAATCCATCCAGAGGCATTAGATGACTTTACGAAAGAGTTTAAGCTATTTCAAGAAAATGTCTTGTCTGTAGGAAATTTTGATTGTTTGCTTGCGACTAGAAGTATGCGAAATGCAGCATATTTTATAATTCAACCTAATGGAACAGTAATCCTTCCTATAGATGATGGAAATTCAGGGGTTAATGAAGTACTAATTGGAGATTTGTCTAAACAATACATAACTGATGTTTTGAAGGAATGGGAAAAGCAAGTAAGTTCTATAAAACACAAACCGAAGCAATCAGACTACCATGTTAAATTTTCCAAGATATTTGCACATTTCCTTGCTCGACATGGATTGCTTCTATCAGTGTGTCAACTACAGTCAGTTTATCATCCATGCTGATTTCATTCCACTTATCCATGTATCCACTAATTGTGCCGATATTTTTCCTGTCGTATAGCTCAGCGGATAGCTGGGCTATTTTATCTTTTAATTTGCGTTTTTCATCATCCAGCGTATCGATTCGTTTATTGATGTACTCCATAGTTGTAGTGCTCGCGGAAACCACACGGTCGATAAGCACATTGATTTCTTTTTCAATTTCTTCCAGCCTGAGTTTCAGTTTTGTGATTTCAATGGGGTCGCCCTGTTTTTCTTTGTATGAAAGTTCGTTGAACTCCCTTAGTTTCCTTTCCATTTCGTCGAAGACGATATCTTCAATTTCATCTGCTTGAATAGAACCAACGCCATCGCATGACGCAGACACATATTTTGTGTTGCAGATATAATACCTTGCATCCTCTTTCCGCTTGCGAGGGTATGCTTTCAGTGAAAGGGCATGACCGCACTTCATGCATTTTATCTTTCCGGCAAGCCATGTGTTTTTGGCCTTGACGGGTTTTGCTATTTGGCGGACATTTAGACATTTTCTTCGGCATCGAATCCAGGTGTCAGCATCAACAAAGCCCTCATGTGGGGCAAGGACAAGTACCTGGCCGTTAAGACAAATGGACTTTCGTTTTTCCGCTTTACTGCCAGTGTATAGATAGGCGCCGTTTGTGCCAATAAACTGTGATACATCGTTTACGATTTCGGTTCCTTGCCCGCGGAAGAACTCGAAGATTGCTGCATCAGCTTTTACATATACTGGGTTAGTGATAATATCTCGAATCCTCATACGGCTGAAGTTTTTTCCTGCTTGGTTTTTGATTTTGTTGTTGCTGAGATATTTGATAACATCTGCAAACGATACCTGTGGCAGTGAATAGAGTTGATAAATGAGCTGTACGATTTTCATTTGCTCCGGGATTGGTTTGTACATACAGCTTCGCACGCCGTTGATGACAGTTTGTTCCAGCTTAAACCCGTAAGGAACCCTACCGCCCATATAAAACCCTTTTCTGCTTCTGGAACGATATGCATCGATCACACGCTGTTGGATCGTTTCGCGTTCGAGTTGTGCGAACACCATAACGATCATCAACATTGCTTTCCCAATAGGGGTGGATGTATCGAACCGTTCAGTGATAGAAACAAACTCGACACCATATTTTTGCAGCTCGCTGATGACATTGGCGAAGTCAAGAACAGAACGGCTGATCCGGTCAAGACGGTACACAACGATTCGCCTGACACCACCGTTTCTTACAGCGGCCATCATCTCTTGAAAATCCGGACGCTCTGTATTTTTGCCGCTATACCCCTTATCCCTAAAAACCCTATGCGGCGCTTTCCCAACCTCCCGTAAACATAGGTCGATTTGGCTTTCAATGGAGATACTGTCTTCTCTGTCCACTGATTGCCTGGCATAAATTAAATCTTCCATTACACCCTCCGTATTATGTCGTTGATTTCTGCTTTGGTGTGTATTTGCTGAAAACGCCGTACAGGGCTTTTTCGATTTCATCCTTCCGCTCCTGCCTGTCGTCGTTATGTATATCCGGGGTGAGGTTTGTAATGGTATAAATATCTCCGTCGTACACGGCATCAATTTCTTCCTTGGTATATCTCGTCTTATCCGTAGCCGATCATCTCCTTGCGATTTCGTAAAAAAATAAGAGGCCGGTAATAAAACCAGCCTCTTGCCGCCGTTTTGGCATTGCGAGGTGCGTGCCGTATTTACTTACCTGTAGACCCCATACCACCGTCCCTCACGCCGTTTGCGTCATCGGAGTATGTGATACCGTATGGGATAAAGACCGCCTGCATGAAGCTGTCTCCGGCCTGTACGGTCACATCCTTACCATCTTTGCTGTCGTTGGTGAGCTTTGCGAAGATATGCCCTTCATTGCTCGATCCGTAATAGTCGCTGTCGATCACGCCAACCGTGTTGTCCAACTGCAGGCGATACTTGAAGCCAAGACCACTGCGGGGAAAACAGCCCAGCCACCACCCATCGTCAACGCGCACACGGATTCCCGTGGGAATTTTTACTGTCTGGCCGGGCTTCAGCGTAAAGTCGAAGGGCGCTTTGAAATCGTACCCGGCGGAACCGGAGGTTGCCCTTTTCGGCAGTGGGAGTACATCATACGCGGACTGGATTTGGTTGTGGTCAGAAGAACCGTATTTTTCCATATATTCACACGCGGCGCTGTAAAACTGTTCGTAACTTACTTTTTCAAACTCTGCTACCCGCAGCATATTATTTCACCCCATCATTGATTTTAATGTAAAGACCACAATGGCAAGTACCGCTTTCCATTTCCCGGAACTCCCTGCACATGCATTTTGTATCTGGCGTTTTGATGAGAGAGCAAGGGCAGTACCCATTATTGTCTTTAATTTTTTTGCGCATCTCATGCACGAATTCTTTATCGGGACTTAACTGGATAGACATGGTTTTACTTTTCCTCCCGTAAAGAATTGAGACAAGCGCTGAGAGCGCCATACTCATCGTCGTTTACATCTTCCATGAAGATGTAATCGTTTTTACGGCAGAACCCCGCCTGCTTCAAAAACACATTCAGCTGTTCACCAATGCGGTCAATAATGGTCTCCCCCATATCAGGGAACACCTCGAATTTGGATTCCTGTGTAAAGAAATTCCCAAACCCGTCGGTAAACTCAAAGCGGATCTTGATATCGTTTTCTGACATATTCGTCCCTCTCATACATATAAGTGATATTTCTTGCTGATTTCGTGTGACACATCATCGGGCAGCGGACAAAACCACATTCCGGTAAGCGTTGTGCCATCCGGTTCCTCTGGTGTCAGCTCTGTCAGACAGTTATCATAAATCAGGCCGTACTGCTCGCCTTCAATAAGCTCAAGTTCTTCTGCCTTTGCTTTGGCTTTGAGAAGATGCGCCTTGCTTTTGGCCTCACAGACTGTTTTGGTAAAAATGCCGCACACATACTGCTCGAATATATCCTTTGGAATTTGTACGGTCGCTTGATACACGCTGCCGTTTTCATCGGACTTTGCCAGCCGCCGCAATTCCCTTGTCCAGTAAGCCTCGGCACAGTGAGACACTTGTGCCAGGAGCTTACCGGTGGACATATGCAGGTCTTTGCGCATGATAAACAGTCGCCTCATCAGGCCATCCTCCCTCTGAATCCGCCAGGCGGATAATTGCCCAATATGTAAATAAGAACACCGGCAAAAGCGCCAATAGTTACTGCAATGGCATAGTTCATTCCGAAAATTCCTTTCAACTTATTTTGCTGGCATATTGATTATCGCTTGCCAGTTGGACACCAAGCACATTATCAAGGTGTGGTTGCTCATTTGGCCTGTAGCGGCCAAATTTGATGACGATATTGCCGTACTCTTGCAGTGTTTCCAACTGGTGAGGGATCTCGTCCGCGTTATATCCTGTATAGATGACAACATCATCGCCGCAGGAAAACTCACCTCGCAGCACAGATAAAAAAGAGAACAGTTCATCGAATTGTTCCATAGGTTCCAGGCCGCCGAAAACGATGGCGCTTGTTACCAGGTTGTTCAGGTATCTTTGACACAGAACCCTATCGGGAACGGTGATGGGGGCGCAGGAGCGCCACCCATCGTTTTGGCATACACTGAGTGGGATACCGGACTCAATACAGCATTTCCCGCCGCATGAGATCGTGCCGATGAACATGGATGCTTTCTTGTAGTTTGTGAAGTCCTCGTCTACCACCGTTTTCACCCTCATTCCGTCATTGCCTCCGCATAGGAATACCACTGGCGTGTGTTGAACTCCGCCAGGCGCTCTCTGGAGTATGACCTTGACGGGACAAGATACCCTACAATGCGCTGGTAAGTATCAAAGACTGGCTCGCCACACACCGGGCAGACATCTGCGCCGACAAACCCATGATGATTTTTGCACTCGTTGATGCGGGTATTGAAAGCGAAGTAGATGACGCCGGATTGCGCGATGCGGTTCAACATTTCCCATGCCATATCGGTGTTGGGAAAGTTGGATTCCAGATTGATGTGGGCGATGCTGCCGCCGGAGCATTTCTCGTCAAGGATGGAACACAGGCGCAGTTTCTCCTGAATGGTGCATTTGGCCGAGAGCGGGATCCACTGGTTCGAGTAGATAAACTTATCCTTCAAATCGTATAGGACATTGTCCTTCTGGCACAGGATAACGGCGGCACGCTCCGCAGGGACGCTTTCGATATTGAAAGAATACTGGTCTGTGAATGTGTCTTTTACCTCGTTGAGCACCTCGAAGATTTTACTGGCGAACTCAATGCCTGCGTCCGTATAGCTGATGTACCCAAACTCATCCGTGGCCGTATAGCCAAACGCCTCAATGACTTCGTACAGGCCAAGGATGCCCATAGTACAATACTGCTTGTCCATTTCGACCGCGCCGTCTTGATAGTTGGGCAACAGCCCCTTTTCTACATTTCTTGAGATGATGTGGCGGATGGTATCAAGTGTTTTGCAACAAAGAAGCACCCGCTTTTTCAGCAGCGTCAGATATTTCTTCTCATCGTATTCGCTTTCCAGTGCGATGCGCATGAGGTTGATGGTGTTCACCTTGACCGAGCCGATAGAGAGCGCCGTGCCGCCGATAGAGTTGATGAACGCATTCAGCTTGGAGGTGTCTGACAAAAGTCGGCAGCAGTTGGAAAGGGTGTTTACATCCCCGCTGACGAAAAAGTTGCTGTCGTTCCAGACTGTGTTGTGGTCGGAACACCAACGGGCAAATTCTTCATCGATAAACTTGCCGTCACGATACAACAGGCTGTAGGTGAGAACCGGGAAGGTGAACATATTCTCGCTGCGGATCTGCGATACGACCTCCATGAACACCTTCTGATGCGCCAGCAACTCCTCAATGCAGTCGATAACATAAGTGCCATCAGGATACTGGACACCGCCAAATAACGCCTCGATATAGTTGCGGTCAAAGATCGAAACATTGACAAAGGCCGTCTGATCGATGCGCATGAAGGGCTGATTGAGCCGGTAGACAAACTTCTGGAAACACTGACGGATATAGTAATCCGGATCTTTGATGACAAACCCTGTCTCACAATCCTTTTTCCAGAAGAAGTAAGTCCAGATAAGTACATTAGGAATGCCGACTGCGCCGGAAGAGCGGTTGCTCATGTAGCTGATGTACTCGATCACATCATCCATGAAGGTTGTCAGGTGTTTTGGAGCCTGATTGTTGTAGTTCTTCAGGAAGAAAAGTCCCTCGGTAGCGAGTCGCGTCAGATCGTAGGCGTAACAGTAAGGCAGATAGGTTGATGTGGAGGCATCATGCAGGTAAAAAGCGCCGTTGTACTCTGCTTCCAGCCATTCTTTTGCTGTTTTCAGATTGTACTTCTTCTTGAGTTCGTAGAAAATCTTGTTGAAGGCGAACAGCTTGTCGTGGCTTTTTCCTTTTTCGTTCAGCAAGCTGCGAATATCTTTGTTGGACGCGTTCGCGTTTGCGTCGATAGTCACATCCGCAACATTTTTGTCGATAAAACCGTCGATGAAGTCCGAGAAATTAAGCTGCGTTTCATGGAAACCGTTCAAGAACTCAAAATCCTCACCGTACTTTTCGTTCAATGCCGTCATGGCCTTTTCAAAATCTCTGTTCATTTTGAGCGGAATATTCAAAGTTCTAACCTCCTTATTGTATGCCCCCCTTTACGCGTTTTGCGCGTTTATCCATTCGTTTGCCTGTGTGAAGGAGAGCAGCCCGCCGTCTACCGACAGAACGGGAACCTGTGTGATACCGAGGGAAAGCATGGTGTCAACTGATGTTTCCACAGTATATTGGATGGACTTGCTGTCCAGCTTTTTCTTGAGCACCTGGCATTTGGGGCAATTTGTTGAATACAGGATTACCATTTACACACCTGCTTTCTCTTTTGCGATCCTGCAGATCTCTTTGTAGATTTCATTCCAAGTTTTCACACGCACCATACCATAACTTTCGGCGTCAATACTTTTGTTGTGCGGAGCGTCAACCAGAATCTTCTCATACTCGCCGCCGACGAGATTATGTACGCCGTCATCAATGAGGACATCTCCCTTTATCATCTGCTTGTTTGTGGTGATGATGACATTCCCCCAAGAAAGAAAGGGGAAATAGCGAAACAAAACTGTGTCCATCTTCTCCCGCAGAGTCTCATAGGCGGATGTTGTTACAATATAGACCTTGTGCCCGTCCTTCATGATCTGCCTAACTGTTTCGACAGCACCATCCTTGGGATGCACATAAGACCACAGGCTGTCGCACAGAAGAGGCGCAAAAACTTGCTCGCTTGTCAAAGTCGGAAACGACTTGACAACATCCCATTGCTGTACATCCGCAGGATCGACAGATGTGCCGTGCCGATTGTTCAGCATTTCCACCCAGGCGCCAAGAAGATCTGTGATTGTATCGTCCATATCGATGAGAACAACGAGGTTGCGCGGCTTAATTTCCATCTGCGGCCATCACCTCCGAAAAAGAAAGCTGATGCGCGTGGTTTTGAGCTGTTACCCAATCGGAGAGTGCCATGGTGAGATCCCCCAGCGTGCCTGCGTTGCGGATGGTGTGATCCGGGATCGTCTGATCCAGTGCGGTTTCTGACGGATGCGCCTGCTGCTCTGCGGTGAGCGGACTTGTAAAACCAGGCCGCACGACACGGATATGTATGGAATCGAACCCCGCCTCCCTGAGACGGATAATTTCGTTAGGGAACCGACAATCCGGTATGAGGACATAATCCCATTCGTCTGGGAACATACTGAGAATGCCAATGACGAAATCGACCCAGTAATCCGGGTGCTTCTCCCGGATAATGTCCGTGCCCACATACTGAAGGATGTGTCTGCCCTCTGCGTTTTTTTGGCCGTCCCAACCAAAGAAGGAACGGCAGATATGTTTTAAGAGGTCGGCGTAGTGTACAGTCAGGACACGATATCCGTCTGCCTCCAATAGCTCCTTGAGGATGGCCGCTGTCGTATCCTTGCCGTGTTGTGCTTTACCGGAAATTGCGATGATTCTCGTTTTCATCACGCCTTTCACTGTTCTGGTTTGATGTCATCGAAGATGACCGGGATCTTTTCCTGAAACCGCCCAAGCAGCAGACAGGCTACTTCCCGCATTTGCGGATGAGCTGCCGCCGCACAGCGCAACTTGAAGAAGTGCCGCCATTCGCGCATATTGGCCGTCATAACGACTTCGGTTTTCAGACTGTTTGGAAGAACGGCGCGTGCCTCCTGAGGGGAGCAGCCATCATCCAACATAGAAAAATACACCTGTTCTGCACAGCTGCACAGATTCTTCCAAAGTGTATAGGATTTGCTATCCGGCTTAAGATAGCATGGTTCTATGACCGTAATCTCGTTTCCGAAACCAGCTTTTGAATAATTGCAGTAGCGGGTGGATTCCTGACAATAGCTTGCCATGCGATGTCGAACGATTTCGTGGCTAACGCCGCGGTCGCAGACAAATTTGACTGTTACGCTGCAATGCTCCAGCACGGCTTCATGTCCGCGTTTGATAATTCCGGCGACAAATTTGGCAGCACTGCCGTCCGTGATTTTGTCCTCGGATTTGTAGCAGACGCGGCCGCATTCCTCCAATCGTCGGAGGATGGTTTCGCCGTCTACGGGTGTGATAAATACCACATCGGGTTTGATGATTTTCATTCTCTGCCTTCTTTCTCCTTTGCCTTATGCTTCACTCAGCAGACCCTGGCGGGCGAATTCGCTGAGGAAATCGTCCAAAGCCTTTGTATCTCCCGGACTGAGTTCCTGCTCCGTCCTTTGTTTTGCTTTTCGTTTCAGCTTTGTGAGACGCTCATAAATGGCTCTGTAATTTGCGCCGCCGTCCACATCCGCTACACAGGCTGTCGCAAAGGAAACTTCTTGTGGCAGCCTGTCAAAAGCGAGATTAAACACCCCGGAACGGATTTTGAAAGCCAGCTCATCTGTAACGCCGTCCTGTATCAAAAGTTCTGTTCCTTTATAGCCGTTTCGCGCCGCATCGTAGATAAACAATCCGTCATCACAGAGAAGGTCTCCATGCTGGGCACAGTTAAACAATGAAGTCGTTTGATTAGCGGATTCGTCCAGCAAAACAGCCGGAGCAAAGAGGCTGGATTCATCACCACTAATAGCTACATAGACATCAAGCCCACAGAAACACATCCGTGTTTTCATTTCGATTGGGTCATATACTGTTCTCCAAGAGTCCTCATACTGCATGGCCGCATCCAGAACATCGACCGAAACCACAAATATGATTTTTGATCCCTGCGGATAGGTGCGAAGAAATCTGTTATATTGTTCAAGCGCATTTTCCGCAAGACCCGCATATGTAGCAAGTGTCAGCATAGTTACACCCCCTCTGTGATGGGAGAGATTTTGCACTCTCCCACCAGCGCGTCAAAGCAATCGTTACACAACCGAAGATGAACATGATCCTCGTCGTAGATACTGCCATAACCGATCTCAGTATGTATGATGAAGTTTTGCTGCAAGTCAAACAGATCCAGTTCCTTGCCACAATGATTGCAGATTTCTTTTTGCAAACCCTGAACCCCCTTGTTTTTGCTTATAAAATCCATGTTTCATATCCGCTCGACAAGTAGGCAGTGGGCAGTTTGGAGCATCGCGATGATGGCAACGCACACAAATGTAGAAACAGAAACCTCTTGTCGGACGATGGCTCCGACAATGTCAAGAGCCAGCACGGTTTCTATAATGACAGCAAAAACCGTCTGGGTTTTACGCAAGCTTTTCATCCGCGTTATACACCTCCTGTATTGCTGCTGTCGTCGGTGGAGCTGCCGCCGGCATTGCCTGAATTGCTGCCGGTATCGTCATCACCGGCGCCATCGTTAATGAGCGATTCGATTTCCAGCGCACATTTCACACACAACTCCTTATCCCAGATAACATCCTGTTTGGGCGGGTTGAACTCTCGCTTTACCGTTTCCTGCATGGCGGGGCGTTTGACGGGACGAGAACAGGTGATGATGCGCACCTGAGTCGGGTCTGCAATGACCTCTTTGCACTTGTCACAGATGATACACTTCATGGTTTGCTTGCCTCCTTAAAATATTTTGTCATAGGCTGTGAGCCGGAAGTATTGTCCATCCCTTTCATAGCCTTTGCAGTAGATGATGTCACCCTCTTTGACAGGGTTTTGGTCGAATATTTTACAAAAGACAGTAAATCGGCTTTCTTTGCCGCTGCCGATAGATTTCGTAAATACACTGTACCCGAAAAGTTTATTGTCTTTTTTTCTATGTAGGGGCTTTACATCGGTCACATACAATTTTCTTCTGTCGGTATCATTGCCTGAGACATATCCGATGTAGCCCATAACATCGTAGAAGTTGCGAACCTTGAGAATGTCGCTGAGGTCGTCAAGGTGCATCTCTTTGATGACAGTTTCTGCTTCTTTGAGGATAGACATCACATCCAAGAGCGTGTAGCTTTTTGATATACCGCCAGACTTTGTGACGCCGACTGCGTATTTTTGAATGATTGACTCAAGCGGCGTCCCATCCACAGTGGACTTTCTGATCTGCTTTGCCTGCCCTTTGCGGAATGTGTTTGTAAACAGATCGACCATACGCAAAAGCTCCCTTTGATTTCCAAAATCCGAGAAGAAATCAAGCTTGATGAGAATGTCGAGCTGGCGGGAGTTGATGCTGGTCTTTTCGTCAAGATCTTTCAACACATCCATAAAACAGCTATACTTATTTTGGGTCGCAAGGCCGTAAAGCTCGTCCGCAAGGCCAGCGCTCATATACTTGATCGAGGTCAAGCCTTTTGCGATAATGCGCTTGCTACGGTCAAAGAAATATTCGCCTCTGGACAGCCCCCATTTGGGCAGCGTTACATGGATACCGACGCTGGTAGCGTAGTTTGTGATATCCGCCGTCTTGTCCATGTTATCCCCAAAAATGTTAAGAGCAGCCGTAAGAAATTCAAGTGGGTAGTGGTAACGCAGATACCCGCAGATGTAGCCGATGGCAGAGTAAGCATCCGAATGGTTCCACGAAAACCCATATGCAGATGCGTCCAGGATGATTTGCAGGAATGGTTTGATGACTTCGGCACAGCGTTCCGGTGTGATGTCATAGTGTTGAGACGAATACTCGATGAAGCGCTTTTCGATTTCCGGCAGCAGCGTTTCCGTTCCCTTTTTCTTTGCGATTGCACGCCGAACATTATCCGATTCGGCAGCGGAGTAACCGCAAAACTTGACCAGAAACTGCATAATAGTTTCCTGCATGGCAATACGCCCAGCCTCTGGTGAAAGGAACTCGTTGAGCGCATCGAAACCGTTGTCATAAAACTCGCCGCCAGCAACGCTGTCACGAAAGCTGGCACAGGCAGGACGAAGCAGACCATTGCCAAATGACATCCACTTCAGCATAGAGAAGTTTGGAATCTTAGACTGCGCTTTTTGAAGTGTTTCATCTGACATAAACTTCTTCATATACTGTTGGGCGCTGCCAGATTCCCATTGGAAAATAAGCGTTGTGTTGTTGCGGATGCTTTTCCACACATCCATATCCTCCATGTTGGTATTATCCGGGGTGAGCCGCTCAATACCGAGCATCTTACAGGTTTCGTTGATGACACCGATGTTATCGAGACCAAGAATATCAAGCTTGACATACATCAAGTCATCCAACTCTTTCATGTTGATCATGGAAACTGGATAATCAGAGGTCGAAACGCTGCAAAGTCCGACAGTTTGGTCGATGGGAAGATCGCTGATGAGCACACCGCTGGGATGTGTGCCGATGGAAACGATGGTGCCGTTGACAATATCCACATACTTGAACACTTCCGGGAACTTTTTTCGCGCTGATTCTTCATGCAGTTCCGCTTCCTTACAGATTTCATTTGCAAGCTGGATATAATTGATATCTGACCGGTCTTTGTACAGGGCGCGGCACACATCGCGGATGGCTCCCTTTAGTGCGATAGTATTGAATGTAATGATCTCGGCACTGCGAATGTTAGGAAGGTTCAATTTGTCACGCAAAAGAAACTGCTTAACGGTTTCTCTGTCCCTGCCTGAGTAGTCTGTATCAATATCGGCATTGGTAACCCGTGAGGGATTCATAAAGCGGAAGAAGTTCAGACCGAACCGCAGGCTGTCCATCTGTGTAATGCCCAGAAGATAGGCGATCATACTGCCGGAAACGGAACCACGGCCATATCCGCACTGAATATTGTTCTCTTTTTCCCATTCCCGGAGATATGTCTGCAAAAGCATGAAGTCGATGGATTTGGTCGCCTGATAAACTTTGAACTCCTCATCGACCGTTTGCATCAGCTCGTCTTCCGTATGGTATTTGAGTGCGTATGGATGTGTTTTGACAGCGGCTTTTACCTTTTCATAAAAGGTTTGTTCCGGATTTTCGTAGATATGAGGGTACTTGGTGTCTCTGCTGAGTGTATATTCCTCAACCATATCCGCCATACGGTTGGTGTTTTCAATGGCCTCCATATAGATTTCTGCTGGGATGGCGTTCTGCCGCTGATAGGCTGCGACCAACTCGTTATATGTTTTGAATTTAAGATCCCAGTTTTCTTCCCCATCAAAGCGGATGTTCTTGGAAGCCTGCAGAATACTTCTGCCGCGTTCGTGCTCCGCATTGAGGACATGGGTGTCAGTTCCCGCGATCAGCGGCAACCCAGTTTGCCGGTTTAGCTCTGCCAGCTTGCGATTGTAAGCGACCTGCTTCTCATCAATATGGTGGCCTATTTCGAGAAAACACCGATCCCTGTTCTTTTGCAAAAAACCAAGGAATGCTTTTTGGACATCCTCGTTACCTTTCCCGAATACGCCGCCGACACAGGCGGTAGTAACGATGATATTGCTGGATGTTTCAAAGAGTTCTCCGAATGAAATCCTTGGAACATAGTAGAAATGGTTGTCGTTTCGGTTGAAGCTGCTGGAAATGAGGCTGTTCAGCTCCAAAAAACCTTCATAATTCCTTGCGATAAGGACACAGTGGTAATTATCACGGATCTTATCGCTTAGATCGGCAGTCAAATAGGCTTCTATTGCATGGATATACTTCATTCCAGCCGCTTCGATTGCACTTTTCTTGTGCCACCACTCGAAGATAGAGCCATGTTCGGAAAACGCCATCGCTTTCATGCCGCATTCCTTTGCTCTGGCTATGTATTCGCCGTATTTGGTAACTGAATCAACATTGGTAACGCCATTACTTAGGTCGCTGTGCAAATGATAGATGGTATATTGGCCATTTATGTCCATGAGTACCTCCCCTCGTACAGTTTTTTCCACACCTCAAACCCTTTATCCACCGGCGCATCTTTTTCGTCCAGCAGATTCCACCTGTCCCAGATATACTCGACCTTGACAAACTGCTTGAGACGGCGAATATTATAGTCATCCCGTATATTGACCTCTTTATCAAGGGCAAAAACAACTTTGCAGCCAAGCTGTATCAGGATCTTCATTTGATTAGGGTTGAGATGAGAGGTTAAGATCGCCCCTGCGTTGCGTATTCCCCAGGAATCCATCAGCAAAACCGATTTGCAACCTTCAAAAAGGATGATTTCGCGTTTTTCTCTGATGGTTTCCATGTTTTCTGCGAGGCCGTAGATGGTGTTAAGTTCGCCCCATGGCTTGAAGTAGGTGTATTTTCGCAGCCCTTTCTCTTTCCAGTGTGGATCAAGCGTTCTGCCGCCTATGTTGATGATTTTTCCATCGATACTGCGGATTGGATAGACCAAGCGATTGGAAAACTGGTCGTAGTAAATCTGGAATTTGATAAGAGATGCCTCTGAAATGCCTTCGGAAAGCCAAGCTGCCAGTTTGTCGGCCCTTTTTTCATACCGCTCCATATAATCGTCTGCAAGCGGAGCTGTTTTTCCTGTTTTTGCCGCCTTTTTTGGTTTTGAAAACCTTTTAGCGACCTCTACAACGGACAATTTCTTGTGAGATGCGACTACGCCATTAAAGCCGGCGTATTCCTTGAGTTTTTGTATGGCTTCGGCATATCCGCATTTATGGTAGTGGCGGATAAATGTGAGAACATTGCCGCCAACGCCGGATGAAAAGTCATAGAAAGCATTTTCTTCTCGACGGACAGAAAATGACGGTGTGTTTTCCTCTTTTAACGGAGACAAAGCCCAATACTCACCGTTTTTTTCTGTGAAATCTGTGTATTGAGAGATGTAATCCAGAATATCGACAGACTCGATCAGTTCGGAAAGTTCCACACCGCCGCCTCCTATCTGTTGACTATTTAATTGCTATGAAACGGTTAAAAAGGAGCCTCCGGGATGTGCTGCTTGGCCTGTTCGTAGAGAATATGATTGCCGTCAAACAGCATATCTATGTATTCGCCCTGCGCCATTTGCATTCCGTTTCGGTTTACGGTGATACGAAGCTTTTTATTGCCGCACTCGGCACCGTCCGCCTCGATTTCCTCTGGTGTTTTGTCAGAAATCATAGCGATGGTTGAAGCGTTGCGTGCGATTTTGGCGCTGTCGGCCAGTTTGCCTGTGATAGTGGCCTGCGCTGCTCCGATGCCGGCGATATTCATGTCGCCGCAGATTTGGTTCTTGACCATATCTACGAACCGGCCAAGCTCCTGATAGCTGTCAAATGCATCACCCTCGCCGCGACCTTTGAAGTAATCTACGATGAGTACATCCAGCCCCTGTGTGTGTTTGACCTTTTTTACAGCCGTATAAATGCTCTGTTGGTCGAACATGGGAATATAGATGTGGGTAAATTTTCTTGTCTTGAGCCACTCTTTGGCGTCGAGTATCTTTTTTTCTTCCTCTTTACTATAACTGCCGGCTGTCAAACGCTTATACTCGATACCGGAAAGATGGGCAAGGATACGCGCCGTGAAAAGCCGCGTGTTCAGCTCGCTGTCGAGATACAGCACTGCATAATCGTGCCGCAGTAAATCAACCGCGCAGTTCAGAAGCATCATACTTTTTCCCTGCTTTTGCTCTGCTCCGAAGATAAATAACTCGCCGCGCTCAATGGTCGCATACTCGTTCAAGGCCGGAAATTTGAAAGGGATACCCGCATAGCCGGTGCTTTGCCGCCCCTTTATCTCCTCCCAGCAGGTATCGATCACATCACTGTACGGCGGAACCTCATTTGCGGTTGTAAACTCCATCATCACATCATCCAGCGTTTCATAGATCTTCTGTTCGATGTCTTTGACAGACTCGTTGAAGCACATTGCCTGACATTCTTTCAGGCTTTGAAAAGTGTCCCGTCGAAAGGCTGCGTCCATAACATTATCGACCAGCAGTTTATACTCTTCTATCGTGTGCCTGGCAAGCCCCTCGCTGTTGTCGATAAAATCGGTGAGCTGCTCGATTGTAAGTTCGTCCGCATATTGCTTGGTAGCTTCGCAGGAACGCAAAGCTTCGAGAATGTTGTATGGATCGACCGTTGTGATACCCTGCCTTGCAAGATTGGTGATGGCAACATAGATATATCGGTTTTCTTTGTTGTAGAAGTGGTTTGGCAACAGGTTTTCGGAGTAGAACGAGAACTCCGGGTGATAAGCGAGGGAGGAAATAATCCCCGCCTCGCTTTCGATTCTTGTAATGTCGTCTGCTCGCATAAAGTTCACCTCTTTTGGTTCAGCTCATAATACTCGCAATGCTCTTGCATTTCACAGAGGTGTTTACATTTGAAGAACTCGGCATTGGGTTTGAACCTGGTTTCTTTGGTAATGTTTGTGACCTTTTCAAAAAGCCATTGCTGTGCCGTATTGTATGCTCCAGCGTCAAACGGCTCTATAATAAAGGTGGATTCCCGGAAACAGTTGAAACATAAAGCTTTCGGCAGCTTGCCATACTCCTGCTCGACAGCGATAGAATACAGGTAGAGCTGTATCAGGTAGTTATCCAGATCGGCATCGGATTTCGTTGGCGTTACACGGCCGGTGCGTGGTTTCAGATTTCGGGATTTATTGTCAACAACAAATAACTCTCCGTCTTGTTCTCCGAGAAAATCAATGTATCCGACAAACGAAGTTGTACCGAGACAGAAATTGACCTGCTTTTCGATTGCAATCGGTTGGTAGGGAAATGGGGTGAATGTTTGCAGGTATTGCAGACCGCTTTTGAAATAGTTGCCGAACACTTTGGGATTGGGAGCATTTCCGCGAACCTGTTGCTTAAAATCGCACAGATAGATGTCACATAACTGTGCCTGTGTTTTCTCACCCTTGTAGTAGAGTTCGATCAGCTTGTGAATAAAAGAGCCGTAACTTGCGAAGAACATCTCTTTTCCTTTTAGACGGCGGATATATCTCAGATACCAGCGGTAAGGACAATCCTCGAATGCTTTGATACGCGAGTAGCTCCAGACCATATCCCTGATGACCGGCGCATAATTCACTTCGCCCATAGGCCACCTCCGTTAAAACGGAAGGCGGCTGTCGTCGATTTCTCCCTCGTCTACCGTAGGCTGCGGTGCGGTGTTTACTTGAGGCGAACTGTTGCCCTCCTCAGCCTCAAAAGAAAATAGCTTGAAGTTGGTATATGTAATCTTCTTTTGCGCGTCATATTTGGTTGTAACATCGCAATCCCCCAGCTTGATTCGGCTGCCTTCCTTCAGCTTTAGGGCATTGCGGGCAGCTGCGCTGCCGATACACAGAACAAAACCAGAAAAGTCTTGCTCATACTCGCCTGTCTGCTTGTTTTTTCTGCTGATCGAAATGCGAAGCTTGGTGCTGGTGTCCGACATCGGATTTACCTCCCAAACCTTTGCATAAGCGCCTGTTCTGAAACCCATCGTTCATCACTCCTTTATCTTGAATGTTTCTTTGAAATCGGTAAGCAGCTTGGATGCAAGCACGGATTCTGTGATAGCAAAGTAGTTGCCGCCTTTGACATACTTGGCGGCGAACTTTTTGACTTCCTCGTTTTTGCTGGGATTTTCCGCCAAAAAATGCTTGATCGTTTCGTCAACGGTCTGGATGATCTGCTCTGCGATCATTTTGTCCTCCGCGGCGCCAGCAGCCTGCTGCTTGCTGCGCCAATTGTCGGGGTCGTCATCCGGTGTAGCGACATTGAAAAACTTTAAGAGGAAGTAGCGCATTGCATAGCTCAGTCCGGAACCGAAGCTTTGGGAGCCGTCACTTTGATGACCAACAAGGATCCATGGCACTTCGACCCGTTCCTCCGGATTTTCGTTGTTGACCCATGTAAAGGTCATGTCTGCGCTGACAAGCACCTCGTTGACATTTTCCTCATAGATTTCGCCGTTCTTAGTAGACTTTGTCTTTTTGGAGTGATAGGGTTCCACGGCAGCACTGCCGCGAACCACACAGGGGATGAGAGACAGGCTGTACTTATCCATAAGACCAGAGATTCGGGCAAGGATTTCGTCTTCGCTGACATATTTGTAACCGTACCCTGACTTATTCTTTTGGATGACCTCGACCTGCTTACGGATTTTGGACAGCTTTTGATAAATGTTCAAATCCTGATCTGCCATTTATACCTCCATCAAATATGTAGCTTTCATATCTGCGATATGGAGCAGCAAAGCAAGTTTGCTGCGCTCAAAGATTTTGCCGATAAAGTAATCGCCGCCCTTGACCGATGTATCAAAACCTCCCATATGCGCCCGTATTGCATAGATTTCGTCCGCGCTTAGCTGGACAAAATTTTGCAGGATGATGACCGATTTCTCTCCGTGACCGCATGGGAATTTTTCATCGATCTCGAAGACATCCTTGGTGACCCATTGTCCATTTTCCCGGACATTCCGCGTGCCCTTTTTGTAATAATTCGCTTTACACACATCGTGAAACAGGGAAACAAGAGCAACGGTTTCATCTGTGTAATCGTTCTTTAGCTGTGTGTTGTTCAGCTCTTCAAGCAGACACCGGTAAACATTCAGTGAATGTTCTACAAGGCCGCCCTCATGACTGCCATGATATCTGGTCGAAGCAGGCGCCACAAAGAAATCAGATGTTTTCAGCCAATTCAGCAATTCTGCGTTTCCATTCCTTGTGAGATACTTCTCGCACAGACCGAGAAACTCTTGTCTGTGCTCCTCCATAGGCATTCCCTCCATTCTGTTAACTATTTAATTATGTTGATATATGTAAAAGAGAAACCCGCTTGGCGCGGGATCTCTGCTTACCAAGAGCGGTTGCTTTTGGAAAGTGGATACTGTTTTCTGGCTTCAATCAGCGCAATGTCCTTTCGCATTTTTCCGCGCATCTCCAAAAGCATTTGGAGCACAATGTTTCTGTTGGCCGAAAGGATGCCTTCTTCCTGTTGGTTTTTCCCGCGAACGGTTCCCGCGTCATCGAAAAAAGGCAGCCGCTTTTGTCCGACATCCTGCCAGCCAAAAACCGGTTCATAATATTTTCCTGTGTACTGGCCACGCCACCCTGCCTGTTCATGCATCCTACACCACACAGGATTATCCCTTTTGTACTGCTCAAGCTCTGACCAGATTTTTTCGTAAGAGGACGCTGTGAGGATTTCTGCACGCAAGCGCTCTTCAAGTTCAAGGTCGGTATGCTCTGACACAAAAGCTTCGACAAGTTCTGCGTTGGCAAGATTTTCCTGCCTTTCACCTATTTCATTAACAGCCTCCTTGGCAAGCCATGCGCCACCACCGATGATGCTGAACAAATCGCCAACGCCAAATCCCATAATACAGTTTGCCTCCTCTAAATTGAAAACGCCAGCTTCCAACGCTGATAGTCTTCCATATATTCGCGCTCTATCCTGTTTTGCTTGTGTTCGATTTTCTCGCGTCCACTCAATGCATAGGTTTTGCCGTTCATAAAATTCACAGCGGCATCTGAGAAGTCTACGGGGACTCCAGCTCTCTCTCGTTCATACATCCTGTAAAAAAGCCCAGAAAGCCAGATTCGGTAAAAGCTGAGTTGCAATTCTGTTTTTTGACTTTTAAGCGCTTCAGAGGAACGGTGCGACAAAACAGAGCGTATGGACATGATCTTAGTTGTTGACTTGATGCCGCGCATCAGTGTATCACCTGGAACTCTATCGCGCCTGATTGGATGCGTATAACTTGGATGATTGTAGAGAAAACTTGTGAGCTGCAGGGCGTTTTGGAAAGCCGGAAGCGCTTCTCGATAGATTGGAACGCTTGTATCGTGATAATGGATCGCCATTTGCCGAAGATCCACATCTGACCGAGCAATAGAGATCGTATCTTCTTCCTGTATGCCCCCGTAGGCCATCCAATAATAGCAGCGGTAAATATTATCGATTGTTTCCATCGACTCCGCATCAAAGACCTGGTCGAGATAAATTTGCAAATGCAGAGGGCTGGAAACCATTTGCCTACGCACCTTTTCTATGCCGGGAGCCTCAATATGCAACATACCGTCACAGGCGCCAGGGATCTTTACTGCCATGCACCATTTGGTATATTCTTTGAGAATGGACAAAGTCTGCCATCGGCTTTTCAATCGTGCGCCAATAACTTCGTCAATGATCGGTTGAAGTTCAGGCGCTGACCTTGTGCATAGATCCGCCTGCCACTTCTGTTCATGCTCCTCAAACTTATTGAAAATGCCCGCAGCGATATTGGCTGTGTAAAGACTTTTGGTATATGACCTGATAAATCGCGTCTTCTGCTCTTCGTTAAACATAGGCCGTCCTCCTGCCGAAAATGCCCCTCGTGCGCCATATGGCTACAGGGTATGTACATTATGCCGGGATACAGGCGTTTAATGCGGAAGCTTGTTTCCATGTTGTCGTAAGAGCTTCTACATCAAGAAAAGAGATTGCAGAAGTTGCAAGAAGATTTGCGATTGCAACCTTTTTCATATCCTCATTGGATAGGGTCGTGATATACTGCCCAATCTTTACCTTGGACATACGCTCAGGGTTTTCACACAATACCATGCTTGTTTTTTTCAGACCATTTTCCGCCGCTGGAATCACAACATGGGTGGGTTGACCAGCCTTTTTTATGGCCGTAGTGAGCGGGAGAGCGATAATATTGGGGCTATAGGTATTGCCTGTATTGTTTTGGAATACCAGCCCAGGTCGCCAGCCGCTCTGTTCACTGCCGCTGCCGGAAAACTTCATAAGAAAAATGTCACCTATTTGCGGAATACGCTCTTTTGCTTGCCTGTTCAAATATCATTGCTCCTTCAGAACTCATTACAATTATGTTGATACCCGAAGTATAGCATATAAAAAACGGCAAGTCAAGGTAATTAAATAGCCGACATAAAAAATTATGCGACGACCAATATGTATGAGGTATCTTCCGCAGACAGATCAGAGGTATTTCCACAAAACAGGGTGAGAACCGTACCTAATATGGTAGTTTCAGTATCGATCTCCGCAAATTTAACGCGGTCAAACGAAAGCGTATTGCCACCGGATTTAAGGCATACAAGGCTTGGATTCTCGCATATCGTCATAATTGGAAATGTGTATCTGAACTTGCATGGATTGGAAACACGGTACCAAGGTTGGTTTTCTGTCCAGAAAGAGATCTCTCTTGGCTGATTACAGTTGTAGTAATCCTTTAACTCTCTAATTGTCAACTTTTTCTTCATCCTGTAGCGAAACCTCCCGTTGATTTATTGGACTTTTCGTGGTATACTACAGGGAGGAATATAGTGAGTGGTGTTGCTATGTTCCTCTCCTGTAGTGATACAGGTTGCGGTTGTGTATCGGTTTGCTGTGGTTGCTTCCCGGTACGCATCGGGGTAGCTCGCAATAAAATGCGGGCTACTCTTGCTTTTTGCCATTGACAACAACTAAAGTTTATGTTATTATAGACGCATAAACTAAGGTTACTGCTTAATGCTACCACAAATTTCCCGCCATGTCAACAGGATGTAAAAATATTTGGGGGAGAACTAACGATATGAACTTCGGTGAAAGACTGAAAAATATGCGTATGGACAGGAAGCTGACACAGGCAGAGCTTGCGGATGCCGTCGGTGTTTCTGTAGTAACAGTGCGGTACTGGGAGAGCAATACAAAGAAACCGGCTATGGATGCGCTTGTCTCTGTCTCTAAGGTGTTGCGGGTTTCTACGGATACCCTGTTAGGGCTTTCTGTTACAGCGCAAGAAGACAGGCTTGCACTTTCTCCTGCGGAGCACCGTCTTGTGCTGGACTATCGCACGCTTGACACTTATGGGAAAAAGGCGGTTCGGACAATGTGTTTACTGGAAAAAGAGCGCATAGATGAACTTGCAGCAAAAGCAAAGACCAATGTGATAGAACTGAAACCGGCAACACAAACAAAACAGCAGACAAGAAGGCATAAGCGGGAGCGATACATTCCAAGGTATACAACACCCTCTGCGGCTGGCTACTCCGTCCCATTGGACGGTGTTGACTTTGAGATGCTTTTGGTGGATGATTCTGTGCCGCCACAGGCAGATTATGCAGTAAATATTGACGGAAACAGTATGTACCCATATATCAGTGACGGCGATATGGTGTATGTGCAAAAGGATGTTGAACTTTCGATTGGAGATATTGGCATTTTTTGTGTAGATGGCGCCATGTATTGCAAGCAGTATTATGTTGACGATGAGCACAACCTGATACTGGTATCCGCAAACCCAAAGCTCCGCCATACAAATGTATTCGTGGGTGCGGATTTTGGCAGTTCTGTTACCTGCTGTGGTAAGGTACTGGTTGATTTTCGCCCCGAACTGCCGGATTATCTGTTTGAAGATGATGACGAATAAAAAAACAGCGGGTAACCGCTGTACGATCAATGGAGCGCTGACTGGATATGCTCTTTGGCGTCGTCAATTTTTTCGAGCGCGTCATTTAGGCTGTCCGCGGCGGCTTCCATATGTTCAAACGCCTCAGTGCATTGCAGGTTCTCTGGATAGTTATCCATGCAGTCCTGCTCATCGTCACAGACATTTTCCACAATAGCCGCTGCGTTGGACAGCATTTTGAGGGCGTCTTGGAGGCGCCCTCGTCTTTTATTATTCACAGGATTCCCCCTTATGTTCAGTGGGACAGTTTGCAGATAATAAGGATCAGCGACACAAAGGCAAAAGCAAGCGGCAGATAATAATGCAGCAGCATATATTTACTGTCGGAGCGCTTAGCTGCTTCTGAGGCGCGTTCGACCTCTTTTAATTCTTTCTCTGTCATATCATCGGCAAGAATTCGGCGGTAAGTTATGGCGCGAATAGCAGAGTCGCTGTATGCTGTACTGTCCGGAATATAAAAATCAACAGAATTTTCCTTTGCCAGCCGTTCCTGATAAAAAGCATTTATCCGTGGATCCTCCGGCATCTCATTATACGGAATCACGCTTCCATCTTCCGGCATTGGCTCGTAGAAAACCTCACTGCCCTGGCACGCCTTTGTCATGGCGACGCTCGCAACATAACGGACTGCAGCCTCGCTGGAGGGATCAAACTCTAATTTGGTATCGTATACTGCGGCATCATGATCTTCCCCTGTGGCACTTGCCAGAAAGGCGAGGAACGCTTTCGGCCCCTCCTGTCGCCACAACCCTACATCGTTCATATCATTTCACCCACGCACTGCTCATAGTTAATGTGATTCTCAGACGGTCATCCGCCGCTTTGGAGAAGGAAAGCGCGTCAAATCTGTTGACGAGAGAAAAGAAAGTGTGGGAACAGCCATTCTCCATCAAAAGCTCATCGTCACATTCCAGAACGACCGAAAGCCCCGCCATACTGATCGATGCGTTTACAAATTCTAAATCGTCGGCTTCGGTAAGCTGCTCAAGAAGTGGACAGACCTCCGCCAGCCAGCGGTCTGCCTGTTCACCTACAGCGCTTATCTGTGAAAGCGCACCGGAAATGGTGTGGTAGCAATTTTCTTTTTCCATGGCGACCTCCTTATTCAATCGGCGCTGTAAGCCCGTGGAATGTGAAGGTCAGCCGCACCTTATTGTCGGCAAGCGGGTACACATCCGTGTTACTGGCAAACTCAGCTGCCCTTGTAAACCATTTTGTAGAGTCAAATTCGATGGACTTCCCCTCCACAGAGACACTACCCATTGTGCGAAACGGCTCGTACAGCTTATAGGTGACGGATACTTTACGCCCCCGTGTTAAATAACGCATCACAAGGTAAGTGAACTTGAGCTGAGTCATCCTTGTTGCGTTTAATAGCACTGTCTTACTTTCATCGGTTTCGATATCTGGGCGGAGAGACTCTACGATCTCGTCCATTTGCTGCTCGATCTCTTCGTCCGACAAAAGGCTCCAGTCGAGATCATCGTTCATGGCAAACAACTCCTTTATTATAAGTATAGCACAAAACAGCCGGCTTTTGGAGACTGTTCGGGCAGTTTTCGTCGATTTTTCAAGGATTTTTCAGCTGATCGGCGACTCGATATTTTTCCTCAAGTTCCATTGGAGAATGCGCCTTGCCGAGCCTGTGGAGCCCGTCCTTGGCGGACTCATACAAAAAATAAAAATCACGCGACGCTTCTTTACTTGTAAGAACAAAGGCAAGGTTGGATTTACTGTCAAAATACTGTACCCAGACTCTTTCGCCCTTTGGAATTTTCAGCACATCTTCACCACCTCTTTTAACAGAACCGCCGAATTTTTATATAATATCTTTTTCAATCATCGTCCATATCCAACTCAACACCCTTACGGATGATGGCAATATCCCCACGGGTACAGCCGTTGGCCGACATTGCCCAGAGGATCTCCTCTCGTGTTGGCTCGTGGTCAAATTTGATGTCCTTTACAAACTCCAGTTCAAAATCCCGCTTTCGAGCAAAGAAGTCCCGATGGTTGAGTTCCAGTATCCAAACATCCTTTAGGATGGTATCGTCGGTATAAAGGCCGACCGTCTGCTGGAACGGACACCACTCCTCGTCGGATTCATGATAATCCGGAACAGTGATCTTGCGCCCGCTTTCGGTTACGATAAACATGGCATCCTCCTGGCCGTCAGGCTAATCCGTCAACAAAATCCCATTCTGCATTATACCGAGCCTCGTCATTGAAGATCCCATCCAGCAGCTCGTCGATGTATTCCTCTGCATCGCGTTCGTTCGGAACTTGGATCATCATTTCAAATTCCGGCGCAAAGCAGGTGGGCTTGACTGCAATGGTTCGCTTTTCCATTGATATCCTCCTCATAAATTATGATAACGCTTGATACGGATTTTTAGCCCATGCTTTTGAGCTATCTCAATCATGTTTTTCGTACCACGGCTGGAACCGTCCCAAAACGCTACCAGAGCATCGGCATTCTTTGCCATCTCGGTATTGCGGACATAGCCGGCAGACTTACCGTACCGCTCCCAATCTGCTGGAAAGTATTGCACCGTATAGCCGCGTTCTTGTGCGTAAAGCTCTCCAAGTGTATCGGCGCCGCGAGCCTTTCCGCACACAACGATGATTTCGTCATTTACCCTGGAAAGAAGATAATCCATTGTAGTAGACAGCAGATTGTAATCACTAAAATCTCTGCCGCCTGCGATGATTATGCGGAACATATCATCCAGCACCTCGGTTTTCTGTTCGTTTGTAGGTTTGGTTACCGCCATACGAGCTGTTTGGGATCAACACGGGCTACATTTTCTGCGTGTCTGAAAACTACAACAGCCCGATTGCCGTCGTCTCTGATATAAACACAAGGCGTTTTATGCCTGTCCATAGGAGAGATGTAAAAGATGCGTGCCCCGAAGTATAAGCCATGGATCATTATATTCACCCGTTCAAATGTGTTCCAGGTGGAACCCTGTATGACAGAACCCCGTCTGGTCGGATAGATAGTCTGAGATCTCGTCTTCATCGGTCATGCCATCTGGAACAATGATTTCCATTGGTAAGAGCACATCCTCACCGTCTGTGTCCCACTGGATATGGGTCGCTTTCAAACGAATGGCGTCTGTCTTGGAGAAATCCCGCTTCAGATATTCAGGCTTGCTTGCAGGACATTCAGAACAGCTGCACATCTCATACGGCCCACATCCGCCGTCTCTATAGCATCTCACAAAATCAAACCTTTCTGTTCAATATACTTTTGCTATCTCGCGCCTGATAACTTCCCCGGTTGAATCCAAAACCCATGAGTACAGTTCTGCCTTTACGGTGTCGCCAATCTCATATTCCCATTGCGCCGGACACCCCAAAAGACCGAGCCCATCAAACTGAAATGTTCTGGTCAAACCATACTCCTCGCTTTGGACTGTCAACGATACCATGTACCGATGGGTCGTTGCGAACCAGTGCCGCTTGTCGGTGTTTGTTACGACTACATCAATGTCTTTCCAATACAGGTGGGGTTGTTCGATGTATTGATAGGTGGCAGAATCATGTGGTTTACATCCGGGAAGCAGAATAATGGCAAATATTAAAACAAGGAGCATTGTAAGCCTTTTCATACATACTCCTCATGACTACCCTTGTAGTCTCGCCACTCAGCTTCGCATACCCAAATCTCCGAGCCAAAGCCGATATCGGCTTCCCACTCGTCAAACAGGTCTGAAATGGGCGTGGAAATTTTATCGCTGTCTTCCGGGTCACTAAACTGAAGGTCAGTCAATTCACGCATCAGGTCTTGCAGCGAATAACCGTGGTCGATCATCCACTGAAGTTGATACTTTTGATATGCGGTCATACGAGTTCCTCGCTATCATCAACAAACATTTCGCGGAAAGTTTTCATGAGCATTATGAAATCGTCAAAAAGTGGGAGGTTTTCCGCGTTGATGTACTGATCGTCCTTCGCAGTATCCAGCGTAACGAACGGAGCAAAAGATGCATTACCATGGTCAATGCACAGAACGCCAAGAGAAAGCCCCATTTTATTGAACTGATAGTGGATGTGGTCTTTTCCCATCAGGCTGATTTGAATATCACAGCCGGTTTTCGCTTCGAGCTGTCTTGCAAATACTTTATAGTTCTTTACCTTATGAATCTCCATCTCGAAATCTCCCTTCCAACATCATGTTCTTACCCGGTCAAACATATGGCGGATCTCTATGGCATCCGCTCTTTCATGTTTGTAACGGTCAAATTCTTCCAGCCATTTTGTAGGCTGAGCGCGTTTTTCCGCACAGTCTGAACGGGCCTGCGACTTTTCAGCGACCGCATAACAATGACTGATCGCATCTTTGTGCGTCATCCTCTGTCGCTCCTTTCGTTTTTATCCCAGGACAGAACTGCCGGACGGAACCATGATGGAGGTGGAATCATCGCCAGTCATGACATTCGGCAGCTGACCGTTCCACTTATTGATATACATCTGACGCAAGATCATCTCGGTCAAAGACTTCTCCAGCAGCTCATTTGCCTGTGCTTCGGCCTCTGCCGCGATCAGTTTTGCCTGAGCCTCGGCCTCTGCATTTGTTCTCATGACCTGAGCGTCTGCGGTGGCCTTATCAATTGCACGCTGATTTTCAATGGCCTGTTGCTCCGCGTTAAGCTGTGCCTGCTGTTTTGCGGCGATGGCGGCATTGTACGAATCTTCAAAATCTGCGCCGCTGATCGTGACCTTGTTTACATACACGACGCCAGTTCCGTACTTTTCATCGAGAGATATTTGAATGTTTTCCTGTGCAAGCGGTTCGATGATCGACCGGTTTGTTGCGTCTGTATCGGACAAACTTTTGCTGCTGGCCTTGATTGCCGATGCAACAAGGTTCTGAGATACCAGTGCGTCCTTGTAGTTGGTAACATTGGCATAGATCCATGCGGATCTTTCTGGGTTGATCTGGTATGTAACCGTGATCCCTTCGTAATAAATTGCCGTCCGCTCACTTGTTTCAGACCAAACCCGATCCTTAAAGCTGATATCCTGCTGCTTGTTATTGACCTTTTCAATCGACTGAACAAACGGGATCTTCCAGTTGAACCCGTTCTGGACAACTGATTCATTGATTTGACCAAAGGTAGACCGAACGCCGGTGTAGCCCGTGGGAATGATTACAAATGCACTTGAAACCACAAACAGCACAATTGCTGCTACAACCGGGACGAGCGTATACCTTTTATCCACCTTTTTGTATGAACCGTTACCGAAGCGATCCGCCATATCATACCTCTTTTGGTTAATAGCAGCGGGTACTGCAATAGCAGCAACAATGGTGATGAGCGAAATGATTTTCAAAAAAATACTCATTCAAAAACTTCCTTTCATTCTTTTACGCATACGCTTGTTCCTTCTCTAAAATATCGCTGTCAACCAGATAGTTGCTGGAAGCACTGCCAAGATTGAGCTTCTTATACGCTTCGTCGATCTCCTCCGAGGTTATTCCGATATAGTCCAGGGTTTGCGCCGGGGAGGAATGCCCCAGCATTTTCTGGAGAAGCAGTAGCTTTCGGCTGTCGTTGTGACTCATAAGCATCTGGTGATAGCAGAAGGTCTTTCGCAGGGTATGCGTTGACATTTTGATGTTCAAATCAAGGTCGGCCGCAAACCCTTTCAAGATGCGGTCGATGGACTTATTGCTGAGAGGCTCGTTCAGATTGCCGCCGCGATTGGACAGGCTGCGGAACATATAATCGCTGAGCGAGACATTTTCTGTATGCTGCAAATACAGAGTGACCGCCTCGATAACAGCGGTGTTGATCGTGATGTAGCGGTTCTTTTTACGCTTTCTTGTATTCCGCGTCTTCTGCTCAAAAACGGCAAAGCTCTCCTTGAAGGTGAGATCGTCGTTGATGAGGTTTGAAAAGCGCAGCATCCGCAGGTCGCTGACACGCAGGCCAAAGTTGATGCCGACAATGAAAAGCATATTGTCCCGATACCTGCCGTTTGCTATCAGATATCGTGAGATCTTAAAAATATCATCCATGCTTTTGATGGGTTCCGCCGCGTGTTCCGGCGCGAGTTCGCAGACGGTACTTTCTGTTGCGGGTGCAATCAGGCCATATTGCAGCTTACGGTTATTCCTTGTCAGCTCGAACACATTGATCGTCCTGTTTCGTGCAGACTCTAAATTGATGACATTCACGGTCACAACACCCCCTCGTGGCGGTTTCCTTATTCTGATTTGATGCCCCGCAATGAGGCGATGCAGCTGGCAAACATCCACGCTGCTTTGTCCGCCTCTTCCAAAGTATTGTATTTGGAAAAGGAGACACGAACGGAGCTTCTGGCTTCATCAGCCGTCAAGCCCATTGCTGTAAGAACATGGCTCGGTTTTGATTCGCGGCTTTGACAGGCGCTTCCTGCGGACGCACAGATACCGTTCGCATCAAGCATCAGCAGAAGAGTTTCCCCGTCAACACCGTCAATACGGAGGTTCAGAACCTTTCCACAGGCATCCGGCAAAAGACCGTTGATATGGATGATCGCCTTATCACAGCCGTTTGCCGAAAGATTTTGGAGCAAAGCCGTATAAAAGCGTTGTTTTATTTTGAGAATACAGTCAATGTCACCTTGAAGGTTTTTGACGGCATCTTCGCAAGCTTGCCCAAATCCAACGATACCGGCAACATTCTCGGTGCCGCCGCGCAGACTGAATTCCTGATCTGCGCCGCCATAGATGAGCGGGGAAAAGATCTTTTCTTTCACATAGAGTGCGCCGATCCCTTTGGGGCCGTGAATTTTATGGGAAGAAACGGAGGCGAAATCCACAAGCCTGTTATTCATGAGCAGTGGATACTGACCCGCGGCTTGCACACAGTCAGTATGGAAAAGTACCGAATGCGCTTTGCAGATCTGTCCGATCTCTTGGATGTCATTGGGAACGCCGGTCTCGTTATTGGCGTACATGACGGAACAAAGACCGGTATCCTCTTGGATCGCGTCCTCAACGCGCCCCGGCGGGATCGCGCCGCCGGGTTCCGGATACAGATAGGTGATCGTAAAGCCGTATTGAGCGAGCGCCTGTGCTGCTTTCAAAACAGAGTCGTGCTCAATAGCGGACACAACCAGATGTTTTTTGCCTTCAGCGGCAAGTTTATCGCGAAGCCCGGCAAAAACGGTGTTATTACTTTCACTGCCACCGGATGTGAAGATGATATGCTCTTCCGGACAGCCAAACAGTGCTGCTGCCTGTTCCCGCGCTTTTTGTACAGCCGCTGCAGCCTGCCTGCCGAGTTGGTAGACAGCCCCCGCATTGCCATATTCCTCGGTTAAATAGGGAGTCATAGCGGCAAAGACCTTTGGAGAAATTTTGGTAGTTGCCGCATTATCAAGATAGATGATGGAAATCGCCTCCTTTGGCAAATGCTGCTGTGGTGCATACATAGGTGTCATCACATATCTGTGAACCCGTTGTGCCGCAACAGCTTTCGCCGGTTCATTTTTGTCAACAATTTTCCTGGAAACGCTCCCCGATGGGTACGGAATGATACCAGCCGGTCATTTCCCCGTCTGGGCTTTTGGGGACGCAGGCATCACAGTACGGAGAGATCCGGGTGGTTGTGATCCGGGTGGCCGGTGCGCCGCACTTGATACAGGTATGTTCCGAGAGCTGTTCATATTTGGGGATGATTTCCTGTACTATTTTTTCTGTGGCGCCAAAGTCATACCAACAGAGGGCGCCATACTTTTCTTTGATTTGTGCAATGCGGTACCCATTGAGATACCCTGCTTTGACCAGCTCCGCTTTGAGTTCTTCGCAAAGCTGTTCTCCGAAAGTCTTTCGCCAGCCGTCCGGCATGGCGTCCAGCTCCGTATAGCTGTAGTCGTAGTCCTCTGGCACTTTACCTGTCCAGCGGTTTCTTGGCAGAAGGAAGGGGAACCGCTCGATCAGATTTCTGTTTTCCTTAGCTGTCATTGGTTTCACCTTCTTCCTGTTTGAGCCACCAGAGTTCATGTTCAAGGGCGCTATCATAAAAATAGAAATCTTCGCCATCACTGGTGATGTAATGGTCTTCTTGGTATCCCTCGATAGGATTTTCATCCCAGTCGTACTCGACTGATGTTCGTTCCTCATATCGGATCAGCATTTCGGCCAGCTGGCGGGTTGAAAGCGAACGGATCATAGCTTCATTTGTCATACACGAACCTCAAAACGGGAGCTCCGGCTCTGCACAGATCAACTCCCTCACTCTTTTGGCAAATTCTTCCTCGTCAAGAGATTGGATATCCTCATGACGGAGGTAATCAAGCAGTTCGTGGACGGCATCCAGGAAAGCGTGGTCAATGGTGTTCTCAAGACGGCGTAGCTCGTTTGCCTGGTAATTCAGACTGCCATTGACGATCTCTCGCAGTTTGCCCATTTCTCTGCGAAGGCTGGTTACCTCAGCAGTCAGTTCAGCAAGTGTTATTTGTGCTCACCCTTTCACAGCGAAAATTCGATATAGGATCTGTCCTGCGTGAAGATAGGCGGCTTTTTATCAACGACCCATCTGTTTCTTTCAACGAGGATTGAAGCGGAGTCATCTCGCGGATCTGGCATCGTGACGATTGTTTTCTGCCTGCGGCAGCAGGAACCGCGCTTAAAATCCACGGGATAATCGTTCCAGTTGATGCCGCGCTCCTGCCAAAGCATTTCCTGGATCTGGTCGCAGCTTTTTTTGTGAAGCTGCCTGTGGCTGAAATGCGCCTGCCCCGCAGCCTCGATGCTGTTACGGGTCGCATCCTGCTGACGCCAGATCAGGCAGTTGCACACCTCATCCTTTGGCACAGAGAAAACTCTGGCGTCAAATGTGGCGGACAGGAGCTTGTCATACAGAAGTCCAACATATGCGCGTTCTTCATCCGAGACATTCCATGCTTCCTCTATGCTTTCCGAGAGGTCAAAGTATGCGGCGGCGAAAAAACGGTTGAATGCCATAGTCGCCATAGAAGCGGCAACACTGCACATCTTCTGTACACCGTTTCCGAACCAGGCATCGGTACTTGCTGTTTTATAATCCGTAAGTACCAGCGTAATTTCGTCTGATTGAGTATAACCGAACACGCAGCCCTGAATACTCTCACAGAGATACTGCATTGTTTGCTGCATTACAGTCATCAAGATTCGGTCAAACGGCTTTTTCATACCTTTGGTATAGGTGTGAAAAGCTTTGCCGTCAACACGGATAATGACCGGCACGCGGCGGGTGAGATAAAGCCGTGATACATTTTCGTACCGCTTCATACGGTTGCCGAGAGAATCCTTTTTGCTGCCCATCTGGCACCTCCGTTCATCAATACAACATCCACCAATAGTCAAATAACTTTTTGTAGGCGCCACCGCTTTGTACATCGCTACGACGGATTATCTTATTGGAGCGTCTTTTCAAATAAGCCTGCGCGTTTGAGTTCTTTGGATACTTGATGTGATTCCCGACTGGCTGGCAAACGCCATTCTTATCCCCCCAATCGGTATAACTGTAAGCAGTCAAGTAAAAAGGGCCAAATTACGCCACAAAGTATACCAGTTTTG
>CAJUFK010000017.1 GCA_910585535.1 uncultured Angelakisella sp. | reverse complement strand
AGCGAAACTTTTAGACCCTTTGTCACGCAGTGGTTATCGTGGGTCCTGCCTGGAGACTTAACGGCGCTTAGTCCGAAGCGCAAAATAGCCCCCCACAACCTGGCAAGGGGCGATTTCTACCTTCCGCCTTCTACTGCTTCCGACTCCAGGCACAACTTAGGTCCTGGCACAACCCTTAGCCGCGGAGCGGCGGGGAGGGTCTGCCTGCGGCCGCAGGGCCGCCGCCGGATCCCTACACCCCCGAACCCCCGGGCCTCCGGCCACCCTTTTTTCGCAGCAGCCGGATATGGCCGCTTTCCTCCAAAAACAGCACCAGCGTCACCGCCATAGGCGCCAGGATCAGCCCTCCGACCCCCAGCAGCTTCATCCCAACGTACATGGAGATCAGCGTCACCAGGGGGGACAAGCCCATCCCCCGGCCCACAAGCCTGGGCTCCAGAACGGTCCGGACCCCTGTCACCACCGCGTAAAGGAGCAGGATCCCAGCCCCCAGGGGCAGGTTTCCCCCCAGCAGCGTCCAAATCCCCCAGGGGATCAAAATGCTTCCGCTTCCCAGCACCGGCAGGATGTCCAGTACCGCCACTGTCAGACCGATGATAAGGTAGTAATCCACCCGCAGCAGCCAAAGCCCCAGGCTGATCTCTCCAAATGTAATGGCCATGATAAGAAGATAGGCCTTTAGCACCTGACGGACCGTTCCCACCAGGAAATCCTTGGATTCCTGCACCATCTCCGCCAGCCGGGGGGGAAGCTGTCCCAGAAGGAAAGCCCCGATCCCTTCGTAGTCCGGCAGGATGAAAAAGGAGGAGAGGAGGGCGAAGGAGCAGGCAAGCAGCGCAGACGGGAACCGTCCGGCAAGGCTTCCCGCCGCTGCCAGGGCCCGGGCAGATAGGGTCGAGACGCTTTCCTGGAGGAGCGGACCCAAGCGGTCGGTCATCCCCTGGAGGGTGGTCTCCGCTTCCGGCCCCCCCATCCGCCCCAGGATATGCATGGCTTCTTTCCCCACCTCCCGGGCGGTGGGAAGAAAAGCCCTCTGGTACCACCCGGGCAGACGTTCCAAAAGGGCCGCTCCCTGGGAAAAGGCCGAGGCCCCCAGCCACCAGACCAGCAGCCCTGCCCCGGTCCAAAAGACCAGCAGGGTGAGGACCGAGGCGCTTTTCTTCCCCAAAAAGGTGTGCCCGGAGAGCCATCGGGCACAGGGGCGCAAAAGGGCAGCCGCCCCCCATCCTGCCAGAAAAGGCCCCAGACAGGGCAGCAAAAACCGCCGGGCCGCTGCCGCCGCCCCCAAAACCGCCGCCCAAAAGACAACCGCCCTTACAAACCGTTCCCGCATCCCTTTTAGCCCTCCTTTCTTGTCACCCTATTGTATGCAGAAGGAGGCGCTTTTTTCGTTACCGCTTGCATCCGGCCCCTCAATCGCTTATAATAGTACCGTTATAAATCCAAAAGGTGAACTTCCGGATCCGTTTTCGGCGCCGTGCCGGCCTGTATACTGGAATCCCACCGGAAGTTACCGAAAGAAAGGCGTTGTCACAATGGCTCCATATCTAATCCTTGCCCTGGCAGCGGCGGTGCTGGGCTTTTTCCTTTGCGAACTTCACCCTTCCCGCCGGAACGATCTCATCCTCATTGTCCTTCTTTCCATCGCCATGTTCGCTATGTCCATCCTCCGGGCCGCCTCGGTGGGGGTGGACTACCAGATGTACCTGAACTACTTCGCCGAGATCTGCGAAGGCGGACTCCCCTTCGTCTTCAGCAAAGCGAATACGTATTGGCGGGAGATCGGCTACAGCTTGTTGGAGTATGTAATCTCCCTCTTTGGCACCTCCCAGACCGCCTATGCCACCGGGATTGCCCTGGTTTGTCTGGGTCTCAACGCCGTCTTTGTCTACCGCCATTCCTCCTCGGTGTGGCTGAGTATGTTCGTCTTCATCTCCTTTGGCATCTTCGGCTATACCCTCTGCACCATCCGCCACCAGATCGCCATTGCCATCTTCCTTTTCGCCCTGCCCTATCTGCAAAAGAAGCAGTTTATCCCTTACTGTCTTATCACCCTGGCCGCCATGACCTTCCACAAGAGTATGTTCGTTCTCATCCCTATGTACTTTTTGGCCCAGCTGGCCCTCACCTGGAAGACGTACCTCTTTTATACGGTCTGTCTGCTGGCCTACTTTGCCTTTTCGGAGGCCGTTCTCCCCATCATCACCCCGGACTTTTACGAAGGATACCAGGTTGGCAGCTACTATATGCTGGGCCGGGACATCCCCACTGTTGTCATCCCGGTGCTGTTCTTCCTGGTGGTCGCCCTTTTCCAAAAGCCCCTTTTGAAACGAAACCCCCAAAACCTGCCCCTTATCAAGGTCTCCCTTTACTGCGCCGTCCTTTTTATTATGACGCTGAAGCATTTTATCTTCCAGCGCTTCGCCCTCATCCTCCTGCCGGTGGCCATGCTTCTCCTGCCGGAGATCAACCGGTGCATTGCCATCGCCCCGGAGCAGCAGGCCGAGCTGGACAGCCTGAAACAGGCGGTGAAGTCCGGCACCGGCAACAAGAAGGTGAACCTCCAGCGGTACAACGAAAAGCTGGCCCAGCTGAAGGACAAACGGGCGATGTACTACGCCTCCATCGGTTTTATCCTCTTCTTCGGTTTCCTCTATATGGGATGGATCCTCTCCGCCAACCGGCTCCTTATCGTCCCCTACACCCTGGCCTGACCGACAATTACCAGACAGGAGGTCCCTATGATCCCAGCCAACATCGACCGCCAGCTCCTCCGGGTCCAAAAGCCCGCCCGTTACGCCGGGGGGGAGATGGGCAGCGTTATGAAACAAAAGGCGGAGGTGGACCTGCGCTTCGCCTTCTGCTTTCCCGACCTCTACGAGGTGGGGATGTCCCACCTGGGAATGAAGATCCTCTATTCCCTGATCAACCGGGAGGAGGGGATGTGGTGTGAGCGGGTCTTTGCCCCGGATACCGACTTTGAGGCCATTCTGCGCCGGGAAGGGATCCCCCTTTACGGGCTGGAGAGCTTCGACCCCATCCGGGAGTTTGACGTTATCGGCTTCACCCTCCAATATGAGATGTGCTATACCACCGTCCTCAATATGCTGGACCTGGCCGGCCTCCCTGTCCGCTCTGCGGACCGGAAGGATCTCTGGCCCCTGGTCATCGGCGGCGGCCCCTGCGCCTGCAACCCGGAGCCTATAGCCGATTTCTTCGACCTCTTCCAGCTGGGGGAGGGGGAAGAGCTGATGCTGGAGATGCTGGCCCTCTGCCGCCAGGCAAAAAAAGAGGGCTGGACCAAGCCCCGGTTCCTCCGCCAGGCCGCAAAAATACCCGGCATCTACGTCCCTTCCTTGTATGACGTTTTGTACAATGATGACGGAACAATACAGTCCGTAGTGTCCAAAGAGGGCGCGCCCCCCCGTGTGACAAAGCGCATCGTCAAGGACCTCAGCAAGATGTACTTTCCCGACAACTTTGTGGTTCCCTTTACCGAGGTCGTCCACGACCGGGCCATGGTGGAGGTCCTGCGGGGGTGCCTGCGGGGGTGCCGGTTCTGCCAGGCGGGGTACCTCTACCGCCCCTTCCGGGAGAAGGACCCCGAGGCGCTGGACGTCCAGGCCAAGACCCTCTGCGCCGCCACCGGTTATGAGGAGGTCTCCCTCACCTCCCTCAGCACCAGCGACCACAGCCGCCTGGAGCAGCTGATGGAACGCCTCCTCCCCTGGACCACCCAGAAGAAGGTGAATATCGCCCTTCCGTCCCTGCGGGTGGACAACTTCTCTCCCCGCCTTTTGGAGATGATCCGCAAGGTCCGTCAAAGCGGGCTCACCTTCGCCCCGGAGGCCGGAAGCCAGCGCCTTCGGGACGCCATCAACAAAAACGTCACCGAGGAGGAGGTCCTTTCCACCGCCCGAACCGCCTTTGAGGGGGGCTGCTCTTCCATGAAGCTCTACTTTATGATGGGCCTCCCAACCGAGACCATGGAGGACATGGACGCCATTATTGACCTGGCCCAAAAGGTGGTGGACCTCTTTTACCGCCTCCCCGGGAAGCCCAAAGGCCGTGGGGTCCAGGTGACCATCAGTGTGGCCTGCTTTGTTCCCAAGCCCCACACCCCCTTTCAGTTCCGGCCCCAGGACAGCCTGGAGGAGTTCCGGGAAAAGCAGAAGCGCCTTTTGGAGACGGTGACCAGCCGCAAGATCAAGGTGAATTACCACGACGCCGCCACCAGCCGGGTGGAGGCCATTCTGGCCCGGGGAGACCGCCGCCTCTCCCAGGTGGTGGAGGCCGTCTGGCGGGCCGGCGGAAACCTGGAGGGCTGGGACGAACATTTCTCCTCCCACCGATGGACCGCCGCCCTGGCCGCTGCCGGCCTTGATGGGGATTTCTACGCCTGCCGCCTCCGCCCCTATGACGAGATCCTTCCCTGGGACCACCTGGACTACGGGATTACAAAGGATTTCCTCATCCGGGAGGACCAAAGGGCCCAGGGGAGCCGGACCACCGAAAACTGCCGCCGCCAATGCTCCGGCTGCGGCGCCAATCACTTGCTGGGAGGTGCCTGCTTTGAAGCTGATGAGAGTGTTCTTTGAAAAGCGGGACCGGGCCCGGTACATCTCCCATCTGGATCTGACCCGGTGCATGACCCGGGCCTTTGCCCGGACCGCCATTCCCATCTGGTTCACCGAGGGTTTCAATCCCCATGTCTACATGACCTTTGCCCTCCCCATCCCCCTGGGGGTGGAGGGCGCCCGGGAATCCTTTGATTTTAAGCTTTTGGAGGATTCCTTCCCTCCGGCGGAGATCATCCGCCAGCTAAACGCTGCCCTCCCCCCGGATCTCCAGGTTCTGGAGGCCGCAGAGGCCGTTTCCAAGCCGGAGGCCATCGCCTGGGGGGAATATGAGATCCGTCTTTACGACCCTGCCGGAGGGGCCGCCCTGGGGGAGGTCTGGGACCGCTTTCTGGACCAGCCCACCATCCCGGTGGAGAAAAAAACCAAGCGAAAGGTCCAGGAGATCGACCTTCGTCCCCTTCTCACCCCTCTGTCCAAGGCCGCCGGGGAGGACTGTCTCACCCTCTCCCTCCGCCTCCCCGCCGGAGCCGCCTTAAACCTCAATCCCAACCTGGTTCTGGGGGCCTTCCAGCAGTTTTGGGGCCGGGAGCCGGAATATGTCCGCATCGCCCGTACCGCCATCCTCCGGGAGGATCTTTCCCTCTTCGCCTAAACATCCGCACCCCGCAGCGCCGCCCGGTTTCCTTCTAACGACTCACAAAACAGAGAACCCCCAGGGTCACTAGGGGTTCTCTGTTTCATCCTGCCATCCGGCAGAGGCACCAGGACAGGGCCAGTGTCAAAACCAGCATGGTCACCAGAACGAACAAGGTCTTTCTCATCAGATGCTCCATCCGGATCATCCCACGCCGCGCTCTTTTCCCTGGGACAACCGGCTCCGCAGCAGCGCCCCGTTCCACCGGGTGATGACGAAGCCGTCTACATTGTTGCCGGAGATGGAACAGGGCCAGTCCTCCTTCTGGGCCAGCCAAGCGGCCTTTCTCTCCTCCGCCGGCAGGAAGGAGATCTCCGCCTCCATCCCCTGGGTGCGGCAGAAAAGGGGATCCTTTCCCCAGCGGTGCCTCCGGAGCAGTTTCAGGTACTCCTCCAGAACCAGCCCGCGGTCCTCCATAATAAGGGCGTGGGGTACCCCGACATACCGGAAGTGCCATGGCTCATGGGCGATACCGGTAATGGCCTCCTTTCCGGCGGGGTACCGGAGGACAAAACCGTACCGGGCCGCCATCCGGGCAAACCGCCGGCAGATGCCCTGGTCGGGAAAGCCGGGGCAGATGAAATCGATTTTTTCCCGGCGTTCCCCAAGGTCGATGGCCAAACCGGTATGATGCTCGCTAAACCCGGGGCGGGCCACAAATTTCCGGGTAAACTCCGGCCCTTCCGCCGCCATACTGTCCTCCCAGATGGCCCGCTGTTCTTCCGGGGAGCGCCATCCGCTTACAGGGACGATGCCCTCCCAGCCCCGGAGCTTCGCCATCAGTTCCTCCAGGAGGATCGCCGCCCGGCGTTCCATTTGAATCCCGGAGCCGGGCCTGCCCACCTCCGCCAGCCCTCCGGAGAAGGTCTCCCGGAAAGGATGCGTTCCGTTTACCAGGATCAGGCTTCCGGTGTAGATCTCTCGTTCAAACAGGATCCGCTCTCTCATATTACTGCCTCCTCGATGATCCGGTCCAACACCCCCGAAAGGGACAGCCCTGCCGCCGCCAGCATGGCGGGAAACCGGCTTTGCTGGGTGCAGCCGGGGATGGTATTTACCTCGTTAAAAAGGATCCGGCCCTCCGGGGTCAAAAACAGGTCTACCCGGGCAAAGCCGGAGCAGCCCAAAAGGCGGTAGATCCGCTTGGCTGTATCCTGGATCCTTTCCGCCGTCTCCTGGGGCAGACGGGCAGGGACGTGGGTAACAGAGGTTTTCGGGGTGTATTTTTCGGTGAAATCCAAAAAGCCTCCGGCCAGCTCCACCTCATCCACCGCTCCCGTCGTAAGGGGTTCGGTTCCGATTACGGCGCAGCCCACCTCAAAGCCGGGAACGGCCTCCTCCACCATCACCTGGCGGCCGTAGCGGAAAGCGGTTTCCAGGGCGGGGAGAAGCTCCTCCTCCCGCTCCACCCGGCTCACGCCAAAGGAGGATCCCGCTCCCGCCGGCTTGACAAACACAGGCCACCCCATCTCCTGGGCAAAGGCCAGGGCCTTGATGGGCGGCGCGTTTTCTTCCAGCGCCACCCACCGGGCGGTTTCGATCCCCGCCTGGGCCGCCAGCTGGTGGGACCGCGCCTTGTCCATCCCCAGGGCGGAGGCCAGGACCCCGCACCCCACCAAGGGGATACCGGAAAGGGCGATAAGCCCTTGGATGGTGCCGTCCTCCCCGAAGGAGCCGTGCATCACCGGCAGAGCGGCGTCGATGGGGATTCGCCGGACGCCCCCGTCCTCAAAGAGGAACAGCCCCCGGTCCGCCCGGTCCGGGGAGAGGATGGCCGGGACGCACTGCCCCTGCCGGAGCCACCGGTCCTCCCGGATGGCCTGGGGATCCCCCCAAAAGCGGTACCACCGCCCCTCCCGGGTGATGCCCACCGGAACGGCCTCATACTTCTCCTCCGGCAGCGCCTCCAAAACCGCTGCCGCCGACTGGAGGGAAACGCTGTACTCCGGGGAACAGCCCCCGAAGAAAACCGCGATCGTTGTCTTGCTCATCTTCAACATCCTTTCTCTGTTTGGGCCTAAGGACAGACCTTAGGGTAAATTTTCATAACACAGGTGACAAATCACCCAGATGTATGGTAGAATAGAACCAGAAGCAAAAGGTAGTTTTAACGGGACGTTCTGCAAAAAGGAGGAAAGGAAATGGTGGAAGTTATGACTGAGAAACAGTTCAAAACGATTCTTGAAATGGTGGACATGATTTTGGATGGCTGCAAAGACCTGGCCGAGGCAAAGGAAAAGGTCAAAAGGCTGATTGATAACCAAAGCGGAAAAAAGGAAGAATGAGTTCCCCCGCCCGCCGGAAAACACCGGCGGGCTTTTCTGTCCCGTTCCTTCATTCCATCAGCCCTGCCGCCAAAGGATACCCGATCCGGCAGCTGTTGTGGTAGAGGATTTGTTCCCTTAACAGTTCCCCTGTGGCCCGGCAGATCTCCCGGCGCAGCACATCTACTTCCTCTATTACAGCCCCGCCCCGGCGCAGGTATTGGAGGCCCCGGTTCTCCACCCGGTACTCCACCCCCGTCTCCCGGTCCGCCCGCAGCGTTCCTGTCATCGTCTCCGCCCCAAAGGAAAGGGTCAGCTGAAAGGTCTCCTGGGTGTCATTGCGAACCTTTAGGTCCACCCACCCCTCAGCCACTGTGGCGTCCACCCCGGCCGGTTGGTCCCCCAGGTCGGGAAAGTCCTTCTCCCGGTGCCCGCTTCGCTCCACAATGGTCAGCGGCGAATGCAGAAACAGCCAGAACAACAGATTGCTAAGCTGGCAAAGTCCGCCCCCCGGGGCCGTGGTCAGCTCCCCGTTTACCACGATAAGCCCGTCCCTGTACGAGGTCTCCCGGTCCGCCTCCCGCACCGCCCGGAAGAAGGAGAAGGTCTCCCCAGGCCGGATGAGGAGCCCCTCCAGCTCCTTTGCCGCCAAGTGAAGGTTGAACACCTTGTTCTCCTGGTAGACCATGGGGAAGCCGGTCTCCCGGTTGTAAAGGGGCACCGTCTGGGAAAAGACCTCCAGGGGAAGGAGCTTTCCCCGTCCGGCGGCGTAGCGGCGGCCATCCAAGCGCATCCCCAGGTAAAAGCAGGCCTTCCTTTGGGCCTGGCGCAGGGGGATAAGGGCGGGGAACCGCTGGGTCAGTCTTTTTCTGCTCATCTTACACATCCTCCTTCGGAAAAAGAAAAGGCGCTTTGTTTCGGTACTATCAGTTTACCAAAACAAAGCGCCTGGTGTTTTCGATTTTCCTTGGGAGTTTCTTGGGATTTTCCGGCGGGTTTCTTACGATTTTCTGACGGCCTGCGGCCAGCCGTCCGCAGTGCGGAGGATCCGTGCAAAGAGACAGGCGGCTGGTTCCAATGGGCCAGCCGCCTGTCTTGTGGCTCATCCCCGCTTCCGGGGAAGGATTACGGTAAAGAGGATGCTTTCGTTTTCGCTCTCCGCCGTGATGGTCCCGCCGTGAAGCTCGATGATCTCCTTGGCGATGGCTAGCCCAAGCCCTGCGCCTCCGGTGGCGGAGGCCCGGGAGGAATCCACCCGGTAAAACTGCTCAAAGATATGGCAGAGCTTTTCCGGGGGGATGGTCCGACCGTGGTTCTGGATTCGGAGGGTAACATCCTCCACCCCGGGGTCCATGGTCAGGGAGATGGCGGTGTCGGGATAGCTGTAGTTCACCGCGTTGCGGATCAGGTTGTCCAGCACCCGCTGGAGCTTATCCCGGTCGCAAACCAGCTCCACATCCGGAGGGATCACGGTCTCCCAGGAAAGGCTTTTTCCCGCCAGAACAGGAAGGAACTCGCTGGTTACCTGCTCTAGCATCCGGCTGAGGTTGGTACGCTCCGATTCCAGGATCAGGGTGGTGAGGTTGAAGCGGGTGATGTCGAAAAACTCGTTGACAAGGTCTTCCAGGCGGAGGGCCTTGTCCAGGGCGATGCCGGTGTACTTTCCCCGAAGCTCCGGGGAGATCTGGGGCTCGTCCCGGAGGAGGGTCAGGTAGCCGATGACGCTGGTAAGGGGGGTCTTAAGATCATGGGCCAGGTAGACAATAAGGTCGTTTTTTCGCTGCTCCGCCTCTTTGGCCCGGGCGGCGGCCCACAGCGCCTTTTCCCGGGCATTGTTAAGATGATCCTGGGCCTGCCGGAGAGCCTCCGGCAGAAGAATGGGGCGGCTGGTATCCCGGGTAAGATCCTCGGCGGCGTAGATCAGCTCGTCCAAATACTTCAGGGGGCGGCGTAAAAAGAGGATGGTACAGAAGATCCATCCCACGACACAGCTTAAAAGGTAGGTGATAAGGGGGGCATTGGAACAAAAACGGATAAAATCGGCGAGAATGGGGACGTTCCGCCAGCCTCTGTAACTGGCAAAGAAAAAGGCGCAGAAGACCTCCAGGACGCCGAGGCCCAGCAGCGTGGCCGACAGGCTTAGAAAATACTCCCAAAGGAGCCTCCGGGTGAGGTCCTGACTGTAACTGTAGTGACCAATGCCCAGACGGTACAAAAGGTCGGAACACCAGTCCCGGAGCTGGGAGAAGCGCATATTCATAGGGGGATACCTCCTATTCCACGGTGTAGCCCACGCCCCAAATGGTTTTGACGAAGCGGGGGCGGCGGGGCGGCTCGTGGAGCTTTTCCCGCAGGCGGGCGATATGAGCCATAACGGTATTGTTGTTGTCCAGATACCGCTCTCCCCACACCGCCTCGAACAGCTCCTCGGAGGAGACCACCTTTCCCCTGCGGGCGCAGAGGTACCAGAGGATGGAGAACTCCAGGGGGGTGAGCGAGATCTCCTCTCCGTTAAGGGTGCAGCGGTGGCTCTCCCGGGAGATGGAAAGGCCCCGAAGTTCCAGGGTGTCCTCCTCCTTTTGGCTTCCGGAGGCGTTATAGCGGGTATAGCGGCGCAGCTGGGTTTTGACCCGGGCCACCAGCTCCAGGGGGTTAAAGGGCTTGGTGACGTAGTCGTCCGCCCCCAGGGTAAGGCCGGTGATCTTATCCATATCCTCCACCCGGGCGGTGAGCATAATAATAGGGTAGAGGTGTTCCTCCCGGATCCTTTGGCAGAGGGTGAAGCCGTCCATATCGGGGAGCATCACATCCAGGATGGCCAAGCTGACCTCCTGCTGCCGGGCAAAGTCCAGGGCTGGAAGGGCGGCATAGAACTTTGCCACCTGGTATCCTTCATTTTTCAGGTAGAGTTCCACAAGGTCGGCGATCTCTTTTTCATCATCCACAACGAGGATGGTTTCGGTCATTTGCTTTCACCTATCCTTCTTCACAAACTACCCCCAATTATACGTCCTTCCCCACCCCCCGTCAAGCGTGCGGGCTAGCGCCCGCACACCCTCCCCGCCGCTCCGCGGCTAAGGGTTGTACGCTGGCTTAGGTTGTGCCTGGAGTCGGAAGCAGTAGAAGGCGGAAGGTTGAAATCACCCATTGCCAGGTTGTGGGGGGCGATTTTGCGCTTCGGACAAAACGCCGTTAGGACTCCAGGCAGAACCCACGATAACCACTGCGTAACGGAGGGTCTAAAAGTTTCGCTCAAGCCTTTTCAAAGGGCTGGGCGTAGCCCACGTCCGGAGGACCCGAAGGGCACAGGTCCAGGGCGGCGCCCTGGCCGCCCGTCGCAACGGGCGAAATTCCTTCCGCCTCTTTCCGGAGGGCGCATTTCTGCGCCCGCAGGCGCGTCTCGGAGCGCAGCCGCCGTAGGCGGCCCCATCCCCCCTAAACAACAGTTTACCAGACCCCGCCCAAGGAGGTCTGCCTTTTTCCCTACAAAAACCTTACGATTTTGTGACAGATACCCAAAAGACTGCTCCCCGGAACCCCAGCAGGGTCTTGACAAATCCACCGGGAGCAATTACCCTTAAAGAGCAGAACAACGAAAGGGGACTGACAATGGACAAAGAGTGCCGCTCCATAAAAAACGAACTGGAATCGCTCCGCCCCTTTGTGGACCGGGCCGTTTCCAGCTGCTATCCACTCTATTCGGAGGAGGAGATCCGGGAGGCGGAAAAGCGGCTTGGAACCAGCCTGCCTGCCCCGGTCCGGGACCTTTACCGCCAGATGGCGGACCTTCTGACGGAGCGGCTCCTTCTGACCCCCCTGGAACTGCTCCACTGGGAGGGGGACTTCCTCGGCTTCTATGAATCCCCCGATGATGGGGCGGCCCTTGGGATCCGCAGGGGGGAGGACCCCAACCAGCTTTACTGGTGGGAACTGTCTGACCCGGAGGAAGAATCCTATGACTACTGGGACGAGTTTTCCGATCTCTGCGAGGAGGGGGACTGGAAAGGGCGGAAAAAGCTGGCCAAAAGGTGCCATGCCTACTGGAAGAAGATCAACGCCCGCTACCCGGACCTTCCTTCCTCCCCGGTCCGAAAGCTGGAATACAAAGCGCAGTACAGCTGCACCCTGGACGCCTACGGGCTGTTTTTGGCCCTCCACGCCCTGTACGAAGCCTGTGAGGACTTCCAGCGGGAACATCCAGACGAGCCGCTCCTTTGGAGCGGGGAGACGGATTTTCACAGCCAGGCGGCGGAGGACAACCAGCCCCGCCGTATCCCGGACCGGTGCTTTGCCCAACTCCACGACCGGATCACCCGGGCCTTTACACCCCTGTCCCCCCAGCTTCTAGCTCTGGAGACCCCCGGCCTCCAGATGGCCTATCTCCATCGGGATCAAAGGGCGCTGCTCCTCGCCTGGGACGAGGATGCCTTCCTGAACCTGCTTACCCTTGCTCCGCCAGCCCCCGGCTTGCTGGAAGAGATGGAACGGACCACAGGACTGGCGTTTCAACGCTGTAACTTGTAGAGGGCTGCTTTATGGATAAACTGGTCTATCTTCACGAACTGGACTCGGTCCATACCTCTCGGGAGGAGATCCTTCGGGGGCAGCAGGCCCTCTTTGAGGAAATCGTCCTCAACGGCAACCAGGTGGTCCTCACCTTTAACCAGCTCACCGACTCCCAGGCTTTTCTGGCAGCGGTCCGGGACCGGGACGCCTATCCCCACCTGCTGGAGTTGTTCCACCTGGGGGCCATCCGTGTCTCCCGCTTTGCGCCGCCAAACGCCTTGCGAACCACTTTGGACAACTGGCAGGAGGAACTCTCCGCCTGCAAGGAAGCCCATGGCCGTCTTTTCCAGGAGGGCGTGCTTCGTTCCTACCCTCCCCTGGAGGAGGGCGCGCCTCAGCGGGTGCTTCGCACTGCCTCCCACTATGTCCAAAATGCGGTGGAAAAGTGCCTCAACGACACCCAGGATTCCTTTCTTTTTTCCGCCCTTCCTTTTCGATCCGGGGATAAGATCATCCTGGCCGCCCTTTCCTATGCCCTGCGGTACAGCGACCCCTCGGTGCTGGATACCTGCGCCGCCTCCTTCGCCTTTCCGGAGGATGGGGAAGAGGGGCCCAAAAAGGCGGCAGAGCGGCTGGATTACGTCAAACGCTATGTAGAGATGATCCTCCGGCTAAGCCGGGAACCCCTGGCCGCCAACCCGGAAAAGCAAAAGCTCTGCTGTACCTTTTCCCAGATGCTGGACCGGATCTACGGCTCCTTCTTCCCCCTGCCTCCCCCGGTGAAGGACAAGGAGTTTCTTGCCCTGATCCTCCGGGCCCTGGCCCTGTTGGACCGGCTGCGGAAGGAGACCTTTCGGAGCAGCTCCCCCAACAACCGGAGCAACTGGCACAACGCCCTCTCCAAGGAGCCGGACGAGCCCTGGGTGCGGATGGCGGAGGCCATTGTGGACCTATGCTACAACTATACCATGGAGGAAAGCATCTCCGGCCTGGCCCACCACTACTGGGACCAGCGTTCCTTCCAAGAGGACCTGCTTTTCCGCCTGCGCCAGGCCTGGGAGGATGACCGGACCGGGGTCCACCGGTTCCACAAGGGGGACCAAAGCGCCCTCCTGGATCCTCCCCCGGAAAAGCTGCCGCACTGGGATACGGCGGTCCGCCTGCTTCGCTCCGCCCCTCCAAAGGGGAGCCGAACCGAAGAAAAGCGCTACGAGGCCATCCGGCCGGGGGAGCGGAAAAACTGGTACCTCCGGCTGGGACACAGCTTCTACAGTCAAATCAAAACCGCCGCCATCTACTTTGTTCTTTTTTTGCTCACCTCCCTGGCCTTGGAATTCCTGGAGGAGTACCTTTCCCAGGTGGGGGCGCGTTTCCAGCTGAACGACGGCTTCCAGCTGGTGTTTAACATCATTTTGTTCGGCTTGCTGGGTTCTCTGGTTTCGTCGGCAGGGAAACTGCCGGATATTTTAGACAACACCAAGGCATTTTTTGCCACCCTTCGGGACGCCTGGCGGCTCCTCCGGGCCCCCCGGCGGATCGCCTATTCCCGAGGGACCATCCCCGAAAGGAAGGTGGCGCCATGATCCCCCGGGACTCCTGGAGCCGGTACCTCCGCCTGATGGAGGAGCGGCCCGAAGCCTTTGCCCAAAGCCCCAGCCTCCCCATCATTACAGATACCCGGGAGGCAGAAGCCTTTACTGCCCGCACCGGGCGGCAGCTGGGGGTGCTGTACGAAAGCCCCTACCGGATCCTGCTGGTAGACCTGGTGCAGGGGCCCAAGGGACTCTTTGCCTACGAGCGCCTCCTTCCCGCCTCCACCGGGGCGGCGGTGGTTGCCCTTCCCCTTTGGGAGGGGCGGTTCATCCTGCTCCGGCAGTTCCGTCATGCCCTGCGGGACAGCCAGCTGGCCTTCCCCCGGGGCTACGGGGAGGATGGCCTTTCCCCGGAGGAAAACGTCAGGAAGGAGCTGGCGGAGGAGCTTCAAACCGAGGCGGTGGGTTTAGAAAACCTGGGCCAGATCGCCCCGGACAGCGGAATGACCGGCGTCCGGGCCCAGGCGTTCCTCTGCCGGGTGGCCCAGCCCAAGATCCCCGTCGGGTACGAGGAGATACAGGGGATGGTCAGCCTCACCCCGGAGGAACTGGAGAAGAAGATCGCCTCCGGAGAGATCGACGACGGCTTTACCTTGGCGGCTTACGGGCTGTGGGTGGCCAAAACAGGGAGGGGGGTATGAAGGTAAAATCGCTGTTTTACGCCATGACGCTATCCCTGCTGCTGCTCCTGCCGGCGGGATGCGGTACGGGGGAGGATTTGACAGAGTGGGCCGCAGAAAAAGCAAATGACGGGCTGGAGGAGATTGGCAGCGGCATCCAAGAGGCTCTTGACCGCCTTCACAATGCCGAGTACCAAGGCGGACCCTTTGAAAACAATTTGGAGTCTGCGCGGGCATATTTACTGGCACAACTGCAAGAGAAGTATGGAATAGCATTTTATGTTGTCGGGAACGAGGACTTGGAAAACTACGGGCCCATTGCCGGAGCTACGTATACCTGCGACGTTGCGCCGGCAGATGCACCGGAGCAGGTGACAACGGCTTTGGTATCTCAGACGGCGTACAAGGACGTCCGGGACGGCTACGCTGTATACTTCTTCAAGGAGGAGGCGGAGGAACCTGTATCGGCACTCTGCGAAAGCAAGGAGTATGTAATCGACCACCGCGTTTCTTTGGAAATGCCCGAAACATCGTACAGATGGACAGCCGATGACGGGCTGAAAAATTTCCTCTCACAAAGCGGAGCATATGTTAGGGTAACGCTTTATTTTGAAGACGATTTGAACACGGAGACATACGCGGAACAAATCTTAGATTTTCTCCAAAGCATGGAACAGCTTAACTGCAATCTGATTGTTCAGCCAAGAGCAAATAACACTTATATTTTCTTTGCCGAGGCCCAGATTTTAGATGGTTTTGACGCCGGCAGCTACACCCTTGAGGAAATTGAAACAATGGTGGAGCGCCGTCTGAAAACAGGTGATCCCAAATAGGGTTTCGCCAAGGCTGGGAGAGAATACCCCAAAACCGGCAGATGCACCCTTGCAGGGGAGTCTGTGCCGGCGGGGATAAAGAAAGGGAGAGGACATCCGCTGTCCCCTCCCTTTTTTGCTGTATCCTTAGGTCGTGACCCTAAAGTCCCGGCCCCCATCTTTTTCTACAAGGGAAGGGGTTTGCCGCGTCGAAAATGCTCGCCGTACGCGAGTACGCCTTGCGCTTTTCTCCTTGCAAGCCCACTTCCCTTGCGAAAAATCTGGGCACCTTGACTTTAGGGACACGACCTAGTACCGCCTGGCTCTCTGTCCCCTGGCGGAGGCTGCCCTGGTTCCGCCGCTTTCCTGCCGCTGGTCGGGACGGGCTCCAGGGTCAAAATAGGTGACGAATTTTACCGAGTACATATCGCAGACCACCGAAGTTCCGTTGTTCTCGTCGTAGAGGACCAGCCAGGAATTGCCCACAGCGGTGAGAACCCCTTCCCGGCGGACGATGTTCTGGGTTCCCACCAGAAACTCCACAACGACATACCGGCCCACCGAAAGGGCGATGATCTCCTGAATGCTTTCCGGGTCCACTCCGTTCTGCTCCCCCGGAGGCGGGAGCATCGGCTCCGGCATGGGGATGCTGCTTTCATTTTCAGGCATGGCGATTCCTCCTTATGTATCGAAATAGGCTGCTGTGGGGTCATAAAAGCAGTGGTTTCGGATGCGGGTGGTAAACACCCCCACCGAGCTGGGGAAGTTGGGCTGGCAGGTGGGGCTGTAGGGGTTAAAGAACCACAGGGCCTCCCCAAGGCCCAGCACCCGCCCCCCGGCCATGGCCCACTGGGCGATTTGGTACTGGACGTCCTCGGGGCGCATATTGTAGATGTTCTGGGGATTGGGCCGCCCCCGCACCGTCTCCTGGGCACAGGTGAACTGCCCCGGCTGGAGGATGATCTTTCGGATGCTGCCCTGGCCCACCCGGGCGTATTCCCCGCCGGGAGCCTGTACCCGGTTCATCACCACGCTGGCCACTGCCGCCATTCCGGTGTCCCCTTCGCCCCCTGCTTCGCACTGGATCAGCCGCGCCAACAGTTCCAAGTCAGAAAAAGCCATCCTCCGCCGTCCCCCCCTTTTTTCCTCTCCCCCTATCTCTATGCTTCTGGGGAAGGAATGATGCAGCCGGACAGGGCGGTGGGAACGATCTCCCGGGGCAAAAACGGGCAGGGGAAAATTCACAAATTGTCTATTGTTTTTTTGTGGAAGTTCCCGTATAATAAGACGGTCGGATATTTCGACAATCGAAGTAATTTTTAAGAAGTTGTACCATCAGCCGAAGTACACAGATGGGCGAGGCGGCTATTGGTGCAGCTTCTAAGAGAGGGAGCGCAATGGACAGCCTAGATGAGCGGCTTTTTCACGCCACTGCACGGTATCTTCACACCCTTACCCGGGGCGGCGCCTGGCCCCAGGGGCAGATCCACGCCCTGGTCTACCTGGACCGGCACCGGGAGCAGCCTGTCACCCCCACCCAGCTGAGCCAGATTCTGCGGGTGCGCCCATCCACCATCACACCCATGCTCCAGCGGCTGGAGGACCAGGGCCTGCTGTGCCGGATCCATTCCCGGGAGGACCGACGGCAGGTGTTCCTCACCATCACCCCGGAGGGCCGGGATTTTTTGGAGGAGAACCGGCGGCGCCTGCTGACCTTTTACCGCAGCCTTTTGGCCCGCCTGGGCCCGGAGGAGGCCGCCCTTTTCCTGGACCTGCTGGAAAAGATCTCCGACCCCCTCCCCCCGATCTCCCTAGGACCTGTCCCTAAGAAAGGATGTGAACCCCCATGCTGAAGATCCTTGGAAAGCTGCGCCGTTACTGGCCCCAGCTCCTCCTTTTGGCGGCGGTGACCCTGGCCGGGGTCTACGCCGACCTCTATCTCCCCACCCTGATGGCCAAGGTCATCAACCAGGGCGTCACCACCCGGGACTACGGATACATTTTGACCATTGGTGCCGAGATGATCCTTTTTTCCGTTTTGGGAATTCTTTGCACCATCGCCGGAAGCGCCCTGGGCTCCCGGGTCTCCATGGGCTTTGGCCGGGACCTGCGGGGAAGTATGTTCCGCAAGGCTGCCAGTCTCTCCCTTACCGAGTTTGACTCCTTTGGCACCGCTACCCTTATCACCCGCACCACCAACGACATCAGCCAGCTCCAAATGTTTGTCATGATGGCCTTCCGCATCCTCATCCGTGCCCCCTTGATGATCGTGGGGGGCATTACCATGGCCCTTGGCTCCAGCGCCGAGCTTTCCCGGGTCGTGCTGCTGTCGGTGCCCACCCTTATCACCATTGTAGCGGTGATCTCCTGTCTGGCCCTCCCCCTTTCCACCACAATCCAAAAGTCGGTGGACCGGGTGAACCTGATCCTGCGGGAAAAGCTCACCGGGCTGCGGGTGGAACGGGCCTTCGGTACCGAACGGTACGAGGAAGAACGGTTTGACAAGGCCAACCGGGACCTCACCGCCGTGAGCATCAAAATGCACCGCATTATGGCGGTGATGATGCCCGGCATCACCCTGCTGATGAGCTGCACCCAGATCTTTCTGGTTTGGTCCGGCGCGGTGCAGATCGACGCCGGGAACCTCCTGGTGGGGGACATGATGGCGGTGATCCAGTACGTCATGCAGATCATGATGTCCTTTATGATGTTCAGCATGATCTTTGTCATGATGCCCCGGGCCATCGCCTCCGGGCGGCGGATCCAGGCGGTTTTGGATGCCGCCGAGGCCATCCACGACCCGGCTGTTCCCGCCAGGGAAACCTGCCTGCGGGGCACCGTGGAGTTTCGGGACGTCTCCCTGACCTACCAGGGGGCGGAAAAGCCTGTTCTGGAGGGAATCTCCTTTACCGCCCGCCCCGGGGAGACCACCGCTATCATCGGCTCCACCGGCAGCGGCAAGTCCACCCTGGTAAACCTGATCCCACGCTTCTTTGACGCCACCCAGGGCCAGGTGCTGGTGGACGGGGTGGACGTTCGGGAGATGACCCAGCGGGAACTCCGGGATAAGATCGGCTTTGTACCCCAAAAGGCCCTTCTCTTCCGGGGGACTATCCGGGATAACATCGCCTACGGCAAGGCGGACGCCACCGATGAGGAACTCCTGGCGGCGGCCAAAACCGCCCAGGCCCTGGATTTCATCCAGCAGAAGCCCCAGGGGCTGGATTCTCCTGTGGCCCAGCTGGGGCAGAACTTTTCCGGCGGCCAGAAGCAGCGGCTTTCCATCGCCCGGGCCCTGGTCCGGAGACCGGAGATCTACATTTTTGACGACAGCTTTTCCGCCTTGGATGCCCGCACCGACGCCGCCCTTCGGGCCGCCCTGAAGGAGACGGTGGGGGAGGCTACCGTTCTCATTGTTGCCCAAAAGGTCAGCACCATCCTGGACGCCGACCGCATCCTGGTTTTGGACGGCGGCGGCTGCGTGGGGATGGGTACCCACCGGGAGCTGCTGGAAAGCTGTCCCGTCTACCAGGAGATCGTCTATTCCCAGATGTCCGCAGAGGAGGTGGCAGGATGAGAGGACCTATGCACGGCCCCGGCGGTCCGGGAGGCAGAAGCTTTGAACGCCCCAAAAATCTAAAAGGCACCCTCCGGCGGCTGCTGGCCTTTATGAAGCCCTTCCACCTGGGCCTTGCCGCCGTGGTCCTGTTGGCTGTTTTCAGCACGGTCTTTGACGCTATGGGACCCATGATCCTGGGCTTTGCCACCAACGAGATCCAGCGGGGATTTGAACGGATGGTGGCAGGCACCGGCGGCATCGACCTTGGCGCCGTTATGAGGATCCTGGCCTTTATGGGGGGGATGTACGCCGTCTCCGCCCTGTTCGGGTACCTCCAGCATTTCCTGGTCTCCGGGGTCTCCCAAAAGACCATCTACAGCCTGCGGAAAACGGTGGATGAAAAGATCAAGCGCCTGCCCCTGGGGTATTTCGACCGCAGCTCCATCGGCGATGTCCTCAGCCGGGTGACCAACGATGTGGACACCGTGGCCACCACCCTCCAGCAGGGGATCAATCAGGTGGTCAATTCCATCTTCACCCTGATAACGATTCTGGGGATGATGCTCCTCATCAGCCCCACCCTTACTCTAATCGCCCTGCTCACCCTGCCCCTCACCCTTTTGGCTTCCATGAACGTGGTAAAGTTCTCCCAAAAGCTGTTTAAGGGCCAGGCCGACACCCTGGGGGCCCTTAACGGCTACATCGAGGAGATGTACACCGGCCATAACGTCGTCAAGGTCTTTTCCAAGGAGGAGGACACGGTAGCCGCCTTTGACAGCCTTAACGAAGAACTGTACGGCTACAGCTGGAAAGCCAACTTCCTCTCCGGGGTCATCATGCCCATCAGCACCTTTATCGGCAACCTGGGATATGTCATCGTGACGGTGCTGGGGGCGGTTTGGGTCATCCAGGGGAAGTTCCTCATCGGTTCCATCCAATCCTTTATGCAGTATATCCGCCACTTCAGCAATCCCATTGTCCAGCTTTCCAACCTGGCCAATATGCTCCAGTCCACCATCGCGGCGGCGGAACGGGTCTTTGCCTTTTTGGACGAGGAGGAGGAGATCCCCGATCCCGCCGGTGCGGCAGCCCCAGGGGAGGGCCCCGGCCAGGTGGAGTTTCAGAACGTCAGCTTCGGCTACAGCCCGGACCGGATCCTTATCCGGGACCTGAGCCTTTCCATCCGCCCCGGGGAGACGGTGGCCATCGTTGGCCCCACCGGGGCCGGCAAGACCACCCTGGTGAACCTGATCCTGCGCTTTTACGAGGTCAACGGCGGCCGCATCCTTCTGGACGGGGAGGACATCGCCGGAATGTCCCGCCAGGCCCTCCGGGCCCGGATCGGCATGGTCCTTCAGGACACTTGGCTCTTCTCCGGCACCATCCGGGAAAACATCCGCTACGGGAGGCTCACCGCCACCGACCAGGAGGTGGAGGAGGCCGCCCGGTCGGCCCGGGCCGATAAGTTCATCCGGGCCCTGCCCCAGGGGTACGACACCCAGCTGGGGGAGGACGCCGCCAACATCAGCCAGGGCCAGCGGCAGCTGCTGACCATCGCCCGGGCCATCCTCTCCGACCCGGACATCCTCATCCTGGACGAGGCCACCAGCAGCGTGGACACCCGCACCGAGGTCCTTATTCAAAAGGCCATGAATACCCTGATGCAGGGCCGCACCAGCTTTGTCATTGCCCACCGGCTCTCCACCATCCGGGACGCCGGGAAGATCCTGGTGATGCGGGACGGGGACATCATCGAAACCGGAAACCACCGGGAGCTGATGGCCCAGGGGGGCTTTTACGCCCAGTTGTATCAAAGCCAGTTCCAGGGGGAGGCCGAGGCCGGTTAGCCCCTGCCCTTTGGAGGAAAGAAAAACGCCGCGTTCCCTTCTGGACGGAAGGGGACGCGGCGCTTTGCTTTTAGAGGATTTTTGGCAGTTAGGTCAAATGGAAATTTCGTAGGCCACCTTGTACAGGTACTCGTCGATGTCCTTTACCATATCCAGGGCCTCGTTGATGTCATAATCCACGATGCGGTTGTTCTGGATGCCCACCACCCGGTTGCCTTTCCCCTGCTCCAGCAGTTCGATGGCCCGGCAGCCCATGACGCTGGCGTGGACCCGCTCCATGGCGGTGGGGGTGCCGCCCCGCTGGACGTGGCCCAGAATCGTCAGGCGGCTTTCGATACCGGTCTTTTCCTCGATGTACTCGCAGATCTCCTGGGTGTTGCCCACCCCTTCCGCCACGATGACGATGAAGTGGTGCTTGCCGGTTTTCAGGGTGGAGCGCATCCGGGACACCACGTCCCGGTCCAGGTCGTAGGGGCGTTCCGGGATGAGAGTGGCGATGGCCCCGCAGGCGATGCCGGCGTGGATGGCGATATGCCCTGCCCGGCGGCCCATGACCTCCACCACCGAACAGCGGTCGTGGGATTGGGAGGTATCCCGGAGGCGGTCAACACTTTCTACCACGGTATTCAGGGCGGTGTCAAAGCCGATGGTATACTCGGTGGAGGCGATGTCGTTGTCGATGGTGCCGGGAAGGCCGATGCAGGGGATGCCGGCGTTGGAGAGGTTCCGGGCGCCCTTAAAGGAGCCGTCGCCTCCGATGACCACCAGGCCGTCGATGCCCATTTTGTGGCACATCTCCACCCCTTTTTTCAGACCTTCCTCGGTCTTGAATTCCTCACAGCGGGCGGTGTACAGAATGGTGCCGCCCCGCTGGATAATCTCGCTGACGCTTCGCAGCTTCATCTCCTCGATCTCACCGTTGAGGAGGCCCTCGTAACCCCGCCTGATGCCCATCATCCGGTGGCCCTTGATGATGCCGGCGCGGACCACCGCCCGGACGGCGGCGTTCATCCCCGGGGCGTCGCCGCCGCTGGTGAGAACGCCGATGGTCTTACATTCAGTCATCTCATATCCCTCCTGTATCTGGCGGACAAACCGCCGGATCTTTTGATCTCTACTCTATTGTAAACCGTTCCCCCTGGGAAGTAAAGCGGTGAAAACCACCAAAGAAGGGCCCCGCTAGTCCAGTTTTTTTACGTTTTCGTCGCCCAGGTTGTTCCCCAGCTCCCGGAGAAGGACCGGGTTGGGGTCGCACCACATGGTTCTGGGGGCCCGAAGCATCTTGCCGGTGTCCTCCGCCCGGAAGTAGACGGGGCAGCCTCCGTCAAAGATGCTCAGGAGCAGCCGCACCCGCTCCATAATGGGGGCGTCCAAGGAGGGCACCCGGAGGTAGACCCCGGCGCGGGCGCTGGGGCCCGTCGTTCCGGCGCCGCCCCGGCGTTCTTCCTGGCTTCCGGGATAGGCCGGACGCTCCGGCATGGGGCCGCTGGCCCGTTCCCGGAGGGTCATGGCGTCCTCCAGAACCAGCTTGGCGTCCTTTTCCTCCCGAAGGGAGACCCGGCCCCGAAGGAAGAGGGGCTCCCCGGTCACCAGGCGGGCGGCGTTGGCGGCGTAGACCCTGGGGAAGACCAGTACCTCGATGCTGCCGGTCATGTCTTCCAAGGTGAGAAAGGCCATATTCTCCCCGCTCTTTGTCAGCTTGAGCCGTTTGGCGGTTAGGATGCCCATAACGTAGAGGCTTACGTTGTCGTAGCCCTGATTGTCGTCCGGGTCGGTAAGGCGCATCAGCTTGACCGCCCCGTACTTCTGGTAAAGGGGTTCGTACTGGGACATAGGATGGCCGGAGATATACAGGCCGGTGACCTCCTTTTCCGCAGCCAGCAGCTGGGCGGGGTCGTCCTCCTCCACCAGGGGAAGGGCCAGCTCCTCCTCGTCGGGCTCTTCCCCGAACAGGCTGGTTTGGCCGGCGCTCTTCCACCGCTCCCGGGCGGCCAGCGCCTCCCCGGCCTTGGCGTAGCCCTCCAGCATCTGGCGGCGGTTGGCCCCCAGGCCGTCCAGGGCCCCGCTTTTGATAAGGCTTTCCAGGCTGCGCTTGTTCAGCTCCCCGCTGTAGGTGCGGCGGAAGAAATCCAGGAAGCTTTGATAGGGCCCGTTTTCCTCCCGCTCCCGGATGATCTGGCGAATGGCCCCAACCCCCACGTTCTTCACCGCCAAGAGGCCGAACCGTATCCCCTCCCCGGTGACGGTGAAGCCCTCCCGGCTCTCGTTTACCTGGGGGGGCAGCACCCGGATGCCTAGGCGGCTGCACTCTTCGATGTACTCGATGACCTTGTTGGTGTTGTCCAGCACGCTGGTGAGAAGGGCCGCCATGTAATCCCGGGGGGCATGGCATTTAAGATAGGCGGTCTGGTAGGCCACCAGGCCATAGGCGGCGGCGTGGGACTTGTTAAAGGCGTAGGCCGCGAAGGAACTCATCTCGTCAAAGATCCGGTTGGCGGCCTTTTCCGGAATGCCGTTCTTTTTACAGCCCTCCAAAAAATGGCCGCGCTCCTTGGCCATGACGTCCGCCTTCTTTTTGCTCATGGCTCGGCGGACGTTGTCAGCCTGACCGTAGCTGTACCCCCCAAGCTCCCGGCAGATCTGCATCACCTGTTCCTGGTAGACGATGCAGCCGTAGGTCACGTCCAGGATGGGCCGCAGCTTATCGGTGAGGTAGATGGCGTGTTCCGGGTGATGGCGGCAGTCCACATACTTGGGGATGGACTCCATGGGCCCGGGGCGGTAAAGGGAAACGGCGGCGATAATGTCTTCGATGGAGGTGGGCTGGAGCTGGGTGAGCATCCGGCGCATCCCCCCGGACTCCAGCTGGAACACCCCGGCGGTCTCCCCGGCGGAAAGCATGGCGTACACCTGGGGGTCGTCCAGGGAGATCCGGTCCATGGAAAAGCCGGGATCCTCCTTTTGGATGGCCTTGGCGGTTTCGTCGATAACGGTGAGGTTCCGCAGGCCCAGAAAGTCCACTTTCAAGAGGCCCAGCTCCTCCAGGGTCGGCGCGGGGTACTGGGTAACAACAGCGTCGTCATTTTTGGAAAGGGGGACGTAGCTTTCCACTGTGTCGTGGGTGATGACCACCCCGGCGGCGTGGGTGGAGGCGTTTCGGGGCATCCCCTCCACCTGGCGGGCCAGCTCCACCAGCTGTTTGATCTTGGGGTCGGACTCCATCAGTTCCCGCAGCTCCCGGGACCCGTCGATGGCCTTTTGCAGGGTGATCTTCAGCTCCTTGGGGACCATCTTGGCCACCTGATCCACCAGGGCGTAGGAGATCCCCAGGGCCCGGCCCACATCCCGAAGAGCGGCCCGGGCGGCCATGGTGCCGAAGGTGACGATTTGGGCCACGTGGTCGGCGCCGTACTTCTGCACCACGTAGTCGATGACCTCCTGGCGCCGGTCGTCGCTGAAGTCCACATCAAAGTCGGGCATACTCACCCGCTCCGGATTGAGAAAACGCTCAAAGAGAAGGCTCAGGCGCATGGGATCGATGCCGGTAATGCCCATGCAGTAGGCGGCGATGGACCCGGCCCCGGATCCCCGCCCCGGCCCCACCGGGATGTCCCGGCTCCGGGCGTAGTTGATGAAGTCGTGGACAATAAGGTAATAATTGACGTACCCCATCTTGTGGATCACCGAGATCTCGTACTCCAGCCGTTCCCGGTACTCCGGGGGGGCGTTCTCCCCGTAGCGGCGGACAAAGCCTTCCCGGCAGAGGCGCAGGAAGTATTCCAGGTTGTCCTCTCCGTTTGGCGCCTCAAACTTAGGGAGCTTGGTCTGACCGAATTCAAAGTCCACCTGGCACCGCCGGGCAATCTCCACTGTGTTTTGGATGGCAGAGGGGATGGACTGGAACAGCTTTGCCATCTCGTCCCCGGATTTTAGGTAGAACTCCTGGGTGGGGAACTCCAGCTCCAGCTCCTCGTCCACGGTGTGGTTGGTCTGGATGCACAGGAGGAGGTGCTGGAGGCTGTGGTCCTCCTTTTTGAGGTAATGGGTGTCGTTGGTAGCCACCAGGCCCACCCCCAGCTCCTGGGAGAGCTTCACCAGCTGGGGCAGGATCCGCAGCTGGTCCTCGATGCCGTGGTTCTGGACTTCAATAAAGTAGTTTTCCGCTCCGAAAAGGTCCCGGTACCAGGCGGCGGCCTCCTTGGCCTTCTGGTAGTCCCCGGCGGTCAAAGCCCGGGGGACCTCCCCCGCCAGGCAGGCGGAAAGGCAGATGAGGCCGTCGGTGTGGCCAGGGAGCAGCTCCCGGTCGATGCGGGGCCTGAAGTAGAAGCCCTCGGTGTAGGCCCGGGAGACCAGCCAGGAGAGGTTCTGGTATCCCACATTGTCCTTGCAGAGGAGGACCAGGTGGTAAGGGCGCTTGTCCTTTTGGGGATCCCGGTCGGCCCGGCCCCGGGGGGCGACGTAGACCTCGCAGCCGATGATGGGGCGGATCCCTTCCTTTTTTGCGGCCTTGTAGAAGTCAACGGCCCCGTACATCACCCCGTGGTCGGTGACGGCCACCGCCTCCTGGCCCAGCTCCTTGGCCCGGGCCACCAGCTCGTTCAGTTTGCAGGCCCCGTCCAAAAGGCTGTACTCGCTGTGGACGTGGAGATGGACGAAATCGGTCATGGCTGTTTCCTTTCCTGTTGTCGTTAGGTGTCGGGGTTTGTGATGGTTCTGTCGGGGCTTGTTGTTGGACCTTCATAGGCGCGGCCGCCATTGACACTGGCGCTGTACTTTACGATTTCCGACAGACCCGCTTCTTCCGCCAGCCGGGCGAACTCTTCCGGCATTGGGAAGATGATGTCCTCTTCCCTTTGGAAGTCTGCACTGACCCAAATCAAGCCGTCTACTTCCTTGATCTCGCAGACCGCTCCCGGCCCAAAGTCGTAGTGGCAGTCGGCGATTTTTTTCGCCAGGGCTTCCGCCTCGGCCCGGGAATAATCGGCCGGTTCTATTTCCAGTTTGTCCCATTTCGTCCCCTGCCAATTCGCTAAAAATTCATCGAGGGCTTTCTTGTTGTTCGTGAAGATCTCCACTCCTACCTCTCCTTGGTTCCATACATGAAACCAACAGTATATTTCTTTGGGCATAGTCGATTCCAGTTCTTCCTCCAACGCATACCCCCGGGCCACTCTCTCTTCCGATTCCGGTGTATCAAGGAGCGCGGTATCCGGGTTTTCCCAGGGCCCGTTGGAGTCGGAGGACGGTTCCTCCGGCGGGGTGGATCCCGGCTCCGATTCCGTCTCCGGTTCGGAGACTTCCGGCTGGGAGGACTCCGGTTCGGCTTCCGGTTCCGGGGCCGGCTCCGAAACGGAGGATGGGCTTTCCGGCTCCGGGGCCGGGGCGGTCTCTGGAGTTTGTCCCGGGGCGCAGGCGGTTAGAAGCAGCATAAGGGATAGGACCAGGGCGAACAATGGCTTTTTCATGGGGGACTTCCTTTCTTCTGTCAATCCGGGTTCAAGGCCAGGGCCGACCGATACCTGGGGGACCTGTAATCCAGCAGTTCCTCCGGAACACCGGTTTCCAGGGCCAGGTCCTTTATCGCCTGGGGCAGCTGTTCCCAGCGTTCCTCTTCTTCCTGGGTCACCTCTCCCCCCTTCTTGCGAACCCCTACAAGCAGAGTCTCCTCAAAGGGATACGAGTTGACATAGGCATGAATACCGGGTTCCAGTTCCAGCTGTTCCACCGCTTGGATAAACGCTTCCTTTTTTGCCACAGAACAGTTGCCGGGCTTCTTCTCCACCTTGTCCCAGGACGGCCCGGTCCAGCCGGTCAGGAACTGGTCCACCGCCTCCTCGTTGATGACTCCAATCTCCAGCACCACGTCCAGGCTCCCGTCCTCCACCGAAACATCAAAGAAGCTGTAGTCCTCCCCGATAGCCTTTAGGGCAGGCTCCAACGCCTCCCACAGGGGGTCCGCCCGATGGCGCACCACGTCGGCGTAGCTTTCATCCCCGAAGTCCGGGGCGGTATCCGGGTTCACCTCTCCCTGGGGCGGCAGGGGCTGGTAATCCGGCTCCGGGGCGGGAACAGGCTCCGGCTGGAAGGGTGTGGCCTCCGGTTCCGGCTGGAAGGGTTCGGGCTCGGATTCCGGCTCGGGGGCTGGCTCCGAAACGGAGGCCGACGGGCTTTCCGGCTCCGGGGCGGACTGGGGGGCTTGTCCCCCTCCGCCGCAGGCGGACAGGAGCAGGACAAGGGATACCAGCAGGGCCAACAGGGACTTTCTCATAGCATAGCTTTCCTTTCTGTCTTTGGCTTTTTCCGGCACCCCCGCCCGGGTCCTTTGGGCGGGGGTGCCGCTTTGACCTTTCGGTTTATCTTATTCCAGCAGGTCCACCCTTCCGGCCTGGATGGCCGGGATGTTTTGGGCGATCCGCTCCGGGGGCCAGTCCCACCATTTCAGCCGGAGCAGTTCTTCTACCGTCTCCTCCGGGAAGCGGCGGCGGATGGCCCTGGCCGGGACGCCCCCCACGATGGTGTAGGGCGGGACGTCCTTCGTGACCACCGCCCGGGCCCCGATGACGGCCCCGTCCCCGATGGTGACCCCCGCCAGGATCACCGCCTCGTAGCCGATCCAGACGTCGCTGCCTGCCACGATGTCCCCCTTGTTGTCCCAGGCTTCGGCGACACGGGCCTTTTCCAGTCCCCACTCCTGGAAAAAGAGGGGGAAGGGGTAGGTGGACAGGGAGCCCATGGCGTGGTTGGCGCTGTTGAAAAGGAACTTCGCCCCGCAGGCGATGGAGCAGAACCTCCCGATGACCAGCCGGTCGTGGTTCACCGGGTAGTGGTAAAGGACGTTGTTTTTCTGGAAATCCCTGGGGTCGTGTACAAAATCGTTGTACATGGTGTACTCCCCCACCTGGATGCTCGGGTCGGTAACGGCGTTCTTTAGGTAGATGGTCTGGGTGTCCCCGGTCCGGGGATACAGCTTGTCCGGTATCATCACATTTCCTCCTATGACTCGTTTTTTTACAGGACGATACCGGTCTTTACAAGGCAGCGTTTCACCGCCGGTCACTCTCCTTCTATTTTTCTTTTTGGATGGCCCCCGCCAGCTCGGCGATGCGCCGGAGGCGGTGGTTCACTCCGGACCGGGAGAGGCCCAATCGGGCCCCCAGCTCCCGGAGGGAGGCTTCGGGGTTTTCCAGGCGGAGGGCGGCCAGCTCCCGCAGCTCCTCCGGCAGGGCGGTGAGGCCCTGGTCCCCCATAAGGCGGCGGATGTCCCGGATCTGCCCCTCCGCCGCCCCCACCACCTTGTCGATGTTGGCGTTGTCGCAGTTGGCGGCCCGGTTGGCGGCGTTGCGCCGCTCCTTTAGGATCTTGGCGTTCATCACATCCAGGCTCATCAGGGGGCAGCTGATAAAGGTGAGCAGGTCCTCCATCTGGGTGCTGTCGTGGGTGTAGATGATGGCGCGGCCCCGGCGCTGGGCCGTCTTAGGCAGAAACCCCACCTCCCCCAGGATGCCGGTGAGGACAGCGGCGGTCTCGGGGCGGGGCGGGGCGAACTCCAGGTGGTACTTCTTCTCTGGGTCGGCAAGGCTCCCGCAGGCCAGGAACGCGCCCCCCACAAAGGCGGCGGCCCCCTCGTCCCCGCCCAACAGCTCGTAGGTGATACCCTCGGGATAGAGCATGGCGTAGTGGTTGAGGAGGGCCCGGCGGTCGCTGGGGGCATCCACCCGCACCTGAAAAGCCGATTGCCCCCCGGAAGCCTCCTCCCGGGTGGTGATGGTTCCGGTGAGCGTCACCGCCCGGGTGATGGCGGCGGCATAGTACCGGGCCACCTCCTGCTGCTGGGTGGCTAGGGTGATGCTCCCCGGCCCGTAGGTCCGCCCGAAGAGAAGCAGGCCGTACCCCTGCTGGTTCTTGAACCGGCTCCGGAGGGAGCGGTTCTCCATAATTTCGCTTTTCGCCCGCTGGGTATAGGACATGGGATGGCCCTCCCCTTGCAACATACGATGGGTTGATATTACATCTACTTATACGAATGGTATCAATTCTGGCGTCGGGGCGCAAACTAGCTGGCCCCTTTTGATATGCGCCGAGTTGACCTGTCGTTTGTTTATACGTATTGTATGATTACTGGCGCCCGGTGACCTCCACCTCCGGCTCCAGGACGAAGCCGGTCTTTTCCCGGACGATGCGCTGGACCTCCCCGATGAGGGCCAGGACGTCGGCGCAGATGGCGTCCCCGGCGTTGATGACAAAGCCGGCGTGCTTTTCGCTTACCCGGGCCCCGCCCACCTGGAAGCCTTTCAGGCCGCACTGGTCGATGAGGGCGGCGGCGTAGGCGCCCTCCGGGCGCTTGAAGGTGCTTCCCGCGCTGGGCCATTCCAGGGGCTGCTTTTCCCGGCGGCGGGAAAAGATCTCCTCCATCCGGGCGGCAACGGCGGCGGGGCCTTCCGGGTCCTTTTCCAGGCGGAAAACGGCGGAAAGAATCGTACAGCTTTTCCCGGTGAAGAGGCTGTGGCGGTACCCCATCTCCAGCTGTTCCACCGGAAGGGTCTGAAACTTCCCCTCCTCGTCCAGAAAATCCGCCGAGACCAAAACGTCCCGGAACTCCCCGCCGTAGGCTCCGGCGTTCATGTAGACGCCGCCGCCAACCTGGCCGGGGATGCCGTAGGCAAACTCCAGGCCGGCAAGGCCCGCCTCCCGGGCGGCCAGGCAGACCGCCGATAGGGTGGCCCCCGCCTGGGCGCAGATGACGGTTCCCTCCACCTGGATCCGGGAAAGGCCCTCCATGGCGATGGTCAGCCCGGGGATGCCCCCGTCCCCCACCAGGAGATTGGAGCCCCTGCCCAGGATGAAGTAGGGCAGGCCGTCCTGTTTACAGGCGGAGAGAAGAGCCGTTACCTCCTCCGGGGTCTTGGGGCAGGCGAACAGCTCCGCCGGGCCCCCGATGCGAAAGGTGGTGTGGCGGGACATGGGCTCCCCCATTCGGATGGGGACCCCACAGTCCCCCAGGGCGGTGTTGTGAAGCGATAACATGAGAAAGCCTCCCTTTGGGCCGGGGGTCATTCCTCCGGCAGATCATCTATTGGATGCCGGGCGGCGAGCCAATCCCGGAAGCGGCGGTAACTGGTGTTGAGGATCTGTTCCTCTGGAATGCCCGCCTCCCTGGCAATGGAGGCGGACCACTCCACGTTGCCGATGGCGGTGCAGAAATGGGCGTCGGTGGAAAGCAGCACCGGCACCTTGTACTCCCGGCAAAGCCGGGCGATGGCAAGACAGTTTTCCTCCGAGCCGGGGCGGCTTTTGGGGGAGGAGTTGTTCAGCTCCACCGCCTGGCCCCCCTCCTTGACGGCCCGGATCACCGCCTCGTAGTCCGCCAAGAACCGGGGATCCCCCAGGTGCCCGATCACATCCACCCGGGGGTCTTGGGCCACAGCCTGCCAGGCGGCGGTGCGCTCCTCCGGGGTGGTGTTTTTGGGGAATGTAACCCGGTGCATGGAGACCATCACCAGGTCCAAACGGTCCAGGCCGGCCTTTGGAACGTCCAGCGTCCCGGCAAGGTCCATCAGGTTGGCCTCGCACCCCTTGATGACCACCACCCCCTCTACCTCCCGGGGGACGGCCTTTCGGAGATTCTCGAAAAACCACTCGTGGGGAGCCCCTTCCATCCCGGGGCCATGCTCGGTGGTCACCAGAAAGCGGTGGCCCATGGCGGCGGCGTGGCGGATGTTCTCCAACAAGGTGCTGTAAGCGTGCTGGCAGGCGGTGGTATGGGTGTGGGTATCCCCGGCGATCTTCATGCTATGACGACCTTTCTCTCTACTTATGCCGCCCGCCCCAAAAAGATGAATCGGGACGGGCGGTCTTTCAGATTTCCTCTGTCTTTTTATTTCTTACCAGGATGGACAGGAACTTGACCATCAGCGGGATATAGGTCACGGTAAACAGGAGGACTGCGGCAAGGCGGACCTCCTGCTTTTTGGGCTTCGCAACAGCGATTCCAGCCAAAACCCCCATGGAAAAAAGGCAGAGCTTGATAGCGACCAGGTCCTTCCAATCGCTTTTCTGCAAATACTGGTCAGCGATGCCAAACAATCGTGTCACAGCGGTTCCTCCTTTCACATCGGCGAATAAAATCCCGCCAGTCGATGCAAAAACCGGTCCTCAATAGAAGAATTCTTCGTAATCGGTGGCGGCGTGGCGCTGGACCCTGGGAATGTCCTCCGCCATCCCCAAACGGGCCAGCAGCTCGTGGGCGGCGTTGTAGCCCAGCTTCTTCTGGCGGTTGTTCATGGCAGCCACCTCGATAATCATGGCCAGGTTCCGACCCGGCTTGACGGGGATGGTCACCGAGGGAATGTTGAGACCCAGGATGTCGGTGGTCTCCTCCTCCATCCCCATGCGGTCGTAGGTCTTGTTGGGGCTCCAGATCTCCAGGTTCATCAGCATATCGATGCGCCCGGTGACCTTTACGGCGCCGATGCCGAAAATCCGCCGGACATTGATAATCCCGATGCCCCGCAGCTCCAGGAAGTGGCGGATGTTGGCCGGAGAGGAGCCCACCAGGGTCTTGTCCGAAACCCTGCGGATCTCCACAGCGTCGTCGGCGATAAGGCGGTGGCCGCGCTTCACCAGCTCGATGGCGGCTTCGCTCTTGCCCACGCCGCTGTCCCCCAAAAGGAGGACCCCTTCGCCGTAAACCTCCACCAGCACCCCATGGCGGGTAATGCGCGGGGCCAGCTCGATGTTCAGATAGGCGGTAAGGCTGGCGGCGAAGCTGGTGGTGGTGGCGTCGGTGATGAGAAGAGGCACCCCGTACTTTTGGGCCTTGTCCAGCATGATGGCGGAGGGCTGGTTGCCGCGGGTCTGGATCACCGCCACGGGATTTGCGGCCATGTACCGCTCCATCACCTGCTCCTCCTGCTCTGCGGTGAGCTGATTGAGGTAAGCCATTTCGCTTTTGCCGATCAGCTGGACGCGCTGATTGTCGAAGTAATCAAAGAACCCCGCCAGCTGAAGCCCTGGGCGGTTGATGTCCGCCGAGGAGATCAGGACCTCTGATTCGCTGGCGGGCATATAAGCCACCTCCAGCTTCATGGCGCTGATGATCTTTGCCAGGGGCACAGTAAACTGAATGCTCATCCTTTGCCTGCCTCCTTTTCCTTTTCTATTCATTATTATAGCCTAAAAAAGGGGTGGGTTCAACATAGATTTTGTTCTGTGGGACAAAATCTGTCACCGGAAGATGGCCGCCAGGGCCGCTTGGGCAAAGCCGATCAGGACCAAAAGGGGCGCCAGGGCCGAAAGGAGCCGGCGGACCCATCGCTGGTTGCCCATCAGGTCGTCGATCTTTTCCGAAAAGAGGGCCAGGATCGCCCCGGCCAGGATGTACCAGAGGTATGCAGGCATCGCAACTGCCTCCTTGGGAAAGTTTTTCCTGTTCAGTATACCACAGGATGGGGAAAAAGACTACACCGCTTTAAGAATAAAGAGGTCCCGTCCCCCTTAAAATCCGTTCACAAAATCACACTTGTTTTTTTCCCAAAACAGGATATAATAAAAGGCAAATGTATACCAAGGAGGTAGTAATTATGCCTGCACTGCATCTTGATGAAAAGAATTTCCGGCGGCTGGTCCTGGAGGAGAAGACCACAGCCCTGGTGGACTTTTGGTCCCCCCGGTGCGGCCCCTGCCGGATGCTCGCCCCCATCCTGGACCAGGTGTCCGATGAGGTCCCCGAGGGCACCCTGGTGGCCAAGGTAAACACCGACGAGGAGGGGAGCCTGGCCCACGAGTATGACATCATGTATATCCCCACCATCATCGCCTTTCGGGACGGACAGGAGGTCCGGCGGCATACCGGCCTCACCGACCAGAACGGCCTGTTGGACCTGCTGAAGTAGTAGTCGCTGCAAAAAAAATCGCCCCAGCCCTTCCCAAGGCGCTGGGGCGATTTTTCTGCCGGTTTTGGAAGCTGCGCCAAAATCGACAATTTTACTTGACGAAACGCCTCCAATTTTGGTATACTATCTGGGCAGAATGGAAAAAGAAAGTAGGAATTTGCCATGTCAAACAAGGCGTCCAAGGACAGCCGGGCCCAATGGGCCAGCAGCCTGGGCTTTATTTTAGCGGCAGCCGGATCCGCTGTGGGGTTGGGCAACATCTGGAAATTCCCCGGGAAAGCCTATGAAGGGGGCGGCGGGGTCTACATCCTGACCTATATCCTCATTGTTATCCTCATCGGCGCCACTGCTATGATGGCGGAACTCACCGTAGGCCGGTCCACCCAGAAAAACGCCGTGGGTGCTTTCCGGATCCTTGCCCCGAAATGGAAGTGGGTGGGGGGCCTGGGGGTCTTTACCGGCTTTGTTATTTTGGGATATTACTCCCAGGTAGGGGGTTGGGTCCTTCAGTATATCGTTTCCTACCTCACCAAGCCCGGGGAGATCTACGGGGACCCCCAAGGCTTCTTTTTGAACCAGGTGCTGGGCGCCGACCGCTTCCCTGTTTTAGGGGCCTTTGTCTTTCCCCTGCTCTTTATCGCCTGTGTGGTCCTGGTTATCGTCCGGGGGGTGGAAGGGGGCATCGAGCGGTTTAACAAAGTGGCTATGCCCGCCCTTTTCCTGCTGCTTCTGGCCCTTCTGGGGCGGTCCCTCACCCTTCCCGGGGCCGGGGAGGGTCTGCGGTACCTTCTCACCTTCGACCTTTCCAGTCTCAATGGCAGCGTCCTTCTCTCCGCCTTGGGACAAGCCTTTTACTCCCTTTCCCTGGGAATGGGGATTATGTGTACCTATGGTTCCTATGTAAAGCACACGGAGGACCTGGGAAAAAACATGGCGATGATCTGTTCTCTTGACACCTTGGTGGCGCTGATTGCTGCCTTTATTATCATCCCGGCGGTGTTTGCCACCGGGGTCCAGCCGGGGAAGGGGGCTTCCTTCGCCTTTGTCTCCCTGGCGGGGGTTTTTGAGCGGATGCCTTTGGGATCCATCTTCGGGGTGATCTTCTACACGCTGCTCTTCTTCGCCGCCCTCACCTCCGCCATCTCCCTGCTGGAGGGCACGGTGGCTTACCTCACCGAGGAGAAGGGGCTGGGGCGCACCAAGGCCACCGTTTTAACGGCGGCTGGGATGTTCTTTATCGGTGTGCTGTACACCCTTTCCCAGGTCCACATGGAGATCCGGGGCATCTGGCTGGATGGCGCCTCGGGGCTTACCTTCCCTGCTTTTGGGGATTTCCTGGAATTTTTCACCGACCGATTGATGACCCCCTTGGGCGCTTTGGCCTACTGCATCTTTGTGGGCTGGGTTTGGGGGCCCCAAAAGGCGGTGGCGGAGATTGAGCGGGAGGGGGTACGTTTCCCGCTGGCCAAGCCCTGGGCGGTACTGGTAAAGTATGTTGCCCCGTCGGCCATCGTCGTGATCCTTTTCGCCGGAATGGTCATGGGCCTCACCCTCAGCTAATCACACACCCTCACACCCTCCCCGGCGCTCCGCGCCTAACGGTTGTACTAAGATCGTAAGTTGTGCCTGGAGTCGTAAGCTGCAATAGGCAAGAGGTGTTACTGCCCTTCGCCTTTTCCGGCTTTTGACTCCAGGCACAGCTTATGCCTCGATACAACCATTAGCCGCGGAGCGGCGGGGAGGGGGTTGCATCTCTAGCATATGGGCCCAAAACCGCTTGGCGCAGTGGGTCATCCGGCACTTGGGGTTCAGCCGCTCCTTGATGGCAATGGTGTCGTAGTACCGCCGCCAAAGCTCCCGGTACCCCTCCTCCGCCGGGGTGGGGGAGTCCAGGGCCAGGTCCTCCAAGGGCCGGATCTCCATCCGCCCCCGCTGGTGGAGCAGCGCCGCGCCGTGGGTGATGTCGTGGATCAGAAAAGCCTCCCCCGGAAACCGGTCGGCAAAGTGCCGCCCGATCAGCGGCAGGATAAAAGCTTTGGGCTCAATCTGCGCCGCCAGGATGCCGTGATGCTCCTGGAAGCGCAGAAACTCAATAAGAAGATGGGCCTCGTTGTGGACCTGGCGCTGGAGCTGGTAGGCCCGGGCCACCACCGGGTCGCCCAGAAAACCCGCAATCCCCCGGCCCCGGCGGAACGCTTCACAGAGAAAGTCGTGGAGGGCCATGGCCTTGTCCTCCGCGCCGGAGAGAAAAGCCACCTCGGTCCAGTGGGCCGCCTCATGGGAGATCCCCCGCAGTTTCCGCCAGACCTGGGCGGCGTCCTCCCGGTCGGTGGGGATGGTGAGTTCCGGCGCCAGGGAAAGACAGGGGGCCCCCTCCTCCCAAAGGTCCAGGGGCATCCGGCCGGTGCGCCGGCTCTCAAAGACACAGCAGAGAAGCCCCGGCAGGCTCCCGTCGTAGCGGTATACTAGATTTGCCCGGTCAGGCATTGGATCACGTCCTCTCTGGTGAGTTGGTTTTTCGGGGGGGCAAAGAGGGAAAGCTGTTCCCCCTGGGGATGCTCCGCCGCCAAAAGTTCCCGGTCCTTTTGGGAAAGGAGGGCCCGCAGCGCCCCGTCCTGGGTCACCCGCAGACCCTCGGGCCGCTTTCCCCCGCAGAGGAGAAAATATTGGGCCCGCTTCAGCACCACGCCGATCTTCTTTAGCTGGGGCCAGTCCAGCCGGCTGTGACGCCGTGCAGTGAGGATCCGCTGGGCGCTTTTCACCCCCACCCCCGGTACCCGAAGAAGCAGTTCGTAGGGAACGGTGTTCACCTCCACCGGGAAGCGGTCCAGGTGGTTCAGGGCCCAGTTGCATTTGGGGTCCACATAGGGGCTGAAGGCGGGGTGTTCCTCGTCCAGCAGCTCCTCGGCGTCAAAGCCGTAAAACCGCAGGAGCCAATCCGCCTGGTAGAGCCGGTGTTCCCGGAGAAGAGGGGGCTTGACGTTCCCCGCAGGGAGAAGGGCGTCCTCCACCACCGGGACGTAGGCGGAGAAAAAGACCCGTTTCAGCCGGTATTTCCGGTAGAGCCCCTGGGTGAGGCGAAGGATGGTAAGGTCGGTTTCCGGGGTGGCCCCCACAATCATCTGAGTGCTTTGTCCCGCCGGGGCAAAGGTGGGGGCGTGGCGGTATTGGGTGATGTCGGCGCTGTTTTCCCGGATGCCGTCCCGGATAAAACCCATTGGGCGGAGGATAGAGGTCTTGGTCTTTTCCGGGCAGAGACGGGTGAGGCTGTCGCTGCTGGGCATCTCGATATTGACGCTGAGGCGGTCGGCCAGCAGTCCCAGCCGCCGGGTGAGGGCGTCGTCCGCCCCGGGGATGGCCTTTACATGGATGTACCCCCCAAAGCGGTACTGATTCCGGAGCAGCTCCAGGGTGGCGATCATCCGCTCACAGGTGTAGTCCGGGTCGTGCAGCACTCCGGAGGAGAGGAACAGACCCTCGATGTAGTTGCGGCGGTAGAACTGGATGGTGAGATCGGCCAGCTCCTGGGGGGTGAAGGCAGCCCGGGGGGTGTCGTTGGAGCGGCGGTTGATGCAGTACCGGCAGTCGTAGACGCAGACGTTGGTCATCAGCACCTTCAGCAGGGAGATGCACCGCCCGTCGGCGGCAAAGCTGTGGCAGAGCCCGGCGGTATAGCTGTTGCCGATGCCCCCCTGGGGGGTGGAGCGGTGGCTCCCGCTGGAGGTGCAGGAGACGTCGTACTTGGCGGCGTCGGAGAGGATGGTCAGCTTTTCCAGGACATCCACGGGAGGGGCCTCCTTCTGCTTGGAACTTTTGTTCTAAACATTTGTTCGCTGTTATTTTACACCCGGGAGGGGGGCGGTGTCAAGAGGGGGAATCTGAAATATTCCGGCTTTCCTCTGCGCTGGTGGCGTGACAAGAACAGCGCGGGCAGCTATCCAAAACAGATAGCTGCCCGGCAAACGGCTGTCAGAAGTCGAACAGGGAGCCTGTGCCGCTGTGGGTGCTGCCATCCTCTTCGGCATAGGTAGAAATAAAACGGGGTTCCCGCGTTGTGCAGTGGTAAAACCGCATCAGCAGGTCTGTGGCGTCTGCTTTCCTTTCGATCCCCAGACGGTCCGCCAATTCCTGCTGCGCTTCCGGGAGATCGAAGTCACTGTCCTTGGCGCTTTCCACATGATTCTCAAAGATTTCTTGTGCAAATTCCCGGAGATCATCCTTGTCTTGGTACTCGTCTTCCTCCAGATAGTCCATCCAGTAGGGGCAGTTCACCACAAATTCAAAAAACTCCTCCAGACTGTCTGCAATTCTGCCGCCTTCGCCTTCGCTGCCCCAATAGCCAACGGAACCGTCCTCCAGAAGAATGTATTCGCTTCCGCTCCCCGCCTTGGCAAAGGTTTTCCCCGAAAGATTGTAGGTCAGATGTCCGCCCTCGTCCTGGGGCGTCTGAACTTCCGGAAGGATTGCCACGTCGCAGACATCACACAGCAGATCGGACAAATCCGGATTCTCACGGAGCATTGCAAGCAGATCCATAGAACGCGCCTCCTGCGAAATTTATACCCCCATGCTGGTGGTCTCGGGCAGGGTGCTGCCGCCGTCGATGACCACCTGGGCCCCGGTGAGATAGCTGGATTCGTCGCTGCCCAAAAAGGCGAAGAGTTCCCCCACCTCCGTCGGTTTTGCCAGGCGTTTCATGGGAACCGCCCGGGCAATGTCGGCGATGGCCGCCTCCGGGTCCGCCGGGTTGGACTCCACCGCCAGCTTTTCCACCATGGGGGTGCGGGCGTAGCCCAGCTGGGAGCAGTTTACCCGGATGTTCCGGCCGGCGTATTCCACCGCCAGGCATTTGGTAAGGCCCACAAGGGCGGCCTTGGTCATGGCGTAGGCGGCCTCCCCGGGATCGGCAACAATGTCTCCGGTCACCGACGAGGCGATGACGATGCTTCCGCCCCCTTGGCGAAGCATATAGGGGACGGCTGCCTGGCAGGTGTTCCAAACCCCTTTGATGTTTACATCGATGTGGAAGTCCCGCAGTTCGTCGGACATCTCCTCAAAGGGGGCCACCCGGGCGACTCCAGCGTTGCAGCAGGCGATGTTCAGCTCGCCAAAGGTCTCCGCCGTCTTTTGGGCGGCGGCACGCATCTGCTCCTTGTTCGCTACGTTGGCCACAGCGGTGATGATCTGGGCCCCAAACTGTTCCCGCAGGCGGGCGGCTACCTCCTCCACCCTGGGGTCCAGGTCCACCAGACACAGTTTAGCGCCATACTTGGCGTAGACCTCGGCGATGCCCTCCCCCAAGCCGGCGGCGGCTCCGGTGATAAGGGCGGTTTTTCCGGTAAGCTTTGCCATAATAAAAAACGCTCCTCTCTGGGATCCGGTCCCGCCTCTCCCCGGCGGGGAGGCTGGCCGGCCCCGACATAGTACCTTTATTGTACCCGCTTTTTTCCCTTGGGACAAGAGGGAATTTGCCGCCCCGCCCTTGCCACCTCCCCCCTTTTTGTGTATAATAAACTTTAATCATCGACAAAAACAAACAAGGGGGTAATGATACCATGAGGAGCAGCGGCGCAAAGCTTACCCTGGTCTCCTTGCTGGTCATCCTGACGGCGGTTGGAATGGCCTGGGTCCTGGCCTGGGCCACGCCGGAGGCGGAGGGAGGCGGAAAAGACTGGTCCTCCACAGTGGAGAAGGGCCGCCTGCCCGGTTTTGAGGACGCCAACGTCAACAATGACGGACGCTACTTTTTCTATCAGATCTGTAAGGACGTAGAGTTTTCCCGGCCCGACGCCCCTGGAAACGTCCTAATTGAGAACACCACTGGCAACACCTTTGATATGCGGGTGGAATACGAAAACGAGGAGTACGGCATCGTTTACCGTTCCCCGGTACTCCAGCCCGACACCCACCTTCTGCGGGACAAACTGACCCAGGAGCTGCCCGAGGGCACCTACCCGGTGACCGCCAATGTCTACGTCCTGGACCCCGAGACCGGGAACGAAGAGGAGGTCTTTAAGGAGAGCATCCAGCTGCGGATCAAGAAGCCGTTTTTCGGCTGATGGCTTTGGCCCAATCGCCGGGGCCCGCCCCCCGGCTGCGGAAGCTATTTTCAGGGAAAGGATTGTGAGGAGTATGACCCAGGGGCTTTATGAGGAACGCAATCTCACCATGCTGGCAGATTTCTACGAATTTACCATGGCCAACGGCTATCTGGAAAGCGGGGCCGGGGACTGCAACGTGGTCTTTGACCTTTTCTTCCGGCGGGTGCCGGAGGCCGGAGGCTTTGCCATCTGCGCCGGGCTGGAGCAGGTCATCCAGTACCTCCAGAACCTCCGGTTCACAGAGGAGGACCTGGACTACTTCCGGGGCCGGGGGTGCTTTGGAGAGAATTTCCTCCGGTACCTTCGGAACTTCCGTTTCACCTGCGACGTCTGGGCCGTGCCGGAGGGGACCCCCATCTTCCCCAACGAACCGGTGATTACGGTAAAGGGACCCCTTCTCCAAGCCCAGCTGGTGGAGACCATGCTGCTTACCACCCTGAACTTCGAGACCCTGATCGCCACCAAGGCCAACCGCATTGTCCGGGCCGCCGGGGACCGGGCGGTGGTGGAGTTCGGCTCCCGCCGGGCCCAGGGGTACGACGCCGCAATCCTGGGGGCCCGGGCCGCCTACATCGCCGGGTGTGCCGGGACGGCAAACACCATTGCCGACCGGGAGTTTGGCATCCCCGCCCTTGGCACCATGGCCCACAGCTGGGTCCAGGTGTTTCCCACCGAGTACGACGCCTTCAAAGCCTACGCCGAGACCTATCCCGACAACTGCACCCTCCTTATCGATACCTACAACGTCCTAAAGTCCGGCATCCCCAACGCCATCCGGGTCTTTGACGAGGTGGTGGTCCCCCGGGGCTTCCGGCCCAAGGGGGTCCGCATTGACAGCGGCGACCTGGCCTACCTTTCCAAGAAGGCCCGGAAGCTGCTGGACGAGGCCGGGTACCCCGACGTGAAGATCATGGCCAGCAATTCCCTGGATGAGTACATCATCCGGGACCTTCTCCTCCAGGGGGCCCGGCTGGACATCTTTGGGGTGGGGGAGAACCTTATCACCAGCAAAGCGGAGCCGGTGTTCGGCGGTGTCTACAAGCTGGCCGCCGTGGAGCGTCCCGACGGCTCCTGGGAGCCCCGGATCAAGATCAGCGAGACGGTGGAGAAGATCACCACCCCCGGCTTCAAACGGCTCTGGCGGTTCTACAGCAGGGAAAACGGCAAGGCCCTGGCCGACTACATCGCCCTGCGGGAGGAGCCCC
>CAJUFK010000016.1 GCA_910585535.1 uncultured Angelakisella sp. | reverse complement strand
TCACCCTTCATCAGCGTAAGTATTCACGGCTATGCAACATCAAGAAATCCATGCTTGAAAAGATGTTCCCGAAGGAGGGGGCCAGCGTTCCAGAGATCCGCTTCGCCGGATTTACAGACGCTTGGGAACAGCGTAAGACAAAAGACATCTGCGTTATCGGCACAGGGAAGAGCAATACACAAGATCAAATCGAAGATGGAGAATACCCTTTTTACATCCGTTCAGATGTGCCGGTCAGAAGCAACAAGTATCTGTATGATTGTGAGGCAGTTATTACTATTGGGGACGGAAACATAGGAAAAGTATTTCATTATGTCGATGGTAAGTTTGATTTGCACCAAAGATGCTATAAAATGACGGATTTTCAAGACATTTGGGGGAAATACTTTTTCCATTTCTTCTCGACCAAGTTCTATGATCGTGCGATGAAGATGACAGCAAAAGCAACTGTTGATTCTGTTCGTCTTGAAATGATTTCGGAGATGGATATTCAAAAACCTCCACAAACTGCTGAGCAGAAGAAGATTGCTGCCTTTTTTGACAGCCTCGACCACCTTATCACCCTTCATCAGCGTGAGTTAGAGCGGCTGCAAAATATCAAGAAGGCTTGCCTTGAGAAGATGTTCGTTTGAGGCGGAAAGGAGGACACATGGCATTCACGAAGGAGGCCGATTTTGAGGCGGCTCTGATCCAAATTCTGTCTGAACACGGCTGGGAAGAAGTTTTACATAATTGTACAGAGCAGCAGCTTGTCCAGAATTGGGCCAACATTCTTTTTCAGAACAACAGGGGCATCGACCGGCTGAACGACTCCCCCCTGACCGAAGGTGAGATGCAGCAGATCCTTGAACAGATCGCCACCCTGCGAACACCTTTGAAACTCAACGGCTTTATCAATGGGAAAAGCGTTTCTATCATCAGGGACAACCCGGAGGATACCCGGCATTTTGGCAAGGAGGTTTCCCTGAAAATCTATGACCGCCGGGAGATTGCCGCCGGTCAGAGCCGCTATCAGATTGTCCGGCAGCCCCGGTTTCCCAGCAAATCGAAACTGCTGAATGACCGTCGGGGCGACCTGATGCTCCTGATTAACGGGATGCCGGTGATTCACATTGAGCTAAAAAAGAGCGGTGTCCCCATCAGTCAGGCTTGCAACCAGATTGAAAAGTATGCCGCAGAAGGTGTTTTCACCGGGCTGTTTTCGCTGGTGCAGATTTTTGTCGCCATGAATCCGGAGGAAACGGTCTATTTCGCCAACCCCGGCCCCGAAGGAAAGTTTAATCCAAACTTTTATTTCCACTGGGCCGATTTCAACAATGAGCCTGTCAACGATTGGAAGGTGATTGCCTCCACGCTGCTCTCCATCCCCAGAGCGCACGAACTAATCGGGTTTTATACGGTCGCGGATGAGACAGACGGGATTTTGAAGGTGATGCGGAGCTACCAGATTTTTGCCGCTAACAAGATTTCCGACAAGGTTGCAAGGACGAAGTGGGAGGCAGGCGGACAAAGAGGCGGCTTCGTTTGGCATACTACCGGCTCCGGCAAGACCATGACCTCGTTTAAGTCCGCCCAGCTTATAGCATCTTCCAAAGACGCTGACAAGGTGATTTTCCTAATTGACCGCATTGAGCTGGGGACGCAGAGCCTCAAAGAATACCGGGGATTTGCCGACCAAAACGAGGAAATTCAGGCAACCGAAAACACACGCGTTCTTATTGCGAAGCTGACCAGTACCAACCCTGCGGACATTTTGATTGTTACCTCTATCCAAAAAATGAGCAATATCAGGGACGATTCCGAGGGCGAATTGAACGCCGCCGACCTTGCAGTGATGCAGTCAAAACGCGTTGTATTCATTGTGGACGAGTGCCACCGCTCCGTTTTTGGCGAGAATATGATGCCCAGGATTAAGCAGACTTTCCCACGGGCGATTTTCTTCGGTTTTTCCGGGACCCCCATTCAGGATGAAAATCAGAAAAAGGGCAGCATCACCGCAACGATTTTTGGGGATGAACTTCACCGCTATAGCATCGCGGATGGAATCCGGGACAAAAATGTGTTGGGCTTCGATCCATACAAGGTGTTGACCTATAAGGACGCCGATTTACGCCAAAAAATTGCCCTTGAGAAAGCAAAGGCTACTACGGTGCAGGAGGCTATAGAGGACCCGAGGAAAAGCAAGGTTTTCTACGAATATATGTCCAAACCTATGGCGGGAAGCAAAAACGCTGCCGGAGACTATGAAAAGGGGATTGAAGATTATATTCCCCATAGCCAATATGAACGGGAACAGCACCAGAATATGGTAGTGCAGGACATTAAGGATTGTTGGTTGACACTAAGCCGTGATGGGAAATTCCATGGGATTTTTGCCACATCAAGCATCCCGGAGGCAATCCAGTATTACCAGCTTATCAAATCCGCCATACCGGCCTTGAAGGTCACTGTCCTGTTTGACCCCAGCATTGATAACAACGGCAGCGGCATTATCAAAAAGGATGGTTTGGAGGAAATCATACAGGACTACAACGAACGGTATGGCCAGGACTTCACCATTCCTACCTTCGCCAAAATGAAGAAGGATATTTCTGCCCGCCTCGCCCATAAGAGGCCCTATGAGCGCATAGAACAAACACCCGACCAGCAAATAGATTTGCTGATTGTGGTAGACCAGATGTTGACAGGGTTTGATTCCAAGTGGATTAACACGCTGTACATGGACAAGGTTTTGCAATATGAAAATATTATACAGGCATTTTCCCGGACGAACAGGCTTTTCGGGCCGGAAAAGCCTTTCGGAACCGTCCGCTATTACAGACGCCCTCACACTATGGAGCGGTTGATTGAAGCAGCGGTGAAGTTATACTCCGGAGATAAGCCCCTTGGCCTTTTTGTGGAACGGTTGGACAAAAACCTGGAGGGCATGAACTTCACCTTCACTCAAATTAAGGATTTGTTTGAGCAGGCGGGAGTAGAGAATTTTACTCATCTGCCGCCAGAAGTTATTGAGCGAAAGAAATTTGCCGACCTGTTCAAAGCCTTCAATGATTATCTGGAAGCGGCAAAGGTGCAGGGATTTACCTGGAAGAAATTACTCTATGATGATTTCACAGACCCGAAAACAGGCAGGAAGTATCAAGTTGAAGTCATTCTCACCGAAGTCACCTACAAGATCCTTGCTCAACGGTATAAGGAACTATTTGGCCCCATCGATGGTGCAGGCGGTAGCGAGGATGTCCCCTATGATATTGACGGCTACCTAATTGCCATAGACACCGAGAAAATTGATGTGGACTACATGAATTCTCGGTTCGAGAAGTATCTAAAAATGCTCCACCAACAGGGAGCGAGCGCAAGCACCATAAAACAAGCTGAGGATGAACTGCATAAGACCTTTGCAACCTTGTCCCTGGAGGAACAGAAATTCGCAAACATCTTCCTGCATGACATCCAGAGTGGCGATATTGAACCAGAGGAAGGAAAGACATTCCGCGATTATATTACCGAGTATCTTTCTAAAGCAAAGGACGACCAAATCCACCATATTGCAGTTGTTTTGGGGCTTGATGAAGATAAACTCCGCACAATGATGAGTGTTCACATAACAGACGCAAATATTAACGAGTTTGGCAGATTCGATGCATTAAAAGCTACTGCAGATAAAAAGATAGCGAAAGCATACTTTGAATCAATCGAGGGGAAAAGCATTATCCCGCCAAAGGTTCCCATGAAGATCGATAAGCTGCTGCGCGACTTTATTCTGCGGGGTGGGTTTGATATTACTTTGCCTGATGACTAAAAGCGGTGATAGTAACCTTGAAGCAGGAGTCGAGGGGATTCCCCCCCGCTCCTGCTTTTGCTTGGGAACAGCGGAAGGTTGGAGACCTGATAGAAGATTACTCGGAAAAGACCGTGATTCAGAATGAGTGCCCGGTTCTGACATCTTCGCAACAACAAGGAATTGTCTTTCAGGAAGATTACTTTGCTGACCGTCAGGTGACAACAAACGATAACATTGGATACTATGTGCTGCCGTTCGGCTATTTTACATTCAGAAGCAGAAGTGATACCGATGTGTTCGTATTTAACCGAGATGATTTGATAAACAAGGGAATTATTAGCTATTATTATCCGGTCTTCGCTCCTAAAGATTGCGATTCTGATTTTCTTTTGAGAAGATTAAACCACGGAATCAGAAAACAGCTTACTATGGCGGCAGAAGGAACAGGGCAAAAAGTCCTTGCACATAGCAAGTTCAAAAATATGATTATCGATGTTGTTTTAGCCGGTTTTTCGATTTCCCCCATATAAAACATATATTTTTTTGAGGCACCGCACATTTTGCCGTTTCTACCGTTATAATTTATGTAGGGCATGAGAGGGGTGAGCGTGTGGCACTGGACATCGAGGAACAATATGAAAAGATATACCGTTACTGCTTTTACAGGCTCCAAGACCGGGAGCAGGCGGAGGATGTTACCCAGGAAACCTTCCTGCGATGGCTTGCGAGCGACACATACCGGGATACTGGACAGGTACTTCAGTATCTATATACCATTGCCCGTAACCTCTGTGCCGATGAGTTTCGCAGACCACACCACAGACCGCTGACTGAGGATGTTCCAAGCGGCGAAGCAGACCCGATCCTGTCCGCCGCTCTGCGTGTGGAACTTGATAAACTCGACCTGGAAGACCGGGAGCTGGTACTGCTGCGCTATGTCAATAAGGTGCCCGTTGGTGTCCTTTGCAAACTGTATGGACAATCGCGCTTTTCCCTGTACCGGCGGTCAAAACATATTTTGAAAACACTTCAAAATGCTTTGGAATGAATGGAGTTTCGAGATGAGAAATAAAAGGATCGAACAGGCTTTGGAAGATGTCTTTGCCGCCCCATGTCCTATAGGTAAAACAGCCTTTTTGAAACAGCACCGCCGCTACGAACTGAGTTACCGGAGGCTGATTGTACTGCAAGTCCGCTATGTTCGTTGGTGGGTATGGTTATTGTCTTTGATGCTGTCCGGCTTTATCCTGATAACGGTCTCTCGCTCAGGTAAATCTGCTTTGTGGTGTATTTCTGCAATGACGCCGTTTTTTGCGCTGATGGCGATCACAGAAAACGGACGGGCGCAGTTGTATCAAATGGAGGAATTGGAGCTTGCCTGCCGGATGTCCCGACAGAGCGCAATATTGGCCCGGATGGTAGCGATAGGGCTGTTTCATCTGTTTTTATTCGCCCTGCTTGCGCCCCTGCTTGCGGCATATCGAACCGTTGAGGCGGTGCAGGCGGGAGTATATCTGCTGACACCTTATTTTCTTACAGCAGCTTTGGGATTAGAGCTGTCCCGGCGTTTCCGAGGTCGAGACGGGCTGCTTGCTTGCAGTGCAGTGGCAGTGATGGTCAGTGTTCTTGGGCAACTGGCGGAAACTATTAGGCCCGCACTGTATCAGACGGAAAATTTGGTCCTGTGGGGTGTGGTTTTGGCAGTGGTGATCATTGCGGCAGCAACAGAGTTTACGCTACACATAAAAAGAATAGGGGAATTACAATGGAACTGACGGTGCACGGACTGACAAAGCAGTACAAAGACAAATGCGCTGTGAACAGGGTGAATTTGCGGCTTACGGAAGGCATCAATGGCCTGCTGGGGGCAAACGGGGCGGGCAAAACCACCCTGATGCGGATGCTGTGCGGCATTTTGAAGCCCACAGCGGGGAGCATCGCTTTGGATGGAGTGGATGTATCCAGCGAGGACTACCGGGCAGTATTGGGGTATCTGCCGCAAGATTTCGGTTATTATCCTGATTTTACAGGGCTGGACTTTCTGCTCTATCTGGCGGCGTTAAAAGGGCTATCCCGTTCCCATGCCAAACGCAAAGCAAAAGAATTGCTGGAATTGGTGTCACTCAAAGATGCCGGAAAAAAGAAAATCAAGACCTATTCCGGCGGAATGAAGCAACGATTGGGGATCGCCCAAGCCTTACTCAATGACCCAAGCCTGCTTATCGTGGATGAGCCGACAGCGGGGCTTGATCCCAAGGAACGGGTGCGCTTTCGCAAATTGATCGCCGGGTTGGGGCAGGATACCATCGTACTGCTCTCTACGCACATTGTATCCGATGTGGAGAAAATCGCCGGTCATATGTTGATGATGTCTGAGGGGAAGATCATTTTTGATGAACCGTGGGACAAAGGGCGCATTGATCTGGAGCAGCTTTATATGAAGGAGTTTGGAGGGGAAGCGATATGAGATATATATGGTTTGAAGTGAAAAAAATGATTGGAACTCCCCTTGTATGGATCGTCTTAGCTGTTGTGATTGCGCTGGATATTTTTTCGATACTGCTGGCAGGGAATCAGTCTAAATATATTGTGGCTTCTCCTGATTTTAAGACAGAACTTCAAGATCTGAAAGAACAGCGGACACATTTTGCCGGAGCAATCACGCCTGACTGGATCGAGCTTCGCCAACAAGAGGAAGAAGCAATCTTGCATGATCCTCAATATAGAGTCAGTGAAGAGGAGGCCGAAAAAATTGTTGAAACGCAGGTCCGCCAGTATGGATATGATGAAGAAAGAGTGAGGGAGAGACTCTTTCTGTTCCTGAACGAACGCGGCATGGCCGAATACGACAAATATGAGGATGTACTGGTCGCATCCAACTTTTACAGCAACGCAAAAAGATTCCGTGACCACATGGCAGAATACTATCAAAACGCCTATCCAGGGAAAAAGGGGGAGACACTTGCGGCGGACACACGAAAAAGGTACGATGATTTTATAGGGGAATACATAGCCATGTATAATTATGACTACGGATACAAGAAGGTCAGAACAATACTGGCAACATACCCATATACAGTCGGCGCGGTCATTTTAATTGCACTCGCCCCGCTTTTCTCCAGCGAATACACAAGGAAGACGGATGCCTTGCTCCTCTCCTCGAAAGATGGGAAAAAGAATCTTGCGTATAACAAAATGAAAGCCGGTCTGATCGTTGCGGTTGCGGCGTGGGGGATCATGACCATTTTCAACCTTCTGATTATATTTTCGACATATGGCTTAACGGGCTGGGAGGCATACTGGCAGAACTGGCTGTTGGATGTAGCGCCATTTCCCTGGTCACAAGGGCAGGCCACGGTAGTTGCTATTGTCACAAGTCTGCTTGGTTCACTGTTCTTTGCACAGATCGTCATGCTGGTGTCTTCTATGTCGAAAAACCAGTTTGTCAGCCTTTTTGTTGGCGCAGTTCTTTTACTGTTCCCAATGATCGACTTTGCCTTTACAAACAGCAACACCATCAATATGGTCTACAATTTTTTGCCGACACGCATGATGATGGGTATGAAAATTTGGCAGGGATACGGTCTTTTCTATGTCGCCGGATTTACATTCCCTTGTCAGTATGCCGCGGTCGCTTTTGCAGTCATTGTCTCGGTCGCCGTTTGCCCGCTTACGAAACATTTCTTCACAAGGCGCCAAATTGGTAATTGAACGATTTTATCGCTGATAGAATATAAAACAGGAGGCGATGGAACACTTGAGGTGGGTCCATATCAAATATTTGATAGATTTTGCAGCCTTGTTTTTCTTATACGCTTTTGTTTTCTTCAAGAAGTGGAAAAGCAGGGGAGGAGATGTATTGATTGTCAACACTCTAATGTATATCTATCTTTCGCTTGTACTCTTTTTTACCTTGATGCCGATCATAGCATCTATTCCCTTTATTCTAAACCACCCCTATACACCTATGAACCTGATACCTTTCGTAGATATTTTAATGGGCAGAGGGGACTTCGTAAGACAGGTTATATTAAATGTTATGATGACTATGCCATTTGGTTTTTTGTTTCCATTGACCCAAAGCAGGAATACCAAACTTAGCAAAACGGTATTTTTCTGCTTTTTGATGAGTTTGGGCATTGAACTGTTGCAGCCGCTCATTGATGGTTTCAGATCTTCGGATGTCACAGATTTAATTACGAATGTGATCGGTGGAATGCTTGGTTATGGTTTTTATGTTGTGTTTAAGCCAGTGACATTTTGGGTTTTAGATTATCTGAAAAAGAGAAATTAGAAGAAGGACTTCTGGTTTATTAGGCAGTTATCTACTACGGATAACTGCTGTTTTCTTTTGTTCCAAAGCAGATTTCACAAGGGAAATACGCACCCAAATATCTAAGTTGTAAATTGGAGACTGACAACTTTGTTGTGAATTTCCTGCAATTTACGACCATACCCAGCCGCTGTAAAAGCCGAAGGATGGCACTTCCTTATGGTGTGTGCCGCCTTTGCATCTGGTGAAAAACAGCGGAATACAGTCCCGCAAAACCTTTATTTTAGAGGCTTTAAGGGAATACAGCGGAATCATATAGAGCGGTTAGGAGTGCGCCAAAGGGAAAAAATAAGGGAAAATTATTCATCATCCAGCAGCCGGTTCAGCATATCGGCCAGGGCTTTGTCGGGGGCCTCTGCGCTCATAATACAAGCGGCGGTCCTGGAAGTGGCACACAGCCTCACCGCCTTGTCAGCGTCATATATGCGTGTGGAATTGTCGATCCATGTAAGTGTTACCTCTTGTGGGTGCTGTTTGGCGTATTGCGCCGCCTTGTCTGTCAAAGTCATACTATTACCGCCTTTCATTTGAACATCTTCAACAGCCGCAGCATATCAGCCATTTGCCGGTCAGCGTGTTTCCTTCTATACCGCAGGAACCGAGATAGATAACGCTGGTATGTGGCCTGGTGCATATACCGGGGACGGTCTGGCATCCAACCGCAAAAGCTGAACCCATCTGGCCTTACAATGGGCCAGCGGTCAAGGCGCTTTTCCACCAGGTCCATGCCCTTGTGATAGTAGTACATAGAATCGCTCCGGGTGGCCTGTTGGCTCTTATAATTCACCTGGGCGCATTTGCGGCACAGGAATACATCCCCGGTCAGATATAAATACCGCCGCCGTTCCCCACAGGACGGACACAGCCAAAAGGGGCGGCTCCCGCCGAAGCCAGACGGTATGCGGGACAGTTCCAAGGTTTGACACCACTCCCCCTTCCACAGCTCCACAATCTCTTGATCTGTTCCCAGGTCTGGTCCCCAGTCTATGTAATGGCCGCAGTTGAACGCCCGCATTTTACTGTCACAGTAGGCGAACAACATCCCCTTAAACATTTCTTTGGCCTCGAAGCTGTCAATTCTGGGCGTTTTCTCCACTGTTCCGCATCGCTTATTCCATCCGCCGTTAGTTCTCCATCGTGACATAGCCGCCACCCTCCAAAACCCTAAACCCTCCTATTGTCGTAAAGTGAAAGTCAACTTTTCCAGTGCCTGCCTATGAAGCCTTGCTGTATAGCTGGGAGAGTAGCCCATCCACACTGCCACTCCTTCCCAGCTCCATCCCTTCAAATACCTGCATCGCAGACACTCCCGTAGCCGTCTATCCTCTATCCGTTGTATAGCCGCTTCGATCTCACACCGGATAGTTTCCTGTTTCTGGAGCTGTTCTTCCAAATCATCCCTCAGGGCCTGCATTTCCTCCACTGCACGCTGGAGAGCATCCACACTGCCCCCCGTTGGGACTATACCATACCGGACTGTTAGAGGAGAGGCTCTAACCTCCCATTGGACAATCTCTTCCTGTAACCGCTGGTTCTTCTGTTCCAGCAACTGGTAGCGATTTAACCAAGCCTTTTTCTCCTCGTTTGTCATTCCATCCCCTCCAAAAGCGGGGCGCACAGGCTATTGCCCATGCGCCCCCGTTGGGCGTTGCTGTTCGTTATGTCTCGGCAGTCGTCTGGGCCTGGTAATAAATCGCCTTGGCCTTGTTGTCCAGCACAAAGGCGTCATAGCAGATACGGCCCTCTACCAGCGCCCCAGAAATACCGGGCGGGTCACGGTGGATATTGAAGGTTTCCAATTTGACCGGAGCCACAGTAGCGCAGGAATGCGCTACCATAAATCCAAAATCGGCAGGCAAACGGACAGCAGGTACTTTTAACACACTTATACCATCTACGAAACCAATCACACCCCGCAGACGCATATCCTGGGCCACATCGGTTTCCATGATAATATCGGGGGATTTTTTCATCAGCGCATAAACGGCGGGTGTGACCACCAGCACACGACCAGTTTCCGGTACCTCCGCATTGTCCAAGGCCTCAGACGCTGCCAGAACCTCGGTATAGATGTTCTCGGCGGTCAGAGCTTTTGCAGCGGGCTTGTGGCCTGCATTGGCGCACATTACGCCATAGGTGTATGCGTCCACCTCGGGAATGACCACTTCCCTGTTCTGCCGGGCCAGCGCGGACGCAGCGGCCAGCTGCTGGGCGGTTTCGTCCTCATCCAGCGCATCAATGGCAAATGTAAAAGAGCGGTCTTTCTTTAAGATCATCTCCTGCGTGGTGGCATGTAAGCTCTCCACTGCCCCATATCGGCTCCAGTTGCCCCCTGATGGACCGCTACGCCCATAGTCATTCATCCTGGAGGTAGTAACCTTATACACCCTGACGCTATGTGCGCCACTCCAAGAAAAATCCTGGTTTGTCAAAAGACTTTTGTTGCTCTCGGTAGCAAACTGCTCATCAGTGTAAGGAAGAAATTTCTTTGCTAACTCGATGCTCATTTATGAATCCCTCCTAAAATATCAGATTTTAGGCGGCTTAAATGCGTCTGCAAGGATGTCTGTCTTTCCTCCGCTATTGAAGGAACAAGATGGAAACAGGTCAACATGGACTAGGTTGTGGCTGGAACACAAGCCACCAGGAAGTTGTGCCAGTTTGTCCACAGTGGCCTTGAATCTTTCCGCATCCGATGTATCAAGAATATCCGCCAGCTCCGGCGGATACTGTTTTGTCCCCAAATATTCCTTGCAGTCAAGCGCACTTTCACGCGCCTTTATTGCCGCTTCGCGTTCGTCCAAGGGTGACGGCTCCGCTTTTGCTCTCTCTCGGGCCAGCCGGTCAGAAACGATGCGGTTTACTTCTTCTTGGGTGAACATTCTGCCCCCTGTTTCCTCCGGGGTGGGAGTAGTGGTCTGCTGCTGGGTTTCCATGTTGGTGTTCTCGCTCATAATTACCTCCGTTTTACGCCCGGGTGGGCTGATTTATTTGCCCGGAACGGCAAAGAATCCCATAACCCCTGCCGTCCCGGGCAAAAGAAAAGGCATGAGAACAGCGGTCTGCTGTTTCCCATGCCTTTATCGGCTAACCCATCATTGGGCGGTACTCATGCCTTATCTTTAATTTAATTATACCATATCCTGGTGAAAGAATCAAGCTGACCGTTCTTTTTATGCCTAAATACAATGTCAATCTTCCGGTTTCTCGGCATTCTGTACCTTCTTTGGGGTGGTCAGGTAACAGTGCATATATGGGGTACCCTTAAAATTGTTGCGAAGCCTGCTGCCAGGTAAATAGTGGGTCAGGAATGTTCGGATGATCCTCATTTGCTCATACTCTTCAGGAAGAAAAGCGATCGTGATTTTCATGCGGTGGGCCTCCTGTTCCATCGTGCTACTGCTTCGGTAATACACTGTTCCAGTGTCCAACGCTTGCGATCAACAATATCAAGTCCTTCGGTCTGCCAGGAAGTACGGCATCCGCAGGCAGGGCAGAATGCAATAATCGCCGGTCTGTTATAGGCCCAAACGCCTTTTAAGAACGGCTGGGAGTCGCAGAAGGGACAGGCAGCCAAAGTCGGCTCCTTCTCTTCCATGGACTTTTGGACTGCCTGGAGACGCTCCGGGCCGCCGATCCACTCCATCTGGGGCATCCCCTCTTTGATATTATCGAAATGTCTTCCCCCAAACCGGGGAGCTGTGGCTGTTTTTTCCATTGACTTTCCTTTCCCCATCCCTTAAAATAAGGATGGACTTAGTAGTGATCAGCTGTCTTGCTGGGTCCCTTTGCCCTCTCCGGCGTTTGCAGCACCGGCGGGGGCTTCTTCTTTGTGCTGGCAGTCACAGGTTTCGCCGGGGTCCAGGTTGGAACCGCAAAGGGGGCAGGTGTGGTAATAGCTCATTTGGTCTCCTTTCTGTTGTGGGTGGCGCTCTTTCTATTACAAAAAGAGGTGCACTTTGCGCCACCTTCGCCACCTTTACAGGGTTGAATTGGTGGCGATTGGTTAAGTAGGTGGCGAAATGATAAGAAATATATACTATATTTTATAATAGGGATTGCGCCACCTTAAATCTTGGTCTGATAGGCTTTCGGTTGCTGGTATTGCTCCACCCTGACACCTCTCACTCCATGCGTCCCTTTTTGACCAATCGTCACGATCAGCCCGTCCCGCTTTTGTAATTCTTTGGCCAGCCCGCCGTCCAACCGTTGCCGCAGGTCATTGAGGTCAGCATAGGGCGGGAACCCCAGTATCTTAGCCCCCTCGCTTTTCAGGTCTGCATAGGACCAGAAGCCGCCGCCGGGCCGGTCAATAACAAGCTGGTTGAATACCTGGACAAGCGGTTCGTTCTCATAAGGGATGCCCTTTTCCTTACGCTTGACCACAGCGGTCAGGTCCTCCGCTGTCATAGGGCTGAAGCCTACCCAATGGACGCCGCCCCGCTCCCCGATGGTGTATGCCAGGCTTTTCCCTTTGGGGGCGTTGGAGCACTTTACATGGACCGCGATGCGCTCGCATTCGTTGTCCGGGTTTTGGATGATCTGGAGGATGCTCCGCATGGCTGCCGGTATGTCTGCGCTGCCCAGCGCCCGATTGACGGGAGACTTGTCCCCTGCGCTCTTGCTCATATGTGCGATGACGATACATGCGCAGTCGTTACGGTCACACATCTCAAACAGTTTGGCAAGCTCCGGCCGGGTCTCGTTGGCCCGGAACATATCCACCCTTGCCCCAATGAATGCCTGGAGCGGGTCAAAGATAACCAGCTTCGCCCCGATCTGGCGGATGGCGCTTTCCACCTCTGGACTGCTGAAGGACAGACCGGCAGCATTGGTAAGGAAGGTGCATCTCTCCAGGTCCCCGCCGCTGGCTTCAATACGCCCCCGGAGGACGGGGAGATCATCCTCCACCGAGAGGATCAGCACATTGCCGGGCGTTTCTATGGGAATATCCAAAATAGGCCGGCCTGTGGAGACATGGGCAGCGATAGCGCAGGCAAAGGCTGTTTTCCCGGTCCCCGCCTCCGCCTGTATCAGCGTCCCCTTGCCCCGCTGGAGATAAGGGGCTATCGTCCAGCGGGGCGGCTCATAGGCCACATCACAGGCCCGGACAAGGGTTGGTTTTGCCACAGCCAGCCGGACATCCTCCCCCGGAGGGACAAGAAGGTCCCCTCTTGCGTGCAGGTCTCGGATGGCTGCCATGAAGTCCGCCCAGGTGCAGCCCTCCGGTCGTCTCTCCCATTCCTCTCCGATCCTGTCAAGGGTCATTCCGCATTCCAGCATCAGAAAGTTGAGATCGCCCTTATTGGCCTCTGTGATTTTCTCGCTCATCAGCAGCTTTCTCCTCCGCTTCAAGGTTCTTCAAAATGTCGATAAGGTCCAGGGGCGCACCCTGTTCATCGCTGTAAAGGCCATTCCAAAGTTCTTCCAGGTCCAGAACGACCTCCCGCTTTTCTGCCCAGATCGTGCCCAGCACCCTGTACCCCGCACGGTTGTACGCTCTGCGGATGAGATTTGTGGAGGAGAGCCCCACCACCTGGGCCGCTTGAAGTTGCTGCTTGGTGAAGGTGATCTTGTCCTTGCGGACCTCGCCGGTGCGCTCGTCCCGGATGCGTACCCCAAAGATACGCAGCTGAATGGTCTGTGTCGTTTTCATGGTTCAAACTCCTTTCTTGGCCTGGTTCTCTACCCAGGCTAACAACAGATTCTTCGGGATGCGGATGACTGTTCCGATCCTTAGGACAGGAAAATCTTGCCGGTGCGCCCAGGTGTAAACGGTCCTATCGCACACCTGGAGCAGCTCCGCCGCCTCCTTGACGGTCAAAACTTCGCCTTGCATGGTCTAACTCCTTTCTTCGATGATCTCGCGACCCAAGACTGCCGCTAGCTTTTCTGCCGTGTCTGTGCTGCATGACTTCCCGCTTTTGATGGCGGTAATTGTTACCCTGCTTACGCCGGACAACTCCGCCAACTGCTTTTGATTGAGGTCTCTGCGGGCCATTTCAGTCGCAAAGGTTACTCGGTTGATGCGCATCTGGTTCACCTCCAATTTGATATTTTGCATTTGACTGTGTAATCACATGGTAACACAGTCTTTTGCCTTTGTCAAGCGTTTGTTACAGTCATTTGCAAAAAAATTTTTATTGCACTTTTACCTTTGTTGTGTTATGCTTTATGTGGAGGTGGTGGAATGACTACTGGGCAACGCATAAAAGAGGCTCGCAAAAAAGCTGGGCTAACGCAAAAAGAACTTGGTGAAAAATTGGGGGTTGCATATCAAACTCTAGCACAATGGGAAAATGACTTGCGCAACCCCAAATATGAAACCCTCCAACGCATAGCTGCCGCTCTTGGCATCCACCCTGGAGAGTTAATGGGCTTAAAAGATTATGGTGATAACATATGGGGGCCTCCTGACATAAACCAAGAGGAATTAGATGAGCTTCGGCTCAGAGTATTGAGAATCAAAGAAGATATTAAAGTATTCGCACCATTGCAGTCGAAAATAATGAAGGAGCATTATGAGAGAAAAAAAAAGATAGAACACATTTTGTTTGTTATTGAAAGTTTGACTGACGATGGACTTAATGAAGTAATTAGAATTGTAGATGTAATTGCTGGGAACCCCAAATTAAGTACGCTATTCCAGTTCGAGCCATATTTCCAGCAGGAACCGCCAGAAACCTCCCCACAAACACCGCCCACACCGCAGGGGGATACGGAGGATACCACCCCGCCCCCAGCCCCCCCAGAAGGACCGCCAGAGGGAGAATAGACACCAAAGGAGGGAGCGATCATCCAAAAGGTAGGAAATATAACCGCCAATATTGAGCGACTGCTGGGGATCGCTGTCTCCGGGGACCGGGGTATCTATCTGGGGCAAACAAACCTTGTCCATATGCAGACCTCCCACCCGGCGGACTTCGCCAAATACGGTGCAGAGCTGCAAAACATCTTGGCAAACCCGGACTATGTGGGACAGAACCCCAGGGACGGCTCCATTGAGTATGTCAAAGAGTTTCTGGTAAACGGAGAATATGTGAAGGTTGCCGTCCGGCTGTCTGCGGGAAGGCGCTATTATGCCCGGTCTTTGTATGTGCTGAACAGTAACCGGGTCAAGAATTTTATCCAGAAAGGAACTCTCAAGAGGGTTTGACATTTTCATAAAATCGTGTATAATGAAGTTGTAAGCACATATAGTGGTATTACATGAAATGCAGAGGACGGAACGGGCAGCCGTCGCCCCTTGTTGGAGATGTGGGAGTGTCGCCCCACCTCATTTCATGTGATCATTGAGACAGGCAGCTTCGGTTGCCTGCCTTTTTCTATGCTGAAACAGAAATGGCCAAAAAACGGTCCAAAATTGGACCAAAGCCAGACCTGTCAGGTAATATCGCCAATCCTGGCGGTATCACCCAGCAATCCAACTGTACAAATCCTCGTCAAAATTGGCGAGTAAAAAACCGCCCTAAGTGCTGCGAACACTTAGAGCGGCCAAGATGCACAAATACCAGAGCGACTAACTAAGGCACCAGTGCGCCCTTATTGTATCACCTTCCGGGCCACGGTGTCAAGAAACAGGAGGTTTTTTCATCATGGCACGAAAAAATGCAAAGGGCAGCGGGACGATTCGGAAGAAGACTGTCGCCAGGGGCGGCAAAGAGTACACCTATTGGGAGGCCCGGATCACCACTGGCCGGGACCCTGGAACCGGCAAGCAGATACAGCGCAGCTTCACCGGCAAGACCCAAAAGGAGGTCCGGGAGAAGATGCAGGCCGCCGCGGTGGAGGTCAACCAGGGTACATACACAGCCCCGCAGCGGATGACGGTAAGGCAGTGGCTGGACATTTGGCAGCGGGACTATACAGGCAGTTTGAAGCCCTCCACGGCGGCGATCTACCGCAACAATATAAACAACCACATTAAGCCCACTTTGGGGGCTGTCCGTTTGGCAGACCTCCATCCCCACACCGTCCAGGGCTTCATAAACGGGCTTTCGGGCCTCGCCCCGTCCTCTGTTCGGCTGGTCTATAAGAACCTTCACGCCATGCTCCAAAAGGCTGTGGAGCTGGATTACATACCACGCAACCCCGCCGACCGTTGTGTATTGCCAAAGATGGAACAGGAGGAAATAAAGCCCCTTGATGACCAACAAACCGCCGCGCTGCTGGCTGTGGCCACCGGTACGCCGCTGGAACAGATCATACCCGTGGCGCTCTTTACCGGCTTGCGTGTCTCGGAGCTGTTGGGCCTTACCTGGGATGCAGTGGACTTCCAGCGGGGGACGCTTACCGTCAATAAGCAGCTTATCCGGGGGAGGGTGGGCGATGTTTTCCAGTCCCCAAAAAGCGGGAAGTCCCGCACGATCACCCCGGCTCCGGCGGTTATGGCGGCATTGAGGAAACAGTGGGCCAGACAGTCAGAAATGCAGCTGAAAGCCGGTCCGATGTGGGACAACCTCCACAGCCTTGTGTTCACCGGGGACGCTGGCGGACCTATGAACCGTAGCAGCGTAGATAAGCGATTTCGGGCGTTGTGCGCCGCCGCCGGGCTGGAAGGTGTCCGGTTCCACGATCTGCGCCACACCTACGCTGTGAACGCTATCCGAGCCGGAGATGACATTAAGACCGTGCAGGCAAATATGGGACACGCCACTGCTGCTTTTACCCTGGACAAATACGGCCACTTCACAGAACGGATGAAGCAGGACAGCGCCGCCCGGATGGAGAGTTTTATAAAGAATGTTTTGAATCTGTAAAGGGAAAACATAAGAGAAAAGCAAAGCAAAGATACCCGCCAAACCCTGGTGACACCAGGATTGGCGGGTATCTTTGCACACTTCCTTATGAAGTGTCATCCTTCGCTAGGGATTCCTATTATGTCTAAGTTCTGAACCAGCAATTTATTTTACAACCTCCAGCCCATCGGGTAAAAAGACAGCATAATTTTACCAAAAGAGGAGGATATTGCTATGGAAAGAAGAATCGAGGCTGGCCATTTTGAAACCTTCCGCCAGTGGTTAGTGGAGGAAAAACGGGAACCCGCCATCATCGAAAAGTATCTGTGGAAGGTCCGGGCCTTTGCCGCCTGGCTGGGAGGTGACCAGGTGACAAAAGAACAGGTGGCTATGTGGAAGAAACAGTTGGGCTGCCAGCCAGCTACAGTGAACAGGAAGCTGTCTGCCCTGAACAAATTCTTTAGCTTTCTGGGCTGGCAGGGCTGCCGGGTGAAACATCTTAAGATCCAGCAGAGGGTATTCCGCAGCAGAGAACGGGAGCTGAATAGAGAAGAATACATCCGGCTCTTGGAAACAGCAAAGGTCCTGGGCAGTGAACGGCTGGAGCTTCTTATTGAAACCATATGCGCTACAGTGGTCAGAATGAGTGAAGAAAAGTGCATATCAACAAAATTTATATGAGATATAAGAACGGAAATATCACTTAAAAGGAAAGCGCGGACCATCCTTCTGCCTGGAAAGCTGTACCAAAAGCTGGTAAAATACGCCAGAAAAATCGCCTCTGGGGAGATCTTTCTCACAAGAAGCGGGAAGGGGCTGAGCAGACAGCCAGATCTGGGCGGAGATGAAAGCCCTCCTTTGCGCCAGGGCGGGGGTGGAGCAGAGCAAGGTGCTTCCCCACAACCTACAGCATCTGTTCGCCAAGACCTTCTACCGGGCCTGCCGGGATGTGGTGAAACTGGCGGACATCCTGGGGCACTCCAGCATCGAAACCACCAGGATATACCTCATTTCAACGGGGGCAGAACACGCCAGGCAGCTGGATTGGCTGGGGCGGGTATCGTGGCCACAATTAAAAACTAAACGGAATATTTAATTTGAATAAATTCATGGCCGAAAAGCAGGAAAAGATCAGATGGCTTTCAAGGTATAAAGAAAGGGCTGGACTGGAAAATCTTCCCGTCAGCCTTGTTTTACGCACAAAAAATAAGCCTAACCCTTGTAATCCACCATGGTTTGTGGTAAACTAATAAATACTCCTGAAAGAAATCGACGGAAGGCTTTTCTTTTTGCCCTTGATTTCATACGAAATAAACGTTTCGATTATAAGAGGGGGCGTCCATGCCAAGGGCGCACAGAGTGCTATGAGCGAGGAGCGGCAGTTGGAGCAGGAGCAGCTATCTATTGGATGGAATGAACGCTAGGAAAAGGGGGAGAAACGAGGCTTGATCCGGAAGAACCAAAGCATCCTCAACTTTCTGAATATGGCCTCAGACACTTTCCTCATTTTCCTCTCCTATTCCCTGGCAATGTTTCTTCGGCTGGAGGTGCTGAACGGCAACACCCAGATGGACCTTTTGGGTCTGCGCTGTCAGCTGCTGGCGGCGGGGTGCGCTGTTCTGGTGGTTTTCCTCTATTACCTTCTCCAATTATATAGTTCTTACCGCTTCAAGGCGAACGTCGGCGAAGCGTTGAAGATATTTCTGGTAAACGGCGTTGTCTCCCTAGCCTTTATGGCGGTCCTGTATCTGATTCGCATTGCAGATTTTCCCCGCCTGGCCATCGTGTTTTTCTGGCTTATCTCCAGCCTGTTGGTGATCCTCAAGCGGACGCTGGCCTGGGGGGTGTTGCGGTATTACCGGAGCCTTGGATACAACCAAAAGCAGGTTGCCATCCTTGGAAACGGCCACCTGGCCCGGCAGTACCTGGAGGACATTCGGCAGAATCCCCAGCTAGGGGTGACAGTGACGGGATACATCAGCCGGGAGAAGCGGCCAGAATTGGGGAAGTGTCTGGGCTCCTACGAGGACCTGGAGAAGATTTTGGAGCGCCACAAGCTGGACGAGCTTATCATCGCACTGGAGCCTCACGAGACCCAGTTCATGAAGCCTGCTCTTGCCGTTGCAGACAAGGAGGGCATCCGCCTGAGTCTCATTCCTTTTTATAACGATTACATTCCGCCCCACCCCACCATTGATGCTATCGGGCGGACACGGCTCATCAATATGAGGGCGACGCCGCTGGACAACCTGGGCTGGGCTATGGTGAAGCGGCTGATGGACCTTTTCGGGTCGCTGATGCTCATTATCCTTACCAGCCCGATCATGGTGATAGCTGCGATTGGAGTGAAGATCAGCAGTCCTGGCCCAATACTTTTCCGACAAAAACGAGTTGGAAAGGATAAGAAACCTTTCACTATGCTGAAATTCCGGAGCATGAGTGTAACAAGAAGTGAAAAAACAGGATGGACAACAAAGGACGATCCGAGGAAAACAAGATTCGGGAGTTTTATCCGGAAGTTCAGCATAGATGAGCTGCCCCAGCTATTCAATGTCCTGGTGGGGGATATGAGCCTGGTTGGCCCCCGCCCGGAGGTGCCCTTCCATGTGCGGCATTTCAAGGAAGAGGTCTCTCTTTACTTGGTCCGCCAGCAGGTGAAGCCGGGGATGACCGGGTGGGCCCAGGTGAACGGGCTGAGGGGGGACACCAGCATCGAGGACCGGGTGCAGTATGACATCTGGTACATTGAGAACTGGAGCCTGGGGCTGGATATACAGATCCTGCTGCGGACCGCTTTTGGCGGGATGGTGAACCGGGAGGAGCTCACGCCCAAGCGGAAAGAGGAGAAAGCAGATGGCTGAACCGATCCGGGTGGCCCAGGTGCTCAACCGCATGGACAGCGGCGGCATTGAGTCGGTGGTGATGAATTACTACCGGCACATAGACCGGGAGAAGGTCCAGTTCGATTTCTACCTGGCGGAGGGGAGTTCTTTTCCCCAGCGGGAGGAGTTAGAACGGCTGGGGGCGGGGATATATCTTATCCCGCCCTACAGCAGGGTGGTGAAGTATCACCGGGTTTTGTACAAGGCATTCAAAAAGCGACGGTACAAAATCGTTCACGCCCATCTTAGCACCATGTCGGTGTTCCCGTTGTTTGCCGCTTGGCGGGCAGGGGTGCCAGTCCGAATCTGCCACAACCACACCACCGCTTATTGGGGGGAAGGAATCAAGACCCTCTTGAAATACATTCTCCGGCCCTTTAATAAGATTTTTGCTACTGATTATTTTGCCTGCGGGGAAACCGCCGGAAGGTGGATGTTCGGGAACCGGTGCTTTGATTCCGGCAGGGTCACAGTGATGCCCAATGCTATTGATGCTGAGAAGTTTGCATTTGACCCGGAGGAGAGGATTGCCTTGAGGGAAGAATTGGGGATACCTCAAGATGCTTTTGTGGTAGGTCATGTGGGGAGATTTACTTACGCAAAAAATCACAGCTTTTTATTGGATATTTTCTATGAACTCTTGAAAACAAGGCCAGATGCCAGATTGCTTTTGATTGGTGGGGGAGAGTTGGAAAGCAGGATCAGAAGCAAGGCAAAAAGGTTGGGAATAGAGAAAAGCGTTATTTTTGCCGGTGTTCGTGCAGATGTCAACCGGTTGTACAACGTGATGGATGCGTTTTGTTTGCCCAGCCTGTATGAGGGTCTAGGTATGGCAGCCTGGGAAGCCCAGGCCAACGGCCTGCCGGTCCTGCTGTCGAACAGGGTTCCGATGGAAACAATCGTGAATGAATCTTGCCGATGCCTGCCATTAAAAGATGTGGTTAAGGTTTGGGCGATAGTTTTGCAAAAAGGGAAACGAATGGATGCTGCAACAGTGCCGAATATCCGAACATATGCTGATTGGATAAAGAGACAATATATTGCTTTGGCAAATTTGTAAATGGAGAAACAAGAACAAGCTGAAAACGCAGAAGAAACTACTTGTTTCAGTAGGCTATCAAAAGAGGTGAAAATAATTGCTGCGGGAACAAGCACAACCGAAGATCATTCTCCGCCGGATGGCGGTTATCCTGCTTACAGGATATTGGGTCCTAGTCGTACTCTTTTATTTTTTGGCGGGAGAACAACTGCATCTGCGAAAATCCCGTGGCAATATTGATCTTCTCCCAGCAGAGAGTGGAACAGTGGAACTAGCAGTCGGAAATGTTGTAGAACAGCGATTCACAACAACCATACACCGTCTGGAACAAATCGATGTTCAATGGGGTACCTATTACCGACAAAACATAGGGACCGTTTTTGTTGAACTTTGGAATGTTTCCCAGAATAGTATTATTGCATCACAAACCTATGATGCAGCTGCGATACAGGAGGGAGGAGTAACTACCTTAACAACAGAGGAGCCTTTGGAAGATCTCTATGGAGTTCCCCTGATGCTCCGAATTTATGCTGATTCTTCTTTAGGGAACGCAGTTTCACCCTTAATGAACCAATCTACTCCTGCAGAGGAAGGCTCGATTCTTTTTCTAAATGGAACACCTGTAGCAGGTACCCTTTGTTTCTCAGTCTCCGGGGAGGACTATATCTGGACGGGGCTCCATTACTGGGAGTTTGCTGTCACCGGATTTGGACTGTTGGTACTATTATTGGTTGTCATCTGGTACCGCTGTAAAAAGGGAAAACGCAGCTATATTCTCAATGCAGTTATTGCGGTACAGAAATACCGATTTCTTATCCGGCAGTTGGTATCCAGAGATTTCAAAACCAAATATAAACGGTCGGTACTTGGAATACTTTGGAGCTTTCTCAATCCTTTATTGACTATGTGTGTGCAGTATTTTGTTTTTTCCACCATTTTTAAGAATGATATTCCTCATTATACAGTTTATCTTCTCATTGGAGTGGTAGTCTTTAACTTTTTTACAGAATCCTGTGGGATGGCTCTGGGGGCTATTGTGGGGAACGCAAGCCTTATTACCAAGGTATATGTCCCCAAATATATCTATCCATTGACACGGGTCATGTCTTCTGTAGTGAATCTTGCAATCTCAATACTTCCACTGATTTTGGTTTCGTTTATTACTGGCGTTCATTTCCACAAGTCGGCAATTTTGGCTGTTTATTTTTTGTGCTGTGCCATTATTTTTAGCTTGGGGCTAGGACTTTTTCTATCAACAGCGATGGTCTTTTTCCGGGATGTTCAATTTTTATGGGGCGTTCTCAATATGGTTTGGATGTACGCCACTCCTATTTTTTATCCGGAGACTATTCTGCCGGACAATTTCAGATTTATCCTTCAAATAAATCCCCTTTATCACTTCCTGAAAAACGCCCGGATTTGCATCTTAAATGGAATATCGCCAGAGCCTATTGTGTACATCCAGTGTATGTTGATTGCATTAGTGACACTGGTGATAGGGGCTGTTGTGTTTCAAAAAGGGCAAGATAAATTTGTCTTGTATTTATAAGGGGTGCATATGAATACAACGATGATCAAAGTAAAAGATGTGACCATGCGCTTCAGAATGAACAGCGATAAGATCATGTCGCTAAAAGAGTTTATAACAACAGCTCTACGGGGAAAACTGGAATATCAAGAATTTACTGCATTGGATCACGTTTCATTCAATGTAAAAAAAGGAGAAACATTGGGGCTAATAGGCCGGAATGGTGCTGGAAAGTCTACACTGTTAAAAGTTATTTCTGGTATTTTGAAACCTACAGAGGGTAGTGTTCAGTGTTACGGAAATATTGTTCCTATGTTGGAACTGGGAAGCGGCTTTGATTATGATTTGACAGGCAGAGAAAATATTTTTTTGAATGGAGCAATATTAGGATATAGCGAGGAATTTCTAAAGGGGAAATATCAAGAGATCTTGGATTTTTCAGAGTTGGGCGATTTTATTGAGGCGCCAATTCGGAACTATTCCTCTGGAATGTTGGCGCGTCTGGCCTTTTCAATTGCGACAGTCGTAAAGCCAGAGGTTCTTATCGTAGATGAGATTCTTTCTGTAGGAGACGCAGCCTTCCAAGAGAAAAGCCGGAAAAGAATGTTGGAGTTGATGGGCGGAGGAACAACCGTATTGTTTGTATCACACAATACTGAACAGATTCGAGAAATGTGCAAAACTGTTGTATGGTTGGAACGAGGGCGAATAAAAATGGTTGATAAAGCCCAAGAGGTGTGTAATGCGTATGCAACCGGAGGATAAACCTCTGATTTCTGTCCTGATGGGAGTTTACTATCACAAACAAAGCGTGGATCTGCTTCAACGAAGTATTGTTTCGATATTAAAACAAAGTTATTCTGATTTTGAGTTTCTAATTTGTGATGATGGGTCAACAAAAGAAGCAATACAACTGATCGATAAATTTGCAAGAAATGATCAACGCATTCGTCTAATTCGACCTGGGGCAAAATACAATTTAGCGGAAAAACTGAATGTATGTTTAGCACAGTCTAAAGGCAGGTTGATTGCGAGGATGGATGACGATGATTATTCCAATCCGTATCGGATTGAAAAGCAGACAGCGTGTTTGAGAGAACATCCGGAGATAGATTTTATTGGAAGCAATATTTCTATTTGGAATGGAAAAATGTTTACGGGAAAGAGTATGTTTCCAGAATATCCGGAAGTCAAAGATTTCTTGTTCCGACAGCCCTTTGCTCATCCTTCCATGATGTTTCGCAAGGAAGCTCTTTTAGCGGTAGATGGGTATTCGGAGAAACCGTATTGTGTCCTATGTGAGGATTATGATCTCCTGCTACGGCTTTATGCAGCAGGGTATAAGGGAATGAATCAGCAGGAGATATTGCTGGACTATACGGTTTTGGAAACTGTACATAATAAACGAAAAATGCGGCATCGCTGGAATGAAGCAGTAACAAGGTATATTCGGTTCCGTGAATTGGGACTTCTGCCGGAAAATTTGCTTTATGTATTAAAGCCATTGGCTGTCGGGATGCTCCCCGCACCTCTTTTGGGAAAATTAAAAAAAACTTTTAGTAAAATATAGAACGGAGTTGCGGCAAGATGCTTTTGACTAAAGAGCAACAGGAAGCAGTAGCATTTTTACGTCAAGCGGAAATAAACACAGATAACGGGATGCCAGAGGAACTATTTCTTTTGGTCTCCTCATTAGTACCGCTACCAAATGTGGATCTATTGTTGGTTAATAAGAGAAAACAGTTGCTGCTTTCCAGGCGCAATGATCCTTTCTATCAAAAAAGTTGGCATATTCCCGGAGGCTGTATGCGGTTTCATGAAGATTTTTCCCATCGGATCCAGGAGACCGCTAAAGCAGAACTAGGTCATACGGTCACCTTTGACAAAACACCACTTGCGGTCCGTAATGTCATTCGCAAATGCAATGGAGGCTTGGCTCATCCTCGGGAGCGGGGGCACAATGTGGCAATTCTTTTTCGATGTTATTTGCCGGATGATTACCAAATCGACAATGGTGGGAAAAATGAAAACGATAATGGATACCTGAAATGGTTTAGCCATCTGCCGGAAGACTTTTTAGAAATCCAGCATGTGTTTGATGACATTTTGGAGCAATGGAAATAGGAGAGAAAGGGAAAATGAAAGCAGCTGACTGGATCGTAGACTATCTTATATCAAAAGGTGTGGCCGATGCCTTTGGATTGCCAGGTGCGGTGGTTTTGGAGTTTTTGTATGCGATGGACCGCAGAAAGGCAGAGCTGACTCCTCACCTAAACTATCACGAACAAGGGGCATCCTTTGCTGCCTGCGGATATGCCCAGGCAACTGGGAAATTGGGGATTGCCTACGCAACTCGGGGCCCCGGAATGACCAATATGCTTACTGCTATGGCAGATGCTTACTATGACTCTGTACCAGTTATGTTTTTTACCGCTCACAGCAGTGAAGAGATAGAGCGAAAAATGCGGGTAAAAAATAACCAAGAGATCAATACAGTGGCCATTGCTGCCAGTGTAACAAAATATGCGGCACGGATCGATGAACTGAACACATTAGAAAAGGAAATAAAAACAGCTTATATTGCAGCGACAAGTGGAAGAAAGGGACCGGTATTTCTGGATATTTCCTCCTCTGTACTGCGTCAAGATTTTTCACCTAGCTCCTTCCTAATGTTGGATGAGTCTTCAAAGAAGGATACAGGAAAAGTTGCAGATGCGATTGCTGCAAAGATAAAGACAGCAAAACGCCCCTTGTTTTTGATCGGAAACGGGGTTCGTCAATCAGGTACAGCGGCATTGGTACAGCAACTGGCTGAAGATGCAGGACTGCCGGTTCTGTCCAGCCGCACCACTCATGACATTATGCCAAATTCACCAATGTATTTTGGATTTATTGGCAGCCATGGAACACGGTACAGCAATTTTATTCTATCCAAAGCTGACCTTATTTTGGCATTGGGAAATAGAATGGCGTTTCCGGAGAAATCAAAAAGCTTTCGACCTGTAGTGGAAAAAGCTTTTACTATCCGGGTGGATATTGATAAGAATGAATTTTCACGGAATGTCCCCAACAGTATTGGGTATGAGGCGGATTTAGGGGAGCTTCTGCCGGAACTTTTGAAAAGAAACCTTTCCTACTCCAATAGACCTCAATGGCTAAAAATATGCAATGAGTTAAAGAACCCTCTTGAACAATGGGATAAAACACCTATTGTGAACCTCTTAATGCAAATAATCAGGGCTACAGATACGAAGAACGCTTTGGTCTGTGATGTGGGAAATCACAGTTTTATGGTGACAAACGCCTGCGTCTATTCTGGCGCATCAAATAGAACGCTCTATTCCGGTTCCTTTGGAACATTGGGAAGCGCACTGCCCAAAGCGATCGGTGCGTATTACGGGACAAAGCGTCCGGTCCTCTGTTTTGTGGGGGACCAGGGATTCCAAATGAATATGCAAGAGTTACAGCATATTGCCCAGAACAGGCTGCCAATTACTGTTGTGGTCATCAATAATTTTTCATCTGCTATGATCCGCGAGAGGGAAGAAAAACAATTTGGTCCTCATTTTGTTCATACAACATTAGAAAGCGGATACGGTGTTCCGGATCTTCAAGCGATGGCCAATGCCTATCGGATGAGATACTGTTGTGTCGAGGATCCTGGCTCCTTTCAAAACTTTCAATTTCCTCAAGTCGAGGGTCCTTGCCTGATTGAATTAAGAACAGATGAAACTGAGTGCCTTTGCCCAAGTCTTCCACAGGGAAATGCTTGCCAGGACCTGATACCAGCGATCCCGGGGGAGTTGTACCACCGTTTGGAAGAACTAAAATAGGATCATCCGGTCTGATATTACAAAATAACGATTGGAGAAAGGGAAATGAAAGTTGTAATTTTAGCGGGTGGTTTTGGAACCCGTATTTTAGAAGAATCCCAATACAAGCCGAAACCCATGGTAGAGTTGGGGGGGAAACCGATCCTTTGGCACATAATGAAATTGTATAGTCACTATGGTTTCAATGATTTTATAATTTGTGCAGGATATAAACAGCATGTAATCAAAGAGTATTTTGCAGATTACTTTTTGCACACCTCCGATATTACATACGACTTTACCAACGGCACCAATGAAATGATTGTCCATCAAAATAATTCGGAACGCTGGAGAGTGACCGTAGTAGATACTGGACTAAATACTATGACAGGCGGAAGATTAAAGCGGGTACGGCGGTATATTGGGGATGAGTCCTTTATGCTTACTTATGGCGATGGTGTGTGTGATGTAAATATCAAGGAACTATTGCAATTCCATCATTCCCATGGAAAAATTGCAACATTGACATCGGTAATTCAAAAGCAGCAAAAGGGGCTTTTGGATATTGGTGAACATGGAAGTGTCCGCAGCTTCCGGGAGAAAAACACCAATGACGGTGCAGCGATCAATGCAGGTTTTATGGTGTTCCAGCCGGAGATATTTTGCTACCTAAAAGACGATACCACAATTTTGGAAACGGAGCCTTTGGAGCGGCTAGCGGAAGAAAGTCAGCTGATGAGTTACCAACACTCCGGTTTTTGGCAGTGTATGGACACTACCCGGGAAAAAGACATTCTGGAACGGCTTTGGGCTTCTGGACAAGCTCCTTGGAAGGTGTGGGGTGACTAATGGAACAGAGTGTTTTAGATTTTTATAGGGGAAAACGGATTTTTGTTACTGGACATACCGGTTTTAAGGGGAGCTGGCTTTGCCGGATATTGGTGAAAGCCGGAGCTGTTGTTACTGGCTATTCCCTTCCGGCCCCGACACATCCAAGCCTTTTTGAATTGGCGGGGCTGGATGGAAAGATGACATCGATGATCGGAGATATTCGGGATCGGGATAAATTGAATACGGCGCTTCAAAAGGCAGAACCGGAGATCGTGTTTCACCTGGCAGCACAGCCCATTGTCCGAGACAGTTATAAAGACCCGGCTTATACTTATGAGACAAATGTGATGGGCACAGTAAACATTTTGGAGGGCATTCGATCCTCCAATTGTGTTCGCAGTTTTCTCAACATTACCACCGATAAAGTATATCAAAACCGGGAGTGGGTCTGGGGCTATCGGGAAGATGAGCCCCTGGATGGTTATGATCCCTATTCTAACTCCAAATCCTGTTCTGAATTAGTGACCCACAGTTATCTCAGCAGTTTTTTTCAAGACAAAAATATAGCTATTTCCACGGCCAGAGCAGGAAACGTCATCGGCGGAGGGGACTTTGCCAATGACCGCATCATTCCAGACTGTGTCCGGGCTGCTCAGGCTGGACGAGAGATCTTTGTACGGAATCCTCAGTCCACCCGCCCTTATCAGCATGTCTTGGAACCGCTTTTTGCATACCTGATGATCGCCTGGCGGCAGTATGAGGATAAGACTTTTGCTGGCTGGTACAATGTAGGGCCGGATGACTGTGATTGTGTTACCACAGGGGAACTGGTAGAGATTTTTTGCCAGACATGGGGAAATGGTATCAGCTGGAAAAACCAGGCAGAAGATAACGCCCCCCACGAAGCGAATTTTCTCAGGCTGGATTGTTCCAAACTGAAAGCAGCTTTTGGATGGAAGCCCCGGTGGCATATCGATGAAGCTATCTGCAAAACAGTAGAGTGGAGCCGTGTTTGGCTTGCAGAGGGGGACATTCCAACAGAAATGGACAGGGAGATCGAAAAGTATTTGGAGGGTTGATGATGCATCGGTGGACCAGTGAAAAGGAAGCACGTCAAGAGATTTTGAGCGCCGTTTCAGACTATTATCATACCTATAAAGAGAATAAAAAGCCTTTTCATCCGGGAGAACGTATTACATATGCTGCCCGTGTTTTTGACGATAAAGAGATGTGCAGCTTAGTGGAAGCTGCGCTTGATTTCTGGTTGACTACTGGACGCTTTGCAGAGAAGTTTGAGCGGGAATTTGCTCGTTGGCTTGGTGTCAAATATGCCAGCTTGGTCAATAGCGGTTCTTCTGCAAATTTGATTGCATTTTCTGTGCTAACCGCTCCCGAATTAGGTGATCGCCAGATCAAACGAGGGGATGAGGTCATTACTGTGGCAGCAGGATTTCCTACTACAGTTACCCCCGTTCTCCAATATGGTGCTAAACCAGTATTTGTAGATGTTACGATCCCCCAGTATAACATCGACACATCGAAGCTGGAAGATGCTCTCAGCAGTAGAACAAAGGCTGTTATGATAGCACATACCTTAGGAAATCCTTTCGATTTGTCTACAGTAAAAGCATTTTGCGAAAAGCACAACCTCTGGTTGATAGAGGATAACTGTGACGCCCTTGGAAGCACCTATACGATCAATGGAGAAACGAAGTTGACAGGAACGATCGGAGATATTGGAACTTCCAGCTTTTATCCGCCTCACCATATGACCATGGGAGAGGGCGGCTGTGTATACACCAACGATTCATTGCTTCACAAGCTCATCAACTCCTACCGGGATTGGGGCCGGGATTGTGTATGTCCTTCTGGATGCGATAATATGTGCGGGCATCGGTTTGATGGGCAGTATGGCGAACTCCCCCAAGGATACGATCACAAATATGTTTACAGCCATTTTGGGTACAACCTGAAGGTGACAGATATGCAGGCGGCCATTGGCTGCGAACAGTTAAAGAAATTTCCATCCTTTGTAGAACGGCGAAAACACAACTGGAGCAGACTGCGCCAAGCTCTTTCTATCGTGGAAGACCGGTTGATCCTACCGGAGCCTGCCCCCAACAGTGATCCCAGCTGGTTTGGCTTTTTGATGACGGTTCAGGAAGGGATTGACCGGGAAAAAGTAGTGCGATATGTTGAGGGCAAGGGTGTCCAGACTCGGATGCTGTTCAGTGGAAACCTGCTCAAACACCCATGCTTTGACCAACTGCGGGGTACAGAGGCCTATCGTGTTGTGGGTTCTTTGGAAAATACCGACCGCATCATGCGGGACACCTTTTGGGTAGGGGTATATCCTGGAATGACCGATGAAATGATGGACTATATGGCGGAAGTGATCTCAGCTGCCGTGCAGGGGGAAAAATGACCATGAAAGAGGAAAAAGCACTGGAACAGTTTGCCTGGCAGATCCGTTGTGGTATTGTGGAGGCTATCGCCGCAAAAGGGGGCGGACATATTGGCGGTTCATTGGATTTGGCGGAGCTTTTTGCGGTCTTGTACGGTGGCATTATGCATATACGCCCGGAAGAGCCTAATTGGGCAGAAAGGGACTATTTGGTATGCTCCAAAGGCCATGCAGGGCCCTGTGCATATGCAGCGTTAGCGCTCTGCGGCTTCTTCCCCTATGAGCGATTGAAAACTCTAAACAGTAATGGAACTTTGCTTCCTGGCCACTGTGACAGGGAGAAGGTACCAGGGATAGATGCAACAACGGGAAGTCTGGGACAGGGGCTTTCCATCGCTTGCGGACTTGCTCTTGGCGCAAAGCTTTCTGGAACTGACCAGCGGGTTTACTGTGTATTAGGGGATGGGGAATTAGCAGAGGGGCAGAACTGGGAGGCCGCTCAGTTTGCATCCCATTACAAGTTGGGTAATTTAACTGCGTTTTTGGACTGGAACAAAATGCAGATCGATGGTCGAAATGAAGATGTTATGTCACTGAGAAACGCACAAGAGAAGTTTGTAGCTTTTGGATGGGATACGGCTTTTGTGGATGGGAGAGATATACATAGCATCATATCCGCTATAAGAAGCGGAGAGTCAAACAATGAAGCACCGGTGCTTATTGTCTTAGACACGGTGAAAGGTGCAGGGGTCCCCTGCATTGAATCGCTTTCTAATAATCATTGTATTGGCATTCCGCAAAAGCTGGCGGAAAAAGCCATGGCTGAACTGGTGGAACAGGCAGAGAGGCTTGGAATGGAGGTCCCCAAATGGAACTGAGATATACTGGTCAATCGCCAGAAGCAGAGATTTCGGAGCAGTTCGGCAACTGGATGGAAGAATTATTTGATGTTGACGAAAAGGTTGTCTATCTTGATGCTGATCTAATGGGGTCATTGAAAACACAGGAGCTTTGGAAGAAACGGCCCGACCGGGTCTTTAATTGCGGCATCCAGGAAGCGAATATGGTAGGGGTAGCTGCTGGGCTGTTCTTAGCTGGCTACAAGCCGTTTGTTCATAGCTTTTCTCCGTTTATTACACGCAGAGTGTACGACCAGGTTTTTCTGTCCGTAGGATATGCCCACAAAAGTGTCCATTTGATTGGCTCCGACGCAGGGATCATGGCGTCCGCCAACGGTGGCACGCATATGTGCTTTGAAGATGTTGCGCTGATGCGGATAATTCCCGGGGCCTGTATTGTGGATGTGACCGATTCGGTGATGTTCCATTCCCTGCTAAAGGAGACTGTAGACTGGCCGGGCGTAACATATTTCCGCACACCTAGGAGAGGGGCGCCGGATGTCTACAAAAGGGATACCACTTTCAATATTGGGCAAGGTCATATTTTGACAGAGGGAACAGATGCAACGGTTATCGCTTCTGGGATCCTGGTCGCAACAGCACTGGAAGCCCAAAAAATTCTGAAGGCTGAGGGGATCTCGATTCAAGTTGTTGACCCTATCACAATAAAACCCCTCGATGAAGAACTGGTTTTACGCTGTGCTGCGGAAACAGGTGCAGTCGTTACAGCGGAAAACCATAATATCATCGGTGGCCTGGGAAGCGCTGTTGCAGAACTTCTGGCCGAAAACCACCCTGTTCCAATTCTTCGGGTGGGGGTCTGCGATTGTTTTGGGCAGACAGGGACTGTGGATTTCCTCCGGAAGGAGTACCACCTTCAGCCGGAAGATATTGCGGAAAAAGTCCGCAAGGTTATTATGTTGAAAAAAGAGCGATAAGGGGAGTTTTCAAGCATGGGAAAAATCAGCTTGCTGGACTGTACACTTCGTGACGGGGGTTATGTAAATAATTGGGAGTTCGGCATAGATGTGATTGAAAAGTGCATCGACAACCTAGAAAAAAGTCTTGTTGATATTATTGAAATTGGTTTTCTAAAAAATGAAGAATACAAAGAAGCTAGGACTGTTTACAATAATGTTGATCAGATCACGAAACAAATTGCGCCTAAAAAACCACATTGTATTTATGCGGGAATGATTGAAGTTGTAAGTCCTATTCCACTGGAAATGTTGGCGCCATGCTCGTCCGAAACAATAGATATGATACGAGTTATTGTTTGGAAAACAAAGCGAAATAAGGAAGGAACGGAAATCGATGCTTTACAGGAAGGATTCCGTTACTGCAAAGGTGTCATAGAAAAGGGCTATAAATTATCTGTGCAGCCTGCTCGTGTTGATCAATATAGTGAAGAGGAGTTTGTCAATATGGTCAAACTCTTCAACGAACTAGATCCCTATGCCTTTTATATTGTAGATAGCTGGGGGACACAGACGCCGGAGCAAATTATGAACTATGCCAATCTCGCCGATAAAATTCTAAAGCCGCAGATTGCGTTGGGGTTTCATGGTCATGACAATATGTCAATGGCACTAGATATTGCAAAAGCATTTTGTGGTTCTGGGCTGAACAGAGACTTAATTATCGATTCAAGTGTAAATGGTATTGGGAGAGGCGCAGGAAATCTTGATTCAGCTGAAGCTGCACAATTTCTTAATCAAAACTACCGCAAAAATTATGCGGTACCTTATTTGGAATATATTGGCGATACATATATTGCGCCAATTTTTATGACCCATAAATGGGGGCACACTCTTCCATTTTACATGACAGCAGTGCGTGGCTGCAATCCAAACTATGCCAATTATTATGACTTTGAACTGGGGCTTGCCGCAGAGGACATTGAAGGAATACTAGACATTATTTCTGATAAAGATAAAATAATTTACTCTGAGGAAAAGGCAAAAAAATATCTCAGAAGCTATCGAAAAAAACAACTTGATCTTGTCATTGTTATTCCAACCTGTGACAGATGTAACAGCATCGATTATTTGCTTTTTAAGACAGTTAATGATTTGTGGCTATTTGGAATTGATATTGTTATTTATGATAGCAGTTGTGATAATAGAACAGAGGCCGTTGTAAAGAATTTTATTTTAGATGGATATAATAATGTATTTTATAAAAGATACACAGGGGTATTTGACGGTTTTTCTCTTGACAACAAGGTAATGGAAGCGTATCGGGAACATCTGAATTACAAATATATCTGGGTTATGAGAGACGGCCTTGTTCCTACACTTGCGTCGGTGTATGATGAATTTCTAAAGATCTTCAAGGATAATCCAGATATTGTTGTGGTTGATGCCTCGTTTAGAAATAATGGCGATCACTATACGAAAGAATATGATGAATGCTCTTCGTTCTTTTTGGAAAATATGGCAAGAGCCACTGTTCTTGGCTGCTTGATATTCTCCAGCCATGCAGCCGGATATATGGTTGACCATTACCCCCTTAATGAAACGACTTACTCTCTTTGGCTTGGGGTGGTTCCATTTCATTACTTTGCTGAGAAACAAATAATGATAATGCTTTATATTTCAGATATATTTGAGTACAATATTGCAGGAACAAAAAATTCGTTTTGGAATAAAGCTGGTAAGGCGTTTGATCAGTGGTGTTACTACTGGGATAAGGTGATAAATGCCTTGCCATCGGTGTATGATAAATATAAGCCCATTGTAGAAAGAATTGAAATGTATGATTTTTACCCATTTAATATGGAGTCTCTTTTAAGGATGAGAGGAAATGGAGGACTGGATTGGAAACTTATTCAAAAATATAAGGATATCATCCCAAAGGTCTGTAATACTTCAATGTGGAAGTTTAAACTTGCTGCCGCAATACCCAAATCACTTGCCAGATGGCTTGTTGTTAGACCTCATTGGCGAATGTATAACATTTATCAAAAGTTGATTAGGATGTGATGCTTGTGCCGCAATATAAGGGCATCAACTATGAAAGCAAGGAAAATTGCTTTGAAAAATGTGCTAGTGTTAAGTCCATACTGCTTTATGGAGATGAAACTGCGATTCCCAAACCTTGGATTACTCTGCTTGTTCCAACATACAAAAGAGTTGATCTTTTAAGCCAGGCACTTGAAAGCGCTCTTACTCAAGGACATTGCAAATTCATGTGGGATATTCTTGTACTTGACAATGAGCCTTATGACGGGATCCCTAACGACACAGAAAAACTGATACGCAAATTGAATAATAAACGTATTATGTATTATCGTAACTCAGAAAATATTCGTCCTGGGGATAATTTTAACCGTGGATTCCTTTTGGCACGAGGGGAATATGTGATGATGCTGCACGATGATGATTTGCTAATTGCCAATGCAATGCAAAGAATGGGTAATTACCTGACAGCATATTCAGCAATAGGGGAAAAATCTATTGGGGCAATATGTGCATCAAGCGTTCAGTTTGAGTATGACGCTGAGCATGAAGTAGCCAAGGCGGATATTCCTGGAATGAATACTTATCTAACAACACAGCCAATGGATTATAGAGTATATGTATTGACCCAATCCAACGTAAAAATTCTTAGCCATATAGGTGGGAATGTACCGAGCAATGGGTCAACTTATAATAGAAACGCAGTAATAGATGCCGGAGGATTTAATGAGGATTTTGGGATAATGGGGGATCAAATATTACTGTTTAACCTTATGAAAGAATATTCTATTTACCAGACGATTCTGCCTTTGGGATTTTATCGTTGGGGCTCAAATAGCATGATGAATCTTGACTCCTCAAGACAGGTCGTGCAAAACGGTTTTGATTTTCGGGAATATATCTACTCAAAGCATCTCCTCATTGGGAAATTATTTAAGAAATGTCATTACAAAAAGTTTACTCGTGATGTGGTTGAACAAAGAAATAGAGTAAGCAGGTTCAAAATCAACTCGTCCTTGTATAATGACATATTTAATGAAAATCCAAGTTTGCTAGAACACCTCTTTTTCAAAATAGTTTCAAACTTTTATACGCTATATAAAAGGGCACAGACAAATATTTTGACAAAAAAAGCGGTGAGATATATGAAAAAAGAAAAATGGAGTATTTTTTAGTGAGTGGGTAAAATTTGGCTAGAGGTTTTTGCTTGCTTTATGCATATTTTTTAAAGGTGGTATACAAATATGAAATATTATATTCGCTCTACAATTTTATTTTTGATATTGCTTGCAATATCAATGTTGTGTTCTTGCGGTAAGAACACAACAAATGTCAATAAAGAAATTCAAAGTACAAACGAACAAAATATGCCTAAAAACTATTATATAGAAAGCGCCTATAAGCCTACTTACATTAATCTCTCAATTGATGGACAAGTTTCGCGGTTGGATATGAATGGAAATAATTATATTGAATTGAGTACCTTAAATTGTGAAAACGATTTGAGCGTATTCTATACTGGCCATGCTGATTACACTGTTACATTTGCTGATATCCCCCTTAACGCAGGAGAGGCTATTTCCTATCATCTTTCGAGATTGGATAAAAATGATACCGTATCTGTAGTTGTTGAAGATAAAACCAACGGGAATTCCAAAACGTTTTTAATTGCTACATGGCCGAATTTTATCCCAGGATATACTGTAGTTGGTGAAGCTGTCCCGTATGTAGGCGATTATTATCTGACAACCATATCTTTAGATGGCAGAGATAATATTTCGATGAAAGTTGGAAAAGATGGTGCGTTAAAGTATTATCGCTTAGGATTGAATGCTGCAGTTGCGGACTTCAAAAAAGTAAATACAGCAGATGGGATTCGGTATTTGCTTTTTACCACAATTGATACACGCTATACCACAAAAGGAGCATCCCATCTTGGTACATATATTGTTATGGATGAGGAATACAACGAAATAAACCGCCTTTACATGAAGAAGGGTAACCATGTTCCAGTAGATAATTATCCAATAGACCAGCATGATTGTTTGTATATCAACGATAATGAGTATTATTTAATATCCTACGTTGATAAAAATGTTTACAACATTCCCGATAGTATCAACCATAAAGACTATGGTTCTTTTGTAACAGCAGCGGTTATCCAAGGCATCCGCAATGGTGAGGTTTTCTTTGAATGGGATAGTACAGATTATCCGGAGTTGTATGCCCTTTCTGTAGATACGATGTACAACGACTTTACAAATCGAGTTAATAACTACTCTGCTGATTATGTGCATATCAACTCGATTGCATTAGATCCAACCGATGGGAATTTAATAATATCCTGCAGGAATATTGACTCTGTAATGAAAATTGATGTCAAAACAGGTGAAATTATTTGGAAGTTGTCGGGGCTTGGAGACGATTTTGGATTAAATGAGACTCAGAAAACATCTCGTCAACATTACGCACAATACACCGAGAATGGTAGCATTACTGTATTTGATAACGGTAATGCTAATGCACAAACTCGAGTGGTAGAGTATTGGTTGGATGAAAATGCTCAAAAATTGATGAACTTTAAGGAGTATAAAGTTGATGGCTATTTCTCCTTCGCAACGGGTTCGGTACAAAGGATTGACAACGACAACGATATTTTTCTAATTGGTTGGGGCTTTAGGGCAGTTGGAGAGGATGGAACTAACAACCTTTATCCACAGTTTTCTGTGATTGATTTTACAGAAGAGAAAACTTTGTTTGAATTTCGCTTTGATGACCCCAATATTAGTACATATAGATGCGTGCAATATCCGTGAGGCTTCCCGCATTTTTCAGAAAAAATTAGAGGTAAGTATAATGGGATTTTTTGAAGGAAAACAGGTGCTTATTGCTGGAGCTACTGGTTTGGTTGGCAGTCATTTGGTTGAACGTTTTATGGACATGGGGACTGTGAAGGTTGTTGCATTAGGCAGAAGCGAACTTAAAATACATAGACTGTTTGAAAAATATCATGCCAATCCAAGGTTTTCTATTATTCTTCAGGACGCCTCACATCCCCTTCTCAAGTTTGACACACCTTTTGACTTCATAATAAATGCCGTTGGAGGTGTATCGGGTTCTGAAATATCCAATAGTCCAGTCAATATTATTGAATCAAATTTAATTAGTACACTAAATTTTCTTAATTTTTTGAGGTGTCAAAACGAAAGATCAATAATTAAGGGGAAATTGATAATACTATCATCTGCAACCGTTTATTCTGCTGACATCCAGCATAATAATAAAGTGAGAGAAGAAAACACCGAAAGTACAAATCCTTTGGATGCGAAAAATGCATCCTATTCCGAAACAAAAAGATTTCTTGAAGTATTAGGAAATTCGTATTATCGACAATATGGTGTTGAGTGTGTTGCAGTTAGACCAAGTTATATTTATGGATATTCTTATTTTAATGCTGATACAGCGTTTTATCAATTTATTAAAAAAGCTATGGCACTTAATGATATTAGTATCCAGGCTTCACTTTTACCACGCAGAGACAACATTTATATTGATGACCTAATTGATGGGTTGTTATGTGTTTGCGAACATGGAGTACCAGGTGAGGCTTATAATATTTCATCTAATGGACAACTTGGAAATTTTGCCGCTATAAATGAAATAGCAGAGATAATTGTCAAAGCGGTAAACGAATGTCTCGGTAGTCAAATCAAGGTAGAATACCCTAATGGAACAACGGATATAGGCGGTGGTTTGCTTTTAGATAATAGTAAGCTAACGAAACTGGGCTGGGAATTAAAAAACGATATTTACAGTGGAATTACTAAAACTGTAGATAAATATCTACATGCCCTCAATATATAGTTTATTATTTTCAGAAGGCTGCATAGGGTTTTGTGTATAATGTACTTTTATAATGTAGTATATGAGTAAATATGATAGTAAAGCGGTTCGGCAAGAAGCATTTAGTAAAATTGATGACTATAGCAATCAGTTTAATTTGATACGAGGGATTACAAGCAGTCTGCTATATGGCGATCCCCAGATTGATTCAAAACCATGGTTATCCCTTCTCATTCCCACCTTTAACCGAGCAAAGCTTTTTCGAGAGGCGTTAGAAAGTGTCCTGGCACAAGAACCGGTGGAATATCGCTGGGAAATCTTAGTGGTAGATAACACTCCTTTGCAGGAAGGAAGAACATCGCCCGCTCTGAAAGTGGTGCAAGATATAGGTAACTTACGGGTCCTGTATTATCATAATTCCCAAAATATTGGCCCCGGTTATAATTGGAATCGCGGAGTGGAATTGGCCCGGGGAGAGTGGATCTGCTTTCTTCACGATGATGATATTCTTTGCCCGGATGCACTTAAAAATATTGGCAGGCAAATCAATGGATTTCGTGGGAAACGTCCTTTAGGATATTTACATGCCAGAAGAATTGAATTTACTCAAATACTTCAAATCCCATCATCAAAATCGTTTCCGCCAGAGCGGTTGACCCGGTTTAGCTTTTTAATAAGCGGTTGTACAGGTGCAGGTGCTCCAAGCTGTGGAACGGTGATTCTTAAGCAGGCATTTATGGAAACAGGGGGCATCAATTACGAATTTGGCCTTTCTGCAGACGCTGTAATGTGCTATCAAATTATGAAGGATCACGCTGTAATTTGTTCGGATCGAATTTTAGGAGGATACCGTTGGAGTGAAAATGAGACCTTGCAACTGTCCTCGTTACTGCAAATGATACAAACGGATGAGCTTTTATCTATGTTTTCTTATCAACAGTCCCGTTTTTCCAGACGCTGGGGCCAGGTGTTTGGTGCAGCCAGTTCCTGGCGCAATATCCAGCGAAAGAAACATCTTGCAGAAAAAAATGGAATCGTTGCACAAAAAGAAGATTTCCAAAAAGCGACTCTATATTCGGAACCAAAGAAATGGAAACAAATATGCTTTTTAGCAATATATTCTTTGTATCGATTATTTCGTTTCCTAGATGGCTGGGCATTTCAACTTTATCAATATGTCTTAAACAAATATTCCAAATATGATATGTAGATTAGAATGTTGGGAATGAAAGAAAAACAGAAGAATGGTTCCTGCCGGTCTGCTGTGCGGCGGCCGCCCTGCTCATTAGCGGGGCGGTCTTCTTTTTACCCAGTGCAGGGTCTCAAGCAGCCTGGAGCTGGACGACAACGCCATCACGGGCGGCCCTCCCCCGGCATTGATAAAGTACAGAAAAGGGAGAAGACAACCGAAATTGTCCTCTCCCGTAAGAAGCAAGTGACCTGAGGGGCCAAAGGTGGCCTTATCCGCAAACAACAAAGGCGTTGCCCTTGGAAGCCCACCCCTGATGGGGCTGCGCCCCCTTCGGGTCCTCCGGACGTGGGCTGCACCCAACGCGGGCTGCGCCCGGTCCTTTGAAGAGGGAGGCCCTAGACTCTACACCCTCCCCAGCTTTCAGACTCACCTTGTTCTTTTCCTAGGTTCTGCCTGAAGTCTTGCCCTGCTGCGGCCTATAACTCTTGGCACAACCATTGGATGGGCTTACATATCCCGGGCAGCTACCCAGGCCGCACCAGTGCCGCAAATATCCGGTACCACCACATCGCCAACCTTCACCGGTGCAGTCAGTTCCACCGCATCCAGCAGCGCCATGGCATCGTGAATCATCCCTTTGGGAATATCCTGATTCGTCTTAACCGGCAAACGCTTGTGAATCCCCCCGGTGATCTTTACCGTGGAAGTGATAACCCGCGTGGGATTGGTCAGCTCCTTCTTGCCGTAGTCAACGCCCCGGGCACACCCAAAACCGGTGACCTCGTAGTTGTTGTCCTCGTCTACAGCAAGGTGGCACCCCTTGGGGCAGACGATGCAGATGAGATTTGTCATTTGTCCTTTCCCTCCTTACTGCTTCTCCACCGTAATGGTGATGTTCTCCCCCTGGACCTTGTCCAGCAGAACCCGGGGAATGGCGATCTTCTCCATCTCACCAGGGGCCATATGCTCCCGCTTGAACTGACAGAGGATCTCCTCCCCGTCCTTTACCTGGATGACCATGTCCCGGTAAACGTTGTTTACTCGGAAGAATACCTCTACCACTTTCTCCACATTCTCCCGGCGGATGTGCTGAGGAACCGTGTAGGTGACGCAGTTTCCGGTCTTGACCTCGATCACGGAGCCGCCAGCCTCCTGGCCCGCCGCATACTTGGCTGCCGCCGCACCGGCCCTCATGCTCTCGGCAGTTACAAAGTCCACCAGGTCGTGAACGTGGACCACATTGCCGCAGCCGAAGATGCCGGGGATGCTGGTCTCCATGTTCTCAAAGACGATGGCCCCATTGGTCCGGGGGTCCATGTTGATCTTGGCGGAACGGGTCAGCTCGTTTTCGGGGATGAGGCCCACCGACAGAAGCACCGTGTCGCAGTCAAAGACGATCTCGCTGCCGGGGATGGGGGCCCGGTTCTCGTCCACCTTGCTGACGACGACCTTTTCCACCCGCTCCTTGCCCTGGATGTCGGTGATGGTGTGGGACAGGTACAGGGGGATGTCGTAGTCGTTGAGACACTGGACGATGTTCCGGTTCAGGCCGTTGGAGTAGGGGCACAGCTCCACGCAGGCCAGCACCTTGGCCCCTTCCAGGGTCATGCGCCGGGCCATGATGAGGCCGATGTCCCCGGACCCCAGGATGACCACCCGCTTGCCGCACATCCAGCCCTCCATGTTGACATACCGCTGGGCAGCGCCGGCGGTGAAGATACCGGCGGGGCGGTCTCCGGGGATGGCGATGGCGCCCCGGGTCCGCTCCCGGCAGCCCATGGAGAGGACCACAGCCTTGCCCTCCAGGGCCTGGTAGCCCTCCTTGGTGTTGATGCAGTGAACCACCTTGTCCTGGCCGATCTCCAGAACCATGGTGTCCAGTTTGACCTCGACGTCGGTCTTTTTCAGCATCTCTACGAAGCGCCCGGCGTACTCGGGGCCGGTGAGTTCTTCCTTAAAGTAGTGCAGGCCGAAGCCGTTGTGAATGCACTGGTTGAGGATGCCGCCCAGTTCCTTATCCCGTTCGATGATGACGATTTTTTTTGCTCCGTTCTCGTAGGCGGAGCAGGCGGCGGCAAGACCGGCGGGGCCTCCGCCGACGATGATAACGTCGTATTTCATATCACTTGCCCTCCTTTGTGGGTTGGGTGAGGATGTAGGAGCCCTCTTCGTCCATAAGGATCTGGTCCAGGGGCAGCTTCAGCTCCCGGGAGAGGATCTCGTGGACACGGGGGCCGCAGAAGCCGCCCTGGCAGCGGCCCATCCCGGCGTTGCAGCGGCGCTTGATGGCGTCGATGGACCGGGGAACGATGGGACGGTGGATGGCGTCCACAATCTCCCCTTCGGTGATGGTTTCGCACCGGCAGATAACCCGGCCGTAGAGGGGATTCTCCTTCACCAGCTTGGCCTTCTCCTCGGCGGGGAGGTGGCGGAAGACGGTGCGCTCCCGGGTGTCGACAAATTTCGACTTTTTCTGGAGGGCAAGGCCGCATCCCTTGAGAAGCTCCACCGCCTCAATGCCGATGGCAGGGGCGGAGGACAGGCCGGGGGACTTGATGCCGCCCAGGTTGATGAAGCCCTTGGCGGCGGAGGATTCCTCGATGATGAAGTCGTCCTTATCGGTGTTTGCACGAACCCCGGCGAAGTTCCGGATGGAATCCCGGAAGTTGATCCCGGGCACCGACTTTACCGACATCCGGCGGACAAAGCCCAAGCCGGCGGAGGTGTTGTTGACATCGTTGGCCTTCTCTACGCCCTCGGCGTTGGGGCCGACAATGAGGTTGCCGTGAACCGTGGGAGCCACCAGAACGCCCTTGCCGTCCTTATTGGGGCACTGGAAAACGACCTTGTTCACAAGGCCGCCCTGGGCCTTGTCCAGGAGGAAATATTCCCCGCGGTTGGGGAGGGTGGTGAAGCTGTGGCCGCCTACCATGGCGTGGACCTTGTCGGCGTCTACGCCGGCTGCGTTGACGACATACTTGGCCTCCACATCCCCGGCGGTGGTATGTAACAGGAAGGAACCGTCCTTCTTTTCGATGGCCTCCACTTTGGCGGAGAGGCGGACCTCCACGCCGTTGACTACAGCGGTCTCGGCTAGGGCGATGCAGAACTCCCAGGGGCTGACGATGGCGGCGGAGGGGGCGTAAAGGGCG
>CAJUFK010000015.1 GCA_910585535.1 uncultured Angelakisella sp. | reverse complement strand
AACCATGTTTACCAGGACACTCCATACGATTTGGAAAAACTCTGTGGATTTTAACCGGATGTATTGGCCGGTATTGGCGGCGGATCCAGGGATTCCCAGTCCCCCGCCTATGGCAAATTTCACTTTTTTCTGCTATAATCACTACAAAGGAGATCGGGAGGAACACCATGACCGTTGTGAATCTGGAGGCCGGGATGCCTACCGTGGCCACCGCCAAAAGCCTTCTCAGCCAGTCCCTGCGGACTGCCAAAGCCACCGGAACCCATCTTGTAAAATTGATCCATGGCTACGGCTCCACCGGCAAGGGCGGGGCCATCCGCTCTGCCGTCCGCCGGGAATTGGAGGAACGCCAGCGCCAGGGGCAGATCCTCTGCTATATCCCCGGGGACGAATTCTCCCCCTTCTACGAAAATGCCCGCCAGGCGGTATACAAGTACCCGGAACTGACCAAAGACCGGGACTACACCCGCACCAACCAGGGCATCACCATTGTGGTGCTGTAACTTAGGAACCCATCTGCAGCAGAAAGGGGGCCCCTGTGAAAAAGTTACATACTTTTTGTGCCGTCTTCTGCGGCCTGCTGCCCCTTTGGCTGCTGCTGGCCTGGCTGGCCCGGGGGAACCCCGACCTCACCGAGGCCTGGTACGCCCAGCAGTTTTACCCAGCCTGGGCCGGGGCCTTTCTTGCCGTCACCTCCCCCCTGCCCTTCTCCCTGGCGGAGGTGCTGGTCATCCTGGCCATTCTGGTTGGGATATTCTGGCTGGCCTGCTTCCTTCTGGATGTGGCCCGGGGCAAGGGCAAGCGCCTTCGGGTGGCTGCCCACTACCTTGTCTACGGCGGCGGAGCCTGTTCCTTTGTGCTGATGCTCTTCCTCCTGGGAGGCGGCTTCAACTACTACCGCCATACCTTCACCCAGATGAGCGGCCTTGCTCCCCGGGCCAGCGAGGTGGAGCAGCTGGCCCTTCTCTGCGAGGAGCTGGCGGCGGAAGCCAGCTCCCTTCGGGAGAGCCTTCCCGAGGATGGGGCCGGGGTGAGCCTTCTTACCGGCACCACCCGGGAAACCGCCGTCAACGCCCGGGAAAGCTACCGCCTTCTGATGGAGCAAAGCCCCCAGTGGGCGGGGTACTTCGACCTCAGCACCCGATGCCTGCCCAAACGGGTCTTTTTTTCCGAGGCCATGTCCTATATGGAGATTGTGGGGGTGTTCACCCCCTACACGGTGGAGGCCAACGTCAACTTCCACACCACCGACTTCGACATTCCCTTCGCCGCCTGCCACGAGCTGGCCCATATCAGCGGCTTCATGCGGGAGGACGAGGCCAACTTTCTGGCATATGCCGCCTGCCGGGCATCGGAGGATCCTTTCTTCCGGTACAGCGGCGCGGCTACCGCCCTTATCCACGCCGGGAACGCCCTTTATTCCAAGGACCCGGACCGGTACTTCCAGGTGATGGAGGGGGCCTGTGACGGACTCCGGCGGGATTTCACCGCCAGTTCCGCCTACTACCAGTCCCACCACACCTCCTTTGGGGAGTTTTCCACCAAGGTCAACGACACCTATCTAAAGGTAAACAGCCAGCCCCAGGGGGTGGCTACCTACGGCAGGATGGTGGATCTCCTTCTGGCAGACTACCGGGTCCGCCATGGACTGGACTAAGAAGCGGTATTCACAACCGTATGACGCTATCTGGCCGGGTCTTTTTCCGCCCTGCTGGCATCTCCCGGTTATGAATACAGCCTCTAAAAAACGTTCCCTTTCCAATGGAAGGGAACGTTTTTTGCAGGGTCTTAATCAAAGATTGAAGGAATTCCCCTCAAAGGGGCTGCGAAACATCCGGTCTGCGGCAGCTCTTGCCTGCAAATGGGAGGGGCGCCATTTCTGCCTTTTCCCTTTGGATCACCATAAGAAATTCCTCTCCGATTCCGGCGCCGGGACGAACCACCGGGTCAGGCTCCTGGCCCTGGCACGGTCCAGGTTCCAGTGGGCAAAGTCGCTGTAGTACCGGGCCTCGGAGGAGGTGTTGGCATACCTCCCTACCGCTACCAGCAGCCGCTCCAGCTCCGGCAGGACGGGGGAGCTTTCCTTTGCGGCCTCCCGCTCCCACAGGGCGTAAAGGTCCGGGATGGCGGCCTCGGCGCTGTCCCGCAGGGCCCCGTAGGAGATGGCCGAGGCGTCCCCCAGGTTTTCATACCGCCAGATGGCGTTTTTCACCACCATCCCGTCCACGTCCATCCAGACCAGGAGGAGGAAGAGGACGCAGAAGGAGGCGGCGGCCCGCCGTGTCAAGGGGATCTCCTTAAACTGGGCCAAAAGCAGCAGCCCGAAGATCACCGCCAGCAGCGCCATGAACCAGGTGGTACAGACCCGGAGCCAGGTCACCCCGCAGCATTGGATGTACAGTCCCATTTTGCAGAGGGCCAGGGCGATGAGGAGCAGGGTCTGGCAGCAGAGAACGCTATGGAAGATCCGTGTCGCCACGGAGGGCCGCCGGTCGGGTTCGTCCAGGAGGAGGCGGGTCCCCAGGAGGACCAGGAGGTTCACCACCGACACCCGACATAGCTCGAAGAAGCCCTCCCGGGCGAACTGGGAGTAGTCGTAGGGGGTCAGGGCCCGCCCCCGGGCGAAGGTCACCAGCTCCGCCGCCCCGGTGACGAAGAAGAGGGCGTAGATGACGCAGAGCACCGCCAGAAGGGCGTAGGCCGCCGCCCTGGGCAGGACCCGGCACCGCCGGGCGGATTCCTCCAGCTTTTCCCGGGTGAAGGTCCCGGTGTACCGCTTGTGCTGGCAGCCGTAAAGGAGACCGAAGAGGTAGAAGGCGGTGGGGATGGCAAGGAGGGTGGTGGGGGAAAGGATGGTCTCCAGGCTCACCAGCTCCCCCAGTTCCTTCATCAGCCTGCCGAAGCCCGCCGCCACGGTGGAGAGTTCGGCGCAGACGAACCACAGCACCGGGAAGGAGCAGAGAAGGGCCAGCCCCCCGGTGAAGAGGTTTTTCCCCAGGCGGGTCTTGGCGAAGGTGTTCTTCACCACGCTCCCCCAGCAGCCGAAGTTCTGGAAGGGCACGATGCAGAAGTGGTTCCAGAGGTCGGCGGCCAGGAAATCCCCCAGCCGGGCCTCTACCCGGGTTCCCCCCAGGGCCGCCACCCAGTAGACCGTGATCCCCATGAGAAAAATCAGATTGAGCCAGGAGAGAAGCCCGTTTTCCCGCAGGGGAAAGTTCAGGGCGGAAAGGAGCATCACCCCAAGCCAGAGAAAGGACCCCCTGGGGATGGACAGTCCCCCGCACCGCCGGTAAAGGAGGGTCATCCCGGCAAAGGCAGCGGTAAAGAGGAGCATTCCCAGCCCCAGGTATCCTGTCCACCCCAGGCGGAGGAAGGTCCAGGCGGCAAGGTACATCGCCAGGGCCAGCCCCCCGTCGTGAAGGGCGGCGGGCACCGGCTCCCTGGGGGGAGGCGGTGCGAACTGCCAGGGCTCGGTGCCGGGGACGGGCCGGCCGGCGGGTGGCTGGGGTATTGGAGACGCATCGGGGCAAGCGGGTGCCGGAATATCCGCAAAATGGCGGTTCTCATTCATTTTTTGGTACCTCACTTTTTCTCTGTATCGCCTTCGCCGGGGGTGGGCTCCTCCGGCCTGTATTCCAGAATGTCGGCAGGCTGGCAGTCCAAAGCCCGGCAGATCAGTTCCAGGGTTGAGAAACGGATGGCCTTAGCCTTATTGTTCTTTAGGATGGAGAGGTTGGCGGGGGTAATGCCGATGCGCTCCGAAAGTTCGCCGGCGGACATCTTCCGCTTTGCCATCACCACATCCAGGTTCACCAGGATGGCCAAAAGGTCCCCTCCTCTCAGATGGTGTAGTCGTTTTCTTCCTTCAGCTCCATGGCCTGCTGGAAGACGTTTTTGATGACCCGCAGGATCAGCCCCATAAAGGCCGCGGCGGCGGCCACCAGAAGGAAGTAGAACAGGGCGGCGGTAAAGACCAGGCAGATAGCCGCCACCACCATGCAGCACCAGGAACAGCGGCGCAGCAGGGCAATGTTTCCGGCGGTGAATACCTCCCCCCGGGAGAGCCCCGCCAGCAGCCGGTCCAGGGACCAAAGCAGCACTGCCGCCGGCCCGGCACAGCAGTAGAAGGCGGCGCTGACCCGCCCAATGAATACCGGCCGTCCTCCGGCGTCCCGGATAAACCAGCTCACCAGCTGGGGAACCAGGAACAGTCCCAGAACCAGCAGGGCAAAAAAGAGCCGGGTAAAAAGGACCGAAAGCCGGATGGAGGTATCTTTTGTCCACATAAGCAAACACTCCTTTTGTCTTTTGCTATCCCTATGATACCACGTCGTAAATCGAAAGTCAATATATTTTTATCGAAAAACAATAAATTATTCCCGAGAAACAGTATATCAGGTTTGTCCGGTCTTTTCCTGCCGGCAGTGACAAAGGGAAAACGCCGCCGGAGATTACCCGAACCGCAGGGGAACCCAGATGGATTTCCTGAAAAACTGTTCAATCCCCTCTTTCTTTCTGGATAAAAATCTGGTAAAATAGTGACAATGGAAGAAAACACCGGAAAGAGGTACAAGACCAATGGGCAAGATAAGAGCGGTGATCTTCGATATGGACGGTCTGATGGTGGACACCGAGCGCATGACCTCCGTCTTTCGCCGTCAGGCCTTGGCGGAACTCGGCATCCCCTACCGGGACCTTCTGTCCCTGGTTATGGGCCGTAACGACCAGGAGGTTCGGGCCATTTATCTGGAGCAGTACGGGCCGGATTACCCCTACGATCAGGTGCGGGTCCGGGTCCGCCAGCTGTGGACAGAATACCTTCAAGATAATCCCGTCCCTGCCAAGCCCGGACTTTACCAGCTTTTGGACTACCTGAAGGGGCGAAAGATCCCTATGGCGGTGGCAACCTCCACTTCCCGGGAGTCGGCCCTTCGCACCTTGGAGCGGGGAGGCATCGCCCCCTACCTTTCCGCCATGGTCTTTGGGGACATGGTGGAGCGGTCCAAACCGGAGCCGGACATCTTTCTTGCCGCGGCGGCGGCCCTGGGGGCGGAACCCGCCTCCTGCCTGGTGCTGGAGGACAGTCCCGCCGGCCTCACCGCGGCCCACCGGGCGGGGATGATGCCGGTGATGATTCCGGACCTTGCGCCGCCCACCCCGGAACTGGAAAAAATCCTGTACAACCGTTTTGAGCGGCTGGACCAGGTGATTTTGATGTTGGAAGGAAGGATGGAGATGATGGAGTACAAAGGGAACCCCGTCTCGGAAGGGATTGCAGTAGGGAAAGCGTACCTGTACCAACCCTATGTTCCCCAGGCAACGGAAGGGGAGATCCCGGAAAGCGAAGCCCCTGCCGCCATTGCCCGGTATGAGGCCCTGCTGGCCGCCGCCAAAGGGGAACTGGAGGAGATCCGCCGCCGTCTGGAGGCTGCCGGCACCGGGGATAAAGCCAAGATCTTTACCGCCCACAGCGACATCCTTTTTGACGTAGCCATGGACGAGGAAATCCGGGACAAGATCAGCTACGATTTTATGACCCCGGAATGGGCTATCCATAAGGTATACGAAAAGTTCATCAAAATCCTGGGCAAGGCCAAGGACGACCTAATCCGGGAGCGGGTAGCTGATCTGCGGGACGTAAAGAACCGCCTGCTGCGCATCGCCGCCGGGGTGCCTGAAAAAAATCTGGCCGCCCTGGAGGAGCCTGTGGTTGTGGTGGCCCACGACCTTCTGCCCTCGGATACCGCCACCCTGGACCGGGAACGGGTTCTGGCCATTGTCACCGAAGTTGGCGGCGCCACCTCCCACAGCGCCATCATCGCCCGTAGCTACGAGATCCCCGCCCTGCTGGGGGTGGAGGGCATCCTCTCCCAGCTGTCCCACGGCCAGGAAACCGCCGTGGACGCCATTGCCGGGGTCCTGATCGCCGATCCCTCCCCGGAGGTCAAGGCCCAGTTTGCCAAAAAGCGGGAGGAGTTTCTACGCCGTCGGGATGAGGAGAAGAAGTTTCTTCCCCTGCCCCCCAAGATGGCCGACGGGACCCTCCTTCCCGTCCACCTGAACCTGGGCTCCGCCAGCGACCAGGAGCTGGCTGGGGAAGCTTACACCGACGGGGTGGGGCTGTTCCGCACCGAATTCATCTATATGGGCAAGGAACAGCTGCCCACCGAAGAGGAGCAGTACGAGATTTACAAAAAGATCCTCACTGCCTACGGCGACCGGCCGGTGACCCTGCGGACATTGGACATCGGCGGGGACAAAAAGCTCCAGTGCATGGAGCTGCCGGTGGAAGAAAATCCCTTCCTGGGCAACCGGGCCCTCCGCCTCTGCTTTACCATGCCGGAGGTGTTCCTCACCCAGCTGCGGGCGGCTCTGCGGGCCTCGATCCACGGCAATCTGTGGATCATGTTCCCCATGGTGGGGAGCCTGGACGACATCCGCCGGGCCAAGGAGTTTCTGGAAACCGCCAAGAAGCAGCTGGAGGAGCGGGGCGTCCCCTACAGCAAGGAAGTCAAAACCGGCATCATGGTAGAGATCCCCTCCATCGCCCTTGTCGCCGACCTGGCGGCCAAAGAGGTGGACTTCGCCAGCATCGGCACCAACGACCTCACCCAGTACGCCACCGCTGTGGATCGGATGAACCCCGCCCTTCGGGAGTATTACCAAAGCTACCATCCCGCCCTGTTCCGCCTCATCGGATTTGTCATCCAGGCCTTTGCCAAGGAGGGCAAACCGGTAAGCGTCTGCGGCGAAATGGGGGGCGACCCCTACGCCGCCGCCGTTCTGGCGGGCCTTGGAATGAGCAAGCTGAGTATGGGCCTGGCCTCGGTGGCCCGGATCAAAAAGCTGCTTTCCGGCCTGACCATGGAGAAAGCCCGGGAATTGGCGGAAAAGGTCTGCACCCTCCCCACCAGCAAAGAGGTGGAAGCCTATCTGAAAGCCCAGCTGGAGCCGCTTTTGTAACGGCTTCGTGAGCGACAAAATACAAACAAATCGGAGGAGACGCCCATGTACAGCAAACGCACCACCATTAAGAACCAGACCGGACTCCACGCCCGCCCCGCATCCGAGTTTATTGCTATGGCCAGCAAGTTCAGCTCCCGCATCACCATTAAAAAGCTGAGCGAGGACGAAGATGCCAACGCCAAGTCCATCGTCATGCTTCTGGCCCTGGGCCTTGCCATGGGGGAGGAAGTGGAGATTGTAGCCAAAGGCGACGACGAGGTGGAAGCGGTGGACAGCCTCATCGCCCTCATCGACAGCAAGTTCGGGGAGGACTGAGCAGGCCAGCGGCCGCCGGCACCCCTGCACGGCCTTTGGCCTTGCCGTTCAAAGACCGTCAGCTTGTGCCTGGAGACCCAGGTATCTAAAGCGAAACAAAAGAAAAAGCAAAGAGAGGACGGGTGGAAAGACCGTCCTCTCCTTTTCTATTTCGCTATGCTCTGGAGGTATTATGGCAAAAGAATTTTCATTTGATGCGGCAATCTGTGAGATCCCGGAAAACGGGGGCGCATATGTGATCTTTCCGTGGGACATCCGCAAGGAGTTTGGGAAAGGACGTGTGAAGGTACGTGCCCTCTTCGACGGCATCCCTTACGATGGAAGTATTGTAAATATGGGGATACGGAATGAAGCAGGGGAAATCTGCTATATCATCGGCATTTTGAAATCCATTCGCAAAAAACTGGCCAAATCAGATGGCGACGTGGTCCACGTTTTCATCACTGAACGGTAAACAGCCGCCCGCCGCACTGGTTGCAGAACACGCTCCCCTGGGGATTTTGGGCCCCGCAGTGGGGGCAGAGACCGGGGCCGGGGGTGGCGCTGGTACTGCGGATCAGGGTCAGCGCCGAGGCGGGCAGCTCTGCCAGGCGGCCCTTCTCCACCTCTTTGCCCGCCTCCGGGTCCACTGCGTAGACACTGGCGCAGCCGGGACAGGTGGCGATATACTGCACATGATAGCGAAAGACCGGGATAAAAAACAGGTGGATGTACTCATAGCTTTTGCAGAGGCTGAACATCCCCTGCCGTCCGCACCGGGAGCAGACCGCCGAAACATTCCCCAGCTGCTGCACCTTGCCGTCGCTGCCCATAATAAAAAACACAACAGACCCCTCCTTTAGCATTGGCTGGATCTAGTATAGCACAGGATGGGGGACCGCGCCAGACTGATTTTATAACAAAAGGGAGCAAGGAAATACAAAAAGTAAAACTCCGTTTCTTTTATACAAATTCTATTGGTTTGATGCGGGGCTTTCGGACCTGCCGGCTCGAAACCGGAGCGCCGTGATAATCTGCATAATGCCTATCGCGTCAAAGGGCGCCCCTGTTTCTTCTGGGAAAAAGCCGTACTTTGGGGAAACGGATGCAGGAAATTTATGAAAGAATGGCACATATCTATTGACCAGAGCGGAAGAAACCGTTACAATGTAGTTTGGTATATTGTCGAAAAGTATGTCCGGATTTATGTTGGAAGGGAGAGCATTGATGAAAAAAACTGTTTGTCTGCTGGCAGCCCTTTCCCTTATTTTATCCCTGGCTGCCTGCGCCGCTGGGAAGGAGCCTGCCCCGGTCCCGGAATCGGAATCCCTGGTAAGCGGCGGTGGGGCCATCGTCTTTTCCAGCAGCCGGGAGGACCCGGAGCCGGGACCCAGCCAGGGGGAAAATCCCCCCGCCGTTTCTGACGGGGAGGGGCCTTCCTATGCCCCCATCCCCAGTTCCAGCCTGCCCTCCTACTCCAGCAGCAGCATCAGCTATCCCAACAGCAGCAGCAAAAGCCAGGGGAGTTCTTCCGGCAGCAGCCAAACCCCTCCCCCCAGTTCCGAATCCACCCCTCCCCCCTCCTCCAGCAGCTCCCAGCGCCCTGCCAGTTCCTCCAGCCCCGCTTCCCAGGAGGAGGACGATCCCCCCGCCGTGGATCCGGAGGACGAGGTCCGGGCCATCTGGCTTTCCTATCTGGATCTGGGGCCCCTTCTCAGCGGCAAAAGCGAAAGCGCCTTTACCGCCAGCATCAGCGCCGTTATGGACAACATCAAGGGGCTGGGGCTGAACACCGTTTACGCCCAGGTGCGGCCCTTTGGGGATGCCCTGTACTACTCCGATTACTTCCCTTCCAGCTACCTCTTTACCGGAACCGAAGGGGAGATCGGCAGCCAGCCCTATGACGCCTTGGAGATCATGGTCCAGGCCGCTCACAGCCGGGGACTCCGCATTGAAGCCTGGCTCAATCCCTACCGGGTCCGGACCTCCAACAAGGCCCTTTCCGACGACAACCCCGCCCGGGAGATGCTGGACACCGGGGACGCCCTGCGGTACGACGGGGGCATCTACTACAACCCCGGCAGTCCTGCCGCCCGGGAACTGATTTTGGACGGGGTGCGGGAGATCGTCCAGAACTATGACGTGGATGGAATCCACTTTGACGACTACTTCTATCCCCCCAACGCTGCCGCCTCCTTTGACGCCGAGACCTACGCCGAAGCGGACACCCAAAAGAACCTGGCGGCCTGGCGGCGGGAGCAGGTGGACATCCTGGTAAAGGCGGTCTACCAGACAGTGGGTTCCGGCAAGGTCTTTGGCATCAGCCCGGCAGGGAACAACCAGAACAACTACAACTCCCTTTACTGCGACGTGGAAAAATGGCTTACCACCCCGGGGTACGTCGATTACATCTGCCCCCAGGTCTACTTTGGCTTCAACAATTCGGTAAAGCCCTACAAATCCACCGCCAAGGAATTTAACGACATGATCTCCCAAAGCGGAGTGAAGCTGTACATAGGTCTTGCCTCCTATAAAATCGGGGACGCCCAGCAGGGCGGGGCCGAGTGGGCCGGCAGTACCGACATGATGGCCCGCCAGGTGGATTACGCCCGGACCCTCTCCCGGTACGGAGGCTTTGCCCTTTACCGGTACGACTCCCTCTTCAACCCCGCCTCCGGCGTTTCCGGGGCAGTGAAGAAGGAGATCGCCAACCTCAAGGAGATCCTGTGATGGCGGGGCCCTTCGACGCGGCTATGGACTTCGGCCCCTGGCACTGTGTGGGGAAGGAGGACCGGGTCGCCTTCACCCATAGGGACACCGGGGAGACCCGGGAGCTAAAAGCCGACCTCTACTTCGGCTATTTCGCCCAACAGGGCGGCGACCTCTACGTCGCCACCGATTCCAGACTCTACCGCCTGGATCGGGACTGCAATATCCTTTGGCGGTCGGCTTTTATCGCCGTGGACGGGGTCATCATCCGGGGCTTTTCCGAGGATGCCGTGACCCTCTCCTGCGAGATGGATCCCCCCGGGGGATGGGTGACCCGGCGGCTGTCCATCGCCACCGGAGAAGAGTTATAACTACAAGGACGTTTAACAATAGGAGGAACTGACGTGCGGGAACTGTTCAACAACAACGGAAAACTGGTGGCGCTGATGGGGAGCCTCTTTGCGGGGATTATCGCCGTCACCGGGGTGCTGGCTGTCTTTTTGGGGGACATCGAGTATTCCTCCCTTCTGGCCGCCGATTCCTCCTCCCAGAGCCAAAGCGCCCCGGACCCTGACGACGGTTCCAGCGGCAGCGAGATCCCCCCTCCGGCGGAAGAAAACGACCCGGGGGACAAGCCCTCCCAGGAGGAGCCGCCGGTGATCTATACCTACAACAAACCCAGCGAAATGCGGGGGGTCTGGCTCATCCCCGGGCAGGATTTTCTCACCGGGGACAGCTCCGAGGAAAAGGTCAAGGCGGAGCTGGACACCGCCATCAGCAAGGCCGCCGGGATGAACCTGAACACCGTCATCCTCCAGACGGCAGGGCAGAATGGGGTCATCTACAACAGCAAAAATCTTCCCGCCCTTACCACCTTCTTTGATCCTCTGGACTACGCCATCTCCCAGGCCAGGGCCCAGGGGATGTACGTCTATTGCATCTACAATGTTATGTATGTAGGCGATGGGGAGAACATGGGCCGGGCCACCGGCATGGACGCCGCCACCATGGACTTTCTCCGGGAGGAAGCTGGGGACTTTGTGCAGAAATACCACCCCGACGGCCTATTCCTGGACGAATACTACAACGAGGAGACCACCGCCTCCTATGCCTCCTATCTGGCCCAGGGGGGCGGCATCGGCTACCAAAACTATATGCGCCAGGTCTCTCAAACCGCCCTGGATACCGTTCTCACCACCATTCGGGACAAAGCCCCGGGGATGCAGCTGGGCCTTTTGACCGACGCCGTTTGGGCGAACAAGTCCCAAAACGAGGCGGGCTCCAACACCTCCGCCACCTGGACCGTCCTGGGCAGCGGCAACACCGATGTCAAAGCTATAGTGGAGGCAAAGAAATTTGACTTTGTAGGGGTAAAGGCCTACGGCGCAACTGGGGACGGCGTGACCCCCTTTGATGTGGTCACCGCCTGGTGGGGCAAGCTTGCCCAGTCGGCTGGGGCTCCCATGTATGTTGTCCACGCTGCCGACCGGATGGGCAGCAGCCATACCGGCTGGAGCGCCAACACCGAAATGGTCCGCCAGCTGGACAACGCCCATAAGGTGGATGGCTACAGCGGCAGCGCTTTTAACTCCCTGGCGGCCCTTCTGGCCAACCCCGGCGGGGCCACCGACAACATCCTAAAGTACCTGAACGATCAGAATAGCGCCCAGTTCATCCTCACCGAGTTAAAGCTCACCAAGCCCGAGCAAACCACCTACACCACCAACGAGGCCAGCGTCATCTTCCAGGGGGCCAGCGACCCCACTAACAAGGTGACCCTGAATGACAAGGAGATCGCCACCGACCAAAACGGCTACTTCTCGGTTTCCCAGGAGCTGAAGGCGGGGCTTAACACCTTTAACTTCTCCCACAAGGGCAAAACCGTTACTTACAACATCACCCGCCAGGTAAAGGTTTTGGATAAGGACAGCGTAGCCCCCACCGGCAGCATTAACGTCGACGGGGGGATGAAGATCACCGTCTCGGTAAACGCCTACGCCGGTTCCACCGTCACCGCCACCCTGGGAAGCAGCACCATCACCCTGGCCGAGACCAAGGCGGAGGGGGATAACACCGACAAGACCTCTACTTATGTCCAGTTCTCTGGGGACTTTACCGCCCCTGCCGCCACCTCCGCCGTCCAAAAGCTGGGCACCATCACCTTTAACGGTTCTTACCAGGGCTTTACCGACAGCGCCACCGGGGCCACCGTCACGGTGAACAAAAAGGCTGTGATCGGCTCGGGCAAGGCGGTGGTGGTCACCGCCGGCCAGGCGGAGACCTTCCCCAGCAACACCATGAACGACATCTCCAGCCCCTACCATTTCCCCCTCCCTGCCGGGGCCCTGGACTATACCCTGGGGGACGAGATCGTTTACCGGGAGGGGAACAGCACTTACCGGTATTACCTCCTGGAATCCGGCCTTCGCGTCTACTCCAAGGACATCTCTTCCACCAGCAAAAAGGCGGAGGACAACGTGGTCAAGGGGATGAGCGTCACCAGCACCGCCAGCTATACCGACGTCATCCTAACCATGACCCAGCCGGTGAGCTACGACGCTTCCTACTCCTCCAGCGGCATGACCTTTGATTTCGCCTACACCAAAACGGTGTGCGGGGACCTGCCCAAGCTCTCCAAGAACCCCCTCTTCTCCTCCGCCACCTGGAACGGAACAAAACTGACCCTTAAGTTCCGGGAGAGCGACGGAATGCTGGGGTACAAGGCCAGCTACAATGGCAGCACTCTGACCCTGCGGTTCCACAACGTCCCGGAGATGGGCAGTGCCCGCATCGTCATCGATCCCGGCCACAGCGGCCCGGACAACGGCGCAGCGGGGAACCTGGCCGCCTACCCGGAAAAGGTGGTCAACCAGCAGATCGCCAAGCGCCTGTACAACGTCCTTAAGAACAGCTACGGCTCCAACGTCTACCTCATCGATACCACCGGCTCCAGCAAGGTGGAGCTGTCCACCCGGGTCTCCCTGGCGGAAAAGCACAACGCCCAGCTGTTCCTCAGCATCCACTGTAATTCCGCCGCCAGCACCACCGCCAAGGGCAACGAGGCGTATTACTTCTACTCCTTCTCCAAGCCCTTTACCGACCGGGTAAACAGCGCCCTTTACTCCGCCATCGGCAACTCCAACCGGGGCAGCAAGTATGGGCTGTACTATGTCACCCGCACCAGCCAATACACCTCCACCCTGGCAGAATGCGGCTTTATGAGCAACAACAGCGAATACAAGCTGCTCCTGGATTCCACCACCCAGCAGGAGATCGCCCAGAATCTGGCCCGGGCCATCTCCGGTTACTTCGACTCCATCAACGCCGGCAGCTTCCCCACCGGAACCGAGTCGGTAGGGGCCGTCTCCCAGGTACCGGTGACCGGCGTCACCCTGAACAAGACGGAGTTGTCCCTCACCGTAGGCGGCACCGAAACCCTTACCGCCACCGTGGCTCCGGAAAACGCCACCAACAAGGCGGTGAAATGGACCACCAGCGACCAGAAGATCGCCACCGTGGATGAAAACGGCAAGGTCACCGCCGTGGCCGCCGGAACCGCCACCATCACCGCCACCACTGAGGACGGGGGCAAAACCGCCAGCTGTAAAGTCACCGTCTCCGGCATCCCGGTGACCGGGGTGACGCTGAACAAGAATACTTTGGCCCTCACCGCAGGGGGAAGCGAGACCCTCACCGCCACCGTTGCCCCAAGCAATGCCGCCAACAAGGCGGTGAAGTGGACCACCAGCGACGGGAAGATCGCCACCGTGGATGAAAACGGCAAGGTCACCGCTGTGGCCCCGGGCACTGCCACCATCACTGTCACCACGGCAGATGGAGGCAAAACCGCCAGCTGCACCGTTACCGTCACCGCCGCTGTGGTGAAGGTCACCGGGATCAGCCTGGACAAGACCTCTTTGGAACTCACCGAAGGGGATACCGCAAAGCTCACTGCAACGGTAAAGCCGGACAACGCCAGCAACAAGGGGATCACCTGGAGCAGCTCCAGCAACGGGGTGGCCACGGTGGGCGCCGACGGCACTGTCACCGCCAAGGGGGCGGGGACCGCCACCGTCACCGTCTCCACCAACGACGGCGATTTCAAGGCCAGCTGCACCGTCACCGTTAAGGCCACGCCTCCGGCGGTGATCCCGGTAGAAAACCTTGCCATCAGCAGCGGCAGCCTGGAGCTGAAAATAGGGGAAAGCGGCCGCCTCACCGCCGCCGTCTCCCCGGACAACGCCACTGACAAGGCGGTTACATGGACCAGCAGCGACTCCAGTGTGGTCTCGGTGGACGAAAACGGCAACCTGACGGCTCACAAGACCGGTACCGCCACCATCACCGCCTCAGCTGGGGGAAAGAGCGCCGCCTGCACGGTCACCGTGCCCGAGCCCCCCTCCCAGCCTGACCCTGCCCCAGATCCTACCCCAGATCCCGCCCCAGATCCCAGCCAGCCGGATCCTCCCTCCTCCAGCGACCCCGATCCCTCCAGCAGTGAGACCTCCGCTCCGGAAAGCAGCAGTGACAGCGCATCCAGCAATACGTCTGACAGCAGCCAAGGGTCCTCCAGCGACCAAGGCTCCTCCTCCAGCTCGTGATGGACCACCGTTTTCAGCAGCCCCACAGCCACCCGCGCTGGTGGTTTAGCGGGAACTATGTGCCGGCCTGTTTTCAGTGTTCCCATTTTCGCGGGATGATTGGGGGAAAGGTTCGCTGCGCCGCCTTTCCCGATGGGATCCCAACGGAATTGACTGCGCCAAATGTTATCCACAACAAGCCGTTCCCTGGCGACCACGGCTTGCAGTTTGAAAAATACGAGGAATAAGCTGTAACAAGGAGAGGGTGATCCGTCATCCTCTCCTTGTTGCTGTCTAAAATCAGGCCCCCACCTGGATCCTTCGTCGGCTTTCCTCCCCACGCACCCCGGGGCGGCATTTCTTGTCCCACTTTTTCATAGGATATAGGGAAAGGGGTGGGGGTTTTGTATTACAGATCCATGACAGTACACCGGGGGAGCCGTTCCCCGGCAAGGAACCGGCGGCGGGAGGAGGAGCGTCCCCTCACCTTCCTGGAGAACGTCACCGCCTTTACCGCCCTCCAGATCTTCCTTTCCCTCCTTGTCCTGGCCGGGGCCTTTACCCTCCAATTTGTGGACGGGGAACGGTACCACCGCTTGGGCAGCTATTACCGTTCGGTGATGGGCCGGGCAGGGGCGGACGCGGTGGAGGTGGGAGCTTTCGGGGAGCCCATCGCCTTTCCGGATCTCCTCCGGGAGTTGGAAAAAACCGTAATGGGGCAGATCGTCCAGGAGCCCAAGGATCCTCCCCAGGAAACCCAGGGGATGGGGGGGCGGAGCCCCTACGTCCCGGAGAACCTGTACCAAGGGGAGGTACTGGTCTCCGCCCCGGCCCGGTACCCGGTTTACGGGACGGTGACCTCCCCTTTTGGTCCTCGGGAGCATCCGGTGTTGGAGGACTGGGACTTTCACACCGGCCTGGACATCGCCGCCCCGGAGGGCGCTGACATCTACGCCGCCTATCCGGGCCGGGTGGCCCAGGTGGGACAATCGGAGATCTACGGCAATTTTCTTACTATGGACCACGGCGGAGGGCTCACCACTACCTACTGCCATTGCAGCCTGATCCTGGCTCGGGAAGGCCAGCGGCTTCAAGCCGGGGCACGCATTGCCGAGGTGGGCAGCACCGGCATGGTCACCGGACCCCACCTCCACTTTGAGGCCAGGGTGGACGGGGACCTTATCCAGCCCCTCTGCCTCTTTGACCTGTGACCTTCTCCTGCCGGGGGGTGGAAGTGACCCTTAGCTTCTGGTTCTTCTGCGGGGCCACCCTTCTCCTCACCGCCGACCGGTCCGGCCTCTCCGGCCTGATGCTCCTCTCGGTGGCCATCCACGAAGGGGGACACCTCCTCTATATGCTTTTGGCCCGGCTTCCCTTGGGAAAAATCCGCCTTGGAGCTACGGGACTTATCCTGGAGCTAAGACCCGGCTGCCGGCCCGCCCCGGAACAGAGCCTCCTTCTCAACCTGGCGGGGGGAACTGCCAACCTTCTGGCCGCCTTTCTCCTGGCCCGAACCGGCGGGGGGATGGCTTCCTTGCGCCTCTCTGCGGTAAACGCCGCCCTGGGGCTGGTGAACCTTCTCCCTGTCCCCGGCCTGGACGGGGCCCAGGCCCTGGAAGATCTCCTGGTCCTTCTCCTGGGATGGGACCGGGGGGCCCGGGTCCACCGGGCCCTGATGACCGTTCTCTGCCTGCTGGGCATCGCCGGGTGCGGGTGGCTTATCTCCACACGCGGGCTGCGGCTCTCCTGGGCCTGTTTCCTTGCCATCTTTGCGGTGGGGCTGATCCGCTAAGGGCAGGGCCCCGCCGCTGCAATTTCTCCTTGTCAGAAAAAACAAAATCCCGCCGGAAATCCCTGCTGTTCCAACAAAAAGCGAAAATTTTGCAGGAACGCAAAAATTGACTTGCAAACAGCGGGGAAATCCTCTACAATAAGCTGGTAATGTTGTAATGGGAGGCGGCGTCATATGGGTGCGTTACGGGAGAAAAAGATCCCCCAGCTGGAGGCCATGCTGCGGGAACTGCAGACCGAGTACAAAGGATGGCAGGAGAAGGGACTCCGCCTGGATATGTCCCGGGGAAAGCCAAACACCGATCAGCTGGACCTCTGCCAGGGGATGCTGGATACCATCAGCAGCAGCCTGGGGGCGGTATCGGAAAGTGGCGTGGACTGCCGCAACTACGGCCTTTTGGAGGGCATCCCCGAGGTCCGGAAGCTCCTGGCGGATATGCTCCAGGTGGACCAGGAGGAGATCATCGTGGGGGGCAACTCCAGCCTGAATATGATGTACGACTGCATGACCCGGGCCCTCCTCTACGGGGTGTACGGCTCGGATAAGCCCTGGTGCAAGGAGCCGGAGATCAAGTTCCTCTGCCCGGTGCCGGGGTATGACCGCCACTTCGCCATTACCCAGCACTTCGGCTTTAAGATGATAAATGTGGACATGACTGCCGAGGGCCCCGACATGGACCAGGTGGAGGAGCAGATCAAGGACCCTTCGGTAAAGGGCATTTGGTGCGTCCCCAAATACTCCAACCCCACCGGCGTCACCTACTCCAACCGGGTGGTGCGCCGCTTCGCCCGCCTCTCCCCCGCTGCCCCGGACTTCCGGATCTTCTGGGACAACGCCTACACCATCCACGACCTTTACGACGAGGGGGACACCCTGCTGGATCTCTTCGCCCTCCTCAAGGACCAGGGGAAGGAGGACATGGCCTTTATCTTTGGCTCCACCTCCAAGATCTCCTTTGCCGGAGCAGGTCTGGCGGCGGTGGCGGCCTCGAAGCGAAACATCGCCTTTATGATGCGCCAGCTGACCAACCAGACCATCAGCTACGACAAAATCAGCCAGCTGATGCACGTTCGCTTCTTCGGCAATTACCAGAATATGAAGGCCCACATGAAGAAGCACGCCGCCATCCTCCGGCCCAAGTTTGAGTTGGTGGAGGAGATCCTGGAGGAGGAACTGGGATCGCTGGACATCGCCCAGTGGACCAAGCCCCGGGGGGGATACTTTATCTCCTTCCAGACTCTGCCCGGCTGCGCCAAACGGACCGTCGCCCTCTGCAAGGAGGCCGGGGTAACCCTTACCGCCGCCGGAGCCGCCTTCCCCTACGGCATCGACCCCAAAAACAGCAACATCCGCCTGGCCCCCTCCTACCCCACCCTGGAGGAACTGGAGCAGGCCGCCCGGCTCTTCTGCCTGGCGGTGAAGATGGCCACCGTGGAGTATCTGCTCACCACCAGCATTTAAGGAGGACGCTATGATCTTAACACAGGATGAAATCCAGCGGCTGGAGGAGTTCACCGGCCAAAGCTGCGGTTATTTTGGGGCCATGGTCCGCTGCCTGGACGATCTCATCGCCAAGGGCGTCCAGGAGGGCCGTTTCACCCGGGATGAGGTCAGGGAGGACCTGGACATCGCCCTTTGGTACTCCTATGCCTGGAACAATCTGGGCGGGTATCCCCTCTACTGGAAAACCGCCCAATGGATGCCCGCCTCGGAGAAAAACGCCCGGGGCTGCGGAAGCTGGTACTACCGCTATGCCGTGTCTCTCCTTTACTGCGGGGAACCCCAAAGAGCCCTGGAGTACCACCAGCAGGGGATCCAGGAGGAGCCCGGCTACCCCTGGAACTGGCTCCAGCTTGGGAAGCTTCGGGCCCACTTCGGGGATCGGGCCGGAGCCCTGGCGGCGGCGGATCAGGGGCTTGCCCTGGTCCCGGGGGATCACGAATTTCTTACCCTCCGCCGGGAGATCCAGGAGGGCCGCACCCTGCCGGAGATGGAAAACCACTTCATCGATCCCCAGTACGACCAGGACCTTCAGGCCCAGCAGTTCGAGGACGAAAGCGACCGCAGAGACGCCCTGCAAAAGCTGTGGAACACCGCGGGCATTCTGTTGGATCCGGAGGGCCTGGAGCAAAACAAGGCCCTCCTCCGCCCTGTCTCCTGGGGTCTGGAGGACCCGGAGGGCTTCCTCCGCGCTGTTATCCGGTCCGGGGAAACGGAGTTCGTCCTCCGCTTCCCCATCAACGAGGCCGCCTTCTCCCACCTGGACCCCAAGTGGATCTCCGGCCTCCGAAGCTGGATGGACAAGAAGCAATTTGCCACCTACACCACCTACCAGACCTACTTCCTGGCGGAATATCTGGTAAACCTGGACGGAAGGGCCAGGGGTGTTTTCCAGAATCCGGAAACCGGCGCCAAGTATATCGACTGTGCTTCCGGCCAGCCGGTCCCCCCTCCCCCTGTTTGGAAGGGATAACAAAAAGCACCTGGCGCAAGCCGGGTGCTTTTTCTTGTGGAGGGGCGAAGCTTACGCTTCCTTGAGGCTTCTATCCAGCCAAATGCTGGCGATGTTCAGCGCCTGGTAGATGCCCTTCTTTTCCGCCTTTTTGATGATCCGCTTCATGGGGGGCAGGCTTTCGTCGGTGGAAAGGATCTGCACCAACACCCGGTCGGAGATGGGCACGCCGGCCACCTCGCCGCTGGTGCCCAAGATCTGAAGCATCGCCACGTACTTTTCCGCCGGGTGCCCGTAATAAACGGTGTTGCCGCTTCGCACCAGGGGCTTCCCCTTGTACAGGGGCATCTTGCTTTCTGCCATAGGACGGGCCTCCTTTATTTTAGGTGATGATTGTCAACTAAATTAGTATATCACACTTCTGAGGGGATGTAAACGAATAATTTGTAAAGAAAGGCACCTGTCCAAGCCGGCATTATTTCGTGACACCGGTAATATACGCCTTTATCAGCGCTTTGATCTCCTCCGGGGAATAATTCTCTTTGTCTTGGGCGGATTCAATAATATCAATGAGGTCGTAGGCCATGGCCTTCTTGATCTCGTTCAATTCTCTATCTGTTGGCATATTGGCAACCTCCTTTTTCCATCTTGCCCCTCTTCATTCTTATCATATCACATTTTAACAGCCTATGTAAAGAGAGATTTGGCTGAAGTACGCAAATGACAGGTTGCGTACAGCGGCTATTGGTACGGCTTCTTACTTCTGTCCCTTGTCCTTCCCGCCAAATTCCCCACCAAAGACGGTACGAAAGACCTCCTCGACGTTGGGCTCCCTGGTCCCAAGGGGGATGGCCCCGGGGGCGGGAACCCCCTTCCTCTGAATCATGGCGAGGAACTCCTTGTACCCGGTCATTTGGGGGGTGACTACCATCTGCCAGCCCTTCCTCTTGCCCGAAAAAAAGAAGGTCCCGTTGGGGCAAAAGGCAGTGGGATACAGAAATGTGACCCCGGCTTCCGGCAGCTCCTTCCAGCAATACTCCCGCCGGTCCTTCCGGGAAAGAACAAAAACAATCCTCTCCTCGTTGTAGAAAAATCCCCAGTTCCCCTTAGATACCATACTCCAAAGAAGGTGGGCAGCAACACCGGCCAGAGCAATCCCCATAAAAAGGAGGGGCGGCTGGAACCCCTCCTCCGAAAACAGCATCCGGAGGAAGAAAGCCGATCCGGCCCCGCAGGCGGCAATGACCAGGACCGCGCAGACCCGGCCGGACGCAGCGGGCACACACCTCTTCATTTCCTCTCCCCCCTTCGGAAACATCCCGCCTCGTGGGCGTTGATAACCCCCGCCGCCTGTAAAAAGGCGTGAACGGTGGTCTCCCCCACAAACCTCATCCCCCGGCGTTTCAGGTCCCTGGAGACCTCTTTGGAGAGCGGCAGGGGCGGGATGCTGTCGTCCACCACCGGGACCCCGCCGGTAAACCCCCAAAGGTACCGGTCAAAGGAGCCCTGCTCCTCTTGGATCATCAAAAACACCTTGGCGTTGGTTCTTGCGGCCTCCAGCTTTTTCCGGTTGCGGACGATGCCGGGGTCGGCCATGAGGGCCGTCAGCTTTTCCTCCCCGTAATCCGCCAGCTTCACCGGGTCGAAGCCGTCCAGGGCCCTGCGGAAATTCTCCCGCTTATTCAGGATGGTGGCCCAGGACAGCCCCGCCTGGAAGGTCTCCAGCAGCAGCAGCTCAAAAAGCCGCTGGTCGTCGTGGCAGGGCACGCCCCACTCCTCGTCGTGGTACCGGACGTAGAGGGGGTTTCCAAGGTCGCACCAGCCGCACCGTTTTTTCTCCATCGTCAACCTCCGATAATGGCGAGCCGCTGGCCGCTTTGCTTAAAGACGGCGTCCCTGTCCGGATTTTCCGGGTCAAAGGCGATGGTCTCCTTGTCCTGGTACAGTTCCTTCCCGGTGATCTGGAAGATGGACATGAGGTACAGCTTCTCAAAGACCTCCGGCCAGTCCTCCCTGGGTTTGTAGAAGAAAAGTTCCAGAAAGCCGAACTGCCCCAGGCCCAGGGTCCCGATGATTGGGGCTTCTTCTTCCCTCCCCTGGTAGAGATGCACCCACAGGGGGGCGGGGAAGTATTGGGGATCCTGCCATTCCCGCTCCAGGATCCCGGCGTGGTGAAGGAAATACCGGGGCCCCAGCAGCAGGCTGGCCTCATTGAGAAGATACCCCGCCGCCCCCGGAAGCTCCATCAGCGCCCCGCAAAGGCGGCTGTGAAGGATACAGGCCCGGCGCTTTCCGGCCAGATCGGTCCCGCCTCCCTTTTGGACCACCAGAAGGAAGGAGGCCTGGTTCTCCAGGGCCTTTCCCTCCTCCGAGGTGACAAAGCGGCTGTATTTCAGCATCTCGGCAAGGTCCCCTTCCTCCGGGGGCAGAGGCAGGGCCATATGGGCGCACCAGAACTCCAGCCCCTGAATCCGCACTAGGAAGGAGGTGACGGCGGGGTGGCTGGCGTCCAGGTTCTGGAGGGATTCCGGTCCGAAGCGGCCGGTAACGGCTTCTTTCAGTTCCTCCGGGGCGATCTCCCGGCGGGTGTACAGAAGCTTGGCGGCGGTATCTGCCTCCACCGGCGGCGGGGGCGGAAGGCCGGGCTGGACCGAGCGGTCCTTTTTGAATCGCTTAAAGAATCCCATGGTGATCCCTCCACAATAAGAAATCAGCGCCGCCCCTGTAATCGGACGGCGCTTTTGAGCTACTGGACGTGCAGATAAGACTTCAGGAGCATTTGCAGCAGCTCGTCCCGGTCGATGTGGCGAATGAGGCTGCGGGCATTGTTATAGGTGGTGATATAGGTGGGGTCCTCCGAGAGGATATACCCTACGATCTGGTTGATAGGGTTATAACCCTTCTGACGCAGGGCTTCATACACCGTAGTGAGGATTTTCTTAACTTCCTTTTCCCGATCCTCGGCGATGGAGAAGGAAATAGTCGGTTCATGTGAAGCCATTGTCTGCCCCCCATTTCTGCAAATTCCCGGGGATAGGAAAGTTTCCCTGCCCGGTTCTTTTATTGTAACCGATTTGGGGAAAGAAAACAAGGGCCCCAAAGGGTACAAAGGAAGATTTTTGCAAAAAAACCAACTCCAAGAAGGGTTATCGTATTTTCCCTGCTATTTTCCCCCTTTCCGGCAGACTCAAACCTCCCCGAAACCTAGCCTGCGTTCACCAGCCGGCAGCACAGCACCGTAATGTCGTCCTCCCGGCCGTCGCTCCGCCGCAGCCGCGCCGTTGTGGCGATCTTCTTGCAAAACTCGTTGAGATCCCCTGGCTTTTCCTCTTCCGCCATCCGCGCGATCCACCCGCTTCCTTGGGTGGTGGCCCCGTCGGAAAGCAGGATCACCAGGTCCCCCAGCCCCAGGGAAATGTCGCTGCGCTCAAAGCTGACCTGGGTCAGGATTCCCGCCGGAAGCGAATTGGAATCGATGGTCAGGCTTCGTCCGCCCCGCACCACCACAGTAGGCGCCGCCCCCGCTTTGTACAGTTCCATCTGCCCGGTATAAAGGTCGATCCTTGCCCCATCCACTGTGGCCAGGCTTTCCTCCCCGCTTTTCACCGCCAAGGCGGAATTGACCAGGTGGAGCGCGCTTTCATAGCTCACCCCCGCCTCCAGCAGCCGGGTGATAAGGGCCGCCGCCATGGTGGAATCCACTGCCGCGCCGCCGCCGCTCCCCATCCCGTCGGAGAGGATCAGATGGGCCGCGCCTCCTTGAAGGGTCAAAAAGCGGTAGCTGTCCCCGCACAGCTTGTTTCCGGCGGAGATGATCTGACAGGCTCCGTATTCAGCGGCGTAGGGGGCGTGTTCATAAAAGGTGTACTGGGCCCACCGCCCCCCATCGCTGAGGACCGGACACCCGAACCGCAGGTCGGTAATGGCGCTTAGCTCCCCCATCAATTCCGCCGGGACGGCACGGGTCATCTTATACCGGGGCACCGTCACCTTGATGATGGCGCGGCCCTGGCGGTTTTTCCAACATACTGCCCCCTGGGGTTCCATCCGGGCGTCCAGAAAGAGTTCCTTCACCTTGGCGGCCAGCACCCGATCCCCCGTCCCGATCTCCCCGACGGCCTCCCCCACCCCTTCCAGGGTCAGGGCCAGGCCGTCGAACTGGTCGGTGACCACCGAACGCATCCGGCTGGAATGAATCCGCTCCTCCTCCCGGTTCACCCAGGACCGGTATTCCCCTGTGAGATACCGGGCGATCTCCTCCCGCTGCTGGCACCGGCTCAGGCCGTCTATCAGATCCTCCCCGGTGACCGGCTTCCCCTGGCGCAGGCGGCCCATTCCCCGGGCCAGGGCGGCAACGGTATCCCCGTACTGCTCCTCCCAGCAGGCCAGGTGGTAAGGACAGCCCCGGCAGAGGCGTTCCCCCACCTGGTCGTAGATGGCGGCCAGTTCCCCGCCGGAGATGTCCCCCAGCCGCCGGGCCACATCCCGGGTCGTCTGGGACACGTCCCGCAGGGCGGAGGCCGCCGCCTGAAGCCGCTCCTCCACCACCAGCTTTACCGCCTCCTCATCTGCGGCGGCAGGGCGCAGGACCACTGTGCCCAGACGGAACCAGGGGAGCGGAATCATCAGGAAGAGGAGGGAACCCAGCCCTACCTCCACAAATCCGGCGGCGCTCCCCGCCGTCATAGCGCTGATGACCCCGTAAGTAAAAAGGAACGCCAGGGTGCTTCCTGTCCGCCCAAAGGCGGAGAAGATCCCCGCCAGCATCCCTCCCAAACCGTAAACGGTGATGGCCGGGGGGAAATCCCCGGTGGCAAAGCCCACCGCCAGGCCGCAGACCAGCCCCACCACAGCAGAGAGGCCCTCGCTGCCCATTCGGGCGGCGCAGAGGACCGCGGTCACCGCCACTGTCCGCCCCAGGGTCACCCCGCCTGCGGCGGCAGAATCCAGCCCCATCAGAAGCAGGGCCCCCATGACACAGAGGGCGGTGGAGTCCAGGCGGTCCGCCGGGGCCTTTCGCCCTCGGACCACCCGGACAGCCCGCTCCAGGAAGGAGGCGGAAGCCGCCCCCATCACCACCTGGGTTGCCCACATCACCACATCGTAGATCAAGGGGCTGCGGTACAGAAGGGGAAACACCCCGGTGAGAAACACCGTTCCTCCCGCCAGAATCGGGCCCAGCCAAACGGGATGCTTGTCCCATCGGGTCCCCAGGGTCCACCGGACCAAGGCAGTGATGAGGATGGCCCCCACCAGGGGAAAGCTCACCTGCATTCCTCCCCCCACCAGGTAGCCCAGGATGCCCCCGATGGCGCTGGGAAGCACCAGCGGAAAGGGCATTACTGCCGTCAGGGCTACCCCGAAGGGGGCGTTTCCCCCCAGGATCTTTCCCATAGCAAGGACCATCCCCACCCCGCCCCAGCAAATACAGAGAGCAAGGTAGTTTTGCTCCCGAAGGGCTGCTGCAAGGCGTTCCCTCCCCCTCAGCCCTGTAATTTCCGTCGAACGGCTCATGGCAAGACCTCCTTTTGCCCCGGATCGGGGCTTTCCAATATGTATTATTTTGACAAAATACCCCGTTTGGTATATTTCTTTCCCTCCGGGCATAGGCTGGAGGGGGCCTTTTTATCATAATCCAAGCCCTCCGGGGATTTTGTCGCAGGAGGGCGGGGGTCCCCTCCCGGGCAAAAGGAAACCGCCCCCATCTGGCCTTGGCGGTCAGGTGGGGGCGGGGGTGCGTTATTCTTCTTCGCTGCTTTCTTCCCCAAATTCGCCAGAAAAAAGCTTCTGGAGATAATCCTGTCTGCCATTCAGGATATGATCCACATGAGCTTCCAGACCCTCCAGGTGATAGAAGATCAGATAGTTTCCACTTATCAAATAGCGGTAGTCCTCTCCTATGTCTATGATGGTGTATAGAGGTTTTCCCGCAAGGGGATAAGTTTTAAGGATCCGTGTTGTTTTTGTGATCCTCCGCACAACGGAAACCGCTGCCTTTGGATTTCCTAATTCCCTGATGATGTAGCTTTTGATATTGGGCAGATCAGCTTGAGCTTTTGATGTCAGAACAACCTTACTCATCGCCATCTTCGTCTCCGTCTATTCCTAATTCTCTTTCCACCTCTTCCAAGGTTTTTTCTCCCCCGGACTTCCGGGCTCTGTCCAGTTCCGCCATCAGCCGCCGGGCGGCTTTTTCTTTTTCAAAGTCGTGAATATCCAAGATGACGTACCGGCCCCGGCCATTTTTGGTGAGGTATACCGGCTCCCCTATGGCAACATCTCGGAGTACCTCGGTATAGTTGCGAAGATCAGAAATCGGTTTGATGTTCGGCATAGAAAGCCCTCCTTTTTCTTCTAGTATATTCGATTTTGCTGTAAAATTCAACTGCAAATTTTACGTCTTTTTTATCCACTTATTTTTCTTCCAATTCCAACCGGTACCCCATTCCCCGCACGGCTTCTATGCGAAAGCCCCAGCCGGAACCGCAGCGGGCCCGGAGGCGGCGGATGGCAACATCCACAGCCCGGGGGCCGGATTCGCTGGAGGGTTCCCACAGGCGGTCCAGCAGTTCCTGGCGGGAAAAAACCCGCCGGGGATTTGCCATAAAAAGGGCCAGCAAGCCGTACTCCCGGGGAGAGAGGGGGATCGCCTGTCCCGGCCTGGAAAGTTCCCGGGTGCGCTCCTCCAAAAGCGCCTCCCCCAGCTGCAGGCGGCTTTGAACGCCGCTTCCCCAGCGGCGGCAGAGGGCCCAAAGGAGAAGCGCGGCTTCCTCGGGGTCCACAGGATGGGGAAGCCAGCAATCCGCCCCAGCGGCGAAAACATCCTTCCTGGCGGCCAGAGTATCCTCCGGGAGGATCACCAGGGCGGGGAACTCCGCCCCGGCGGCACGGAGTTCCCGCAGGGCGGCGGCGCCCTCTCCGATAAGCATGGCCCCAGGGCGGATCGACCCCAGAAGGGTCAGGCTCTCCCCAGGGGAGAGGGCGGGGCGGACAGCAAGGCCCTTACCTTCTAAAAAGCGCTGGAGCAACCGGCGGGTACGCGCCTCGGACATTTGCAGCAAAACAATGGGCATGGCAATTCCTTCTTTCAAATCGTAATTTACAAGTTACCTTGAAACTGTAACTTTTTTGTCGATTTTCTCAGGTATAATTGTGGAAAACCACAACTTTTGGGGGGATTTATGGTGATCGGCAAACGTCTGGAGATCCTCCGGAAAAACCGGGGGATGAGCCAGAGGGAGTTGGCGGCCATCTTGGGAGTAACCAATTACACCGTTTCCGCCTACGAAAACGACCGCAGCGAACCGGCGGACGAGACCAAGGTACAGCTGGCGCGGCTTTTCGACGTTTCCCTGGATTATCTCATGGGGCTTGTAGACCAGCCCCTTTCCCTCAGCCGGGAGGAGCAGACCCTGCTTTTTCCCGCCAGCATGACGCCTACCCAGCGGGAGTTCCTCACCGAACTTCTGATGAAATGGGAGGCCGGCGCGGACGCTGCGAGTACCGCCCGCGCCGGGGCTCTGGGCTGATCTCCACAGCCGCCGCAAGGCAACAGAGCGTTTTCCTTCATGGCCCCCGTTTGGGGGCCAATTTTTGTACAACCGACATATTTTGGAGTACAAAAAAACCGCCCTCTCTGGAGAAAGAGGGCGGTTTTCAATTCTTGTGGTTCCCCTTACTCTCCGAAGGAAGCTTAGGGGGCCCAGTTCAGCCTTTGCTTATTTCTTCAGGGAAACAGCGGCGGCGGAAACCAGGGCGACAGCGGCCAGAGCGCCGGCGATGCCAACAACGTCGTTAGCGCCGGTGTCGGGGTTCTGGGTGTCAGGGGTGGTAGCGGAAACGCTCAGCTTCTTGTCGGAGAAGACATAGGAGCCCAGGGTGCGGGTCTTCAGGATGAAGCAGCCCTCATCGTCGTCCCACTTGGCGTTGACGTTGGTCAGCTTGCCATCCTTAACGCCGTAGATGTAGGAATCCTCTTCCTTGTAGAAGCGGACAGTAGCGGTGGCGTTGAAAGTGGGATCGCCCTTGAAGGTCAAGAAGTTGAGGTCGGCATCGGTGTCGGCATAAGCCTTCAAAATATCGTCATTGGCGTCGGTCTCGTTGTAGAGGTACAGTTCATCATCCTTGTAGACGCGAACCTCGACCTCAACATCGGTATCTTCAGCGGTGAACTCCATGGTGCCGTACTTATCAGTGTTAGGGGCAGCAACCTTATAAATGACGCTGTCATCATCAAAGCTTGCGGGAGTAACTACGGTATCGGTATCAGTGATAGAGATAGAGGTATCGTCCAGCGCATAGTTGATCTTAAAGTCGATGGCAACAGGAATATCCTTGGGCTTGGAGCCCTTGCCAACCTTCTTGCCCTTCAAAGTGAAGGTCATTTTGAGCTGCTTTGCCTTGGTGCTGGTGTAATCCTTTACCAGCTTAATCTCAACACGGTCATTCTTGTCGTTGAACTTAACAGACTCAACCAGGTTTTTGCCATCATCATACTTGATGTTGCTGATGCTGTAGTTGGTGCTGTTAATGTTCTTAACATAGATCTTAGAAGTATCCGACTCGTCCAGAGTATAATGGGTGGGGTCAGCAGAGACGATACCAGAGTCGTTGATCTTGAGGGTGCTACCGGGCAGCTTCCCAGCGGCCGCATTAGAAGTTCCACCACCGATGGGGTTTTCGACTTCGGGACTGGTTGCGGCAAACGCCACAGTGGCCATCATCATAACGGCCAGCACGAGTGCGAGAACCTTTTTCATAGTTCTTTTTCTCCTTTGTAAAATTTTAATCTTTGGGCACGGGGCTCTCTCCAGCGGCCCTTGCCTTGATTACATAATATTACAATTCGTCACTAAATGCAAGCGAAAAGTTACAAAGTTGTAACCATTTTACACTTTTCCAAAAAAGTTGAAGGAATCCGCAACTTTGGCGTACCTGCCAGTCCCCGTAATCCGAAAAAGGGACATAAAAAAAGAGCCCCAGGGGGCTCCTTGCAATGACGCAGGGGTTGGGGTATAATAAGGGCAGAAAGCCAGCAAAAGGCCATTAGGGGAGGTCAAAAAGCAATGACCAGATTTGATGACTACCTAGCGGAGCAGTTACAAGACCCGGAATTTCGGGCCGAATGGGAGGCGCTCCAGCCGGAGCGGGCAATCGTCCAAGCTATGATCGATGCCCGGCAGAAAACTGGCCTGACCCAAAAGCAGCTGGCCGAAAAGACTGGTATCTCCCAGTCTGACATCAGCAAATTTGAAACCGGAAGCGGCAATCCCTAATAAAAAAAGCCGGAAGGCCCCGCGCCCTCCGGCTCTTGTTATCCACGTCTTAATCCTCGTAATGTCCACGGCAAGAAAGAATTATTAAACCCTCCCTCTCTATCGTATAAACCAGTCTGTTCTTTTCATCAATCCGTCTACTCATTCCTTTGACCCGATGCAGAATTTCTGATTTTCCAAGTCCTTGGGTCGCCCCATCCCGCTGCAATTCTTGCAAAAGACGATTGATCCGCTTCAATGTCTTTTTGTCCTCTGTCTGCCAATACAGGTAATCTGCCCAAGCATCGGGGGAAAAGGTGATATTATACGCCATCTTCCTCCATTGCCTCCAACTCCTCCATCGTCTTAACGATGCCATGCCCGGCGTGAAATTGGGCTAATCCCCGCTCCAGCTTTTTTAGATAGGCGGCATTCCGTTCGGCTTTCTCCAACTCGTTATACCGTTCTGCGCTGATGATGACAACATTTTTTTCTGCTTTTCTGGTAACAAACACGGTTTCGGCCCCATCTGTTACTTTGTCGCAAACATCCTTAAATCGGTTCCTCGCTGTGGTGAAATTTATTGCAATCATTGATTACACCCCTCTCTTCTCTATTTTATGTCCTTTATTCTGTCTTGTTTATTGTACTATATTCTGTCGTCTAAATCAAGTCCCGCTTCTTCTTCGATTCAAAAAAGCCGGAAGGCCCTGCGCCCTCCGGCTCTTGTTTTTATATCCCCTCATACTCCCGGATGAGGGAGATCACCCGGCCCAGGATGGATACCGAGTCCACGATGATGGGTTCCATTTCGTCATTTTCCGGCTGGAGGCGGAAGTGGCCCTTCTCCTTGTAAAAACGCTTTACGGTGGCCTCGTCCTCCACCAGAGCCACAACGATGTCGCCGTTTTCGGCGGTGGGGGTGCGCCGGACAACAACAATATCCCCGTCCAGGATGCCGGCGTTAATCATACTTTCTCCCCGCACCCGCAGGGCAAAAAGATCCCGGGAGTGGAGGTGGCGGCTGCGGTAGGGGATATACCCTTCGATCTCCTCCACCGCCAAAATGGGCTGGCCGGCGGTGACGGTGCCCACCAGGGGCACCCGGACGCTTCGGTCGTCGGGAAGGGTGATGGCCCGGTTGAGGCGGTCCCCCTTCTCAATAAGCCCCCGTTCCCGGAGTTCCCCCAGGTACTTGTGGGCAGTGGAGGTGGACTTAATGTCCAGGGCGGCGCAGATCTCCCGGACCGAAGGGGGGAGCCCTTCGTCGATACGGTCGCGGATATAGTCCAGGATCTGGAGCGCTTTGGGGTTCATATCGGCCATGGTGGTTCCTCCTTTTCGGTTCCGGGCCTTTCTACCGGCGGCAGCAGACCAAACCCTGCAAAAAGCCGCGAAATAGACCTTTCTGGGGACATTATACCACATCTTCCCGCCGATTTCAAACGTATGTTTTGCTTTTTGAAAAAAATTTTGTCAAGATCTGCTTTTCACAAAAGCTTTGATGTTTATTTACAGTGCCGTAACAACTCTTTTTTAGGAGGTGGTATAATAAAATCGTACCGAGGGAGGAGAGCAGAACTCCAAACCGGTACGATACTACCCTCCTCAAAAACACACACCTCAAACACACCAGAAAGGCCGCGGCGAAAGCTGCGGCCTTTCTGGTGTCCGACATAACAACCGCCCCAGGGGAAGCTTCCCTTGGGGCGGCGCTTTTTTCAATTCGTTTTGCTCAGGGTCAGCCTGCCGTCCTGGCAGTCCACCACCAGCTTGGTGCCGGGGGCGGGGTCGGCGGCGATCATCTCCCGGGCCACCATGGTCTCCACCTTGGACTGGATAAACCGCTTCAAAGGCCGGGCCCCGTAGATGGGATCGTATCCCGATCCCACAATGAACTCCCGGGCCGCAGGGGTCAGTTCCAGCTCCAGCTGTTTGTCCCGGAGACGGCGGCGCAGGTCCTCCATAAGAAGGGAAACCACGCCGGTGATCTCCTGCCGGGTGAGGGGCTTGTAAAAGACGATCTCGTCCAGGCGGTTGAGGAACTCGGGCCGGAAGCTTTGCTTCAGCAGCTGCTCCACCTGTCCCCGGGCCTCTTCACTGATCTGGCAGCTTTCGTCGATACCCTCCAGGATATACTGGCTCCCCAGGTTGGAGGTGAGGATGATGATGGTATTCTTGAAGTCCACCGTCCGGCCCTGGCTGTCGGTGATCCGCCCGTCGTCCAGCACCTGGAGGAGGACGTTAAAGACGTCGGGGTGGGCCTTTTCGATCTCGTCGAACAGCACCACGCTGTAGGGGCGGCGGCGCACCGCCTCGGTAAGCTGGCCCCCTTCCTCGTAGCCCACGTATCCCGGAGGCGCCCCGATGAGGCGGCTCACCGAATACTTCTCCATGTACTCGCTCATATCGATGCGGACCAGGTTCTTTTCGTCGTCAAAGAGGGCCTGGGCCAGGGCTTTGGCCAGCTCGGTCTTGCCCACGCCGGTGGGCCCCAGGAAGAGGAAGGAACCAATAGGCCGGTCGGGATCCTGGATCCCCGCCCTGCTCCGAAGAATGGCTTCGCTCACCTTCCGGACCGCCTCATCCTGGCCAATGACCCGCTGGTGGAGGATCTCCTCCAGCCGCAGCAGCTTCTCCCGCTCCCCCTCCATCAGGCGGCTGACGGGGATGTGGGTCCAGCGGCCCACGATTTTGGCGATCTCCTCATCGGTCACCTTGTCCCGAAGGAGGCGGTCTCCGGTTTCCCGCTGGTTTTTCTCCGCCTTTTCCTCCTCCTGGGCCAAACGCTTCTGGAGTTCCGGCAAACGGCCATATTTCAGTTCGGCGGCCTTGTTCAAATCATACTCCCGCTGGGCCTTCTCGATCTGGGCGTTTACATCCTCCAGCTCCTCCCGGAGTTTCTGGACGCTTTGGATGGCGGTCTTCTCATTTTCCCACCGGGCTTTCATTTGGGCGAACCGCTCCCGCATCTCCGCCAGTTCCTTCTGGATCTCCAAAAGATGCTCCTGGGACAGCTTGTCGTTTTCCTTTTTGAGGGCGGTCTCCTCGATCTCGTGCTGCATGATCCGGCGGTTGATTTCGTCCAGTTCGGTGGGCATGGAATCCATCTCTGTGCGGACCATGGCGCAGGCCTCGTCCACCAGGTCGATGGCCTTATCGGGGAGGAAGCGGTCGCTGATATACCGGTGGGAGAGGACGGCGGCGGTGATAAGGGCCTGGTCGGTGATCTTTACCCCGTGGTAGACCTCGTACCGCTCCTTCAGCCCCCGCAGGATGGAGATGCTGTCCTCTACCGTAGGCTCGGCCACCAGCACAGGCTGGAAGCGGCGCTCCAGGGCGGCATCCTTTTCGATGTACTGGCGGTACTCGTTAAGGGTGGTGGCCCCGATGCAGTGGAGTTCCCCCCGGGCTAGAAGGGGCTTTAAGAGGTTGCCGGCGTCCATGCTCCCTTCGGTCTTGCCGGCGCCGACAATGGTGTGCAGCTCGTCGATAAAGAGGATAATCCGCCCCTCACTCCCTTTGATCTCCTCCAGAACCGCCTTAAGACGTTCCTCAAATTCCCCCCGGAACTTGGCCCCGGCGATAAGGGCCCCCATATCCAGGCTGAAGATCTTCCGGTCCCGGAGATTCTGGGGGACATCCCCGGCCACGATCCGCAGGGCCAGGCCCTCGGCGATGGCGGTTTTGCCCACCCCGGGCTCCCCGATGAGGACGGGGTTGTTTTTCGTTTTGCGGCTCAAAATCCGGATGACATTGCGGATCTCGTTGTCCCGGCCAATGACCGGATCCAGCTTGTGGTTTCGGGCCAGCTCCACCAGGTCCTGGCCGTATTTTTTCAGGGCGTCGTAGGTGTCCTCCGGGCTGTCGGTGGTGACCCGCTGGTTCCCCCGGATGGTGACCAGGGCGGAGAGAAACTTCTCCCGGGTGATGCCGTACCGGTCCAAAAGCCGCTTCACTCCGGGGTCGTTCCCTGCCAGAAGGGCCAGGAACAGATGCTCCACCGAGACAAAGTCGTCCTTCATCCCGGCAGCCTGGTTTTCAGCCTCAATGAGGCACCGGTCGGTCTCCCGGGAGACATAGACCTTTCCCGGCTCCCGTCCGCTGCCGCTGACGGCGGGGATCCCCGCCACCAGGGCCTTTACGTCCCGGGCAAAGGCCCCTGGATCCAAGCCCATTTTGGTGAGCAGCTGGGGGATAAGGCCGTTCTCCTGCTCCACCAGGGCTGCCAGCAGGTGGGCCGGCTCGATCTGCATATTTCCCCGCTCCAGGGCAATGTCCTGGGCCAGCTGGACCGCCCCCAGGGATTTTTGGGTAAACTTCTGTGCGTTCATTCCGTCTGACCTCCTAATACGTTTCTGTTATCATTCCACGATTCCGCCGGGCTTTCCCTCCCGGTGATTTTTATTGTAGCATGAAAATTAGCACTCGTCAATATAGAGTGCTAACTATTTTCAGATTCTTCATATTTGGACTTGGAGGCCGGTTTCTTCCCTGTAAAAAGACAGGCTGTGGCCCCAGAGACAAAAAAAGACCTCCCCCGGACAGCCCAGGGAAGGTCTTGAACAGGCTCTTGGTTCGTTTCCGGATCACCGCCTCCGGCTAAGGCCCCATGGCGCGGCGGGACGGGGCAGCTAGTCCGCTGCCGGTTCGCAGAAGTACCATTCATGGTCAAGCAGCACCGCCATGCCCCCCTCCACCCGGGCGTAGGGCAGGTCCAGCTCCCGGGAGAAGTTGGTCTCCCCGTCCTGCTGGGGCCAGCTGTCGGTGTAGGAGGTGGTCCGGCCGATGATGGCGCTCTCCTCGATCTCAGCGGGCATGGGCGCTTCCGCCAGGAGGTAGATCCGGCCCTCGATCTGGATGGCCGCCGGATAATCCCCGGCCTGGGCGGTCTCGGAGGTGTCCCGGGCCCCTTCCTGGGGGATGCTCCCATCCGATGACAGGAACTCCTCCACATCATTCTCCCGGATGTCGATATAGGCTTCGTCTATCGTGGTGTCCCCCTTGGTCAGCCGGATGTACCAGGGCTTCTCGGCAGGAGTCCCACCCACCCACAGGGCCCCGCCCTCGGCCAGCTTGTACCGGAGGATCATCAGGCCGGAACCCACGTCATCCCCCCGGTAGGGGTAAAAGTCCTCCCAGGCAAGGCTGTCCCCTTTCTTTGCCAGCTCCTTCACCCGCTCCTGGGTCAGCTGCTCCTTGACCAAGCGAGCCACCCGGGTGGCGGTGATCTGGGCGGGACTGCTTTCGGCGATGTTTCCGTCAAAGGTGATCTCCACCCAGTCGTGGAGCCACAGGTCCCCGGCCTCCAGGGCCTTGCCCTCCTCGTCTACAATCTTGGCCCCGGTCAGGCCCACCGAGAAACGGTCGGCGGACCGGCGGACGCCGCTGTCCTCGTCGGCCACCACCAAAAGGGAACCCTCCCCCACCTCCTCCACCAAAGCGGTAAAGGTGACCCCCTCCTCCTTGGGGCCGCAGGCGGCGGCGACAAAAAGGGTGAGCAGCAGGGCGATGGTGATGCAGATGATTCTTTTCATAGATAACGCTCCTTTCGTCATAGAAAAATGCCCTCTGCTTTTTTAGTGTCAAAAAAGGCGGGTTTTCTTGCATCCCCCGAAAAAAGCGCACCTGGATTTTCTTCACTCCAGGCGCGCCGGAACAAGCTTATTTTTCACGGGAGGGCAGCAGATCCCGGACCCGCTCCCAAAAGGTGCCGTCGCCGGGTTCCTCCACCGGGGCGGGCTCCACGTCGGGAAGCTTGATGTCCCCGGTTTTAATGACAAACTGCACCGCTGTGATGTTGGTATTTTTGGAGCTGACAAAGGAGACCGGGGTGAACTCCTGGGACCGGTATTCGTCCAGCATCTCGTCCACCTTGTCATCCACCTGGGTGTCTATGTCAGAGGACTGATCCCGGAGCTGGAGGGTTCCGTCGGAAAGCTCGGTGACGCCGTCCTTCAGCTTCAGCACCCCGTCGTAGAGGTCCTCGGTGCCGCAGGCCAGGGCGTCCGCTCCGGCGGCCAGCTCGCCGGCCCCCTCCAGGAGAAGGGGCAGGCCGTCAAACATCGCCTTGGCCGCTGCTGCCTGTTCCTTGGAGATATAGCCGTCCTTGGCCGCATTTTCCACCGCGCCAAGGAGGATGGGCGAAAGGCTTCCCAGCCCCTTGCCCATAGCCTGGAGACTGCTGTTTAGTTCACAAGCGCCGTCCCGGAGGCTTTCTGCGCCGTCCCGAAGGTCCTCGGCCCCCTCCTCCAGCTGGGATACCCCGTCCTCCAGGGCCAGGGCCCCGTCGTCCAGCTGCGCAGCCCCGTCCTGGAGGTCGTAAATCTGGTCCTTTAGTTCCTTGGTATCCGGGTCGTCAATGTCCAGCACCAGGGGGATACCGTTTATTGCCATGCCGTTCATCTCAAAATTGGCGACATCGGCGGTAACGGAAAAGTCCTTCTCCTTCCCGGGGAGAATGATGTAGGACAGCTGCTTCAGCTGGCCCACGTCGGCCTGGGTGGCCCCTTCGGCCTGGATGTTCTTACAGGTCTCGGTGTCCAGCTGGAGGGTGACCTGGAGGGCGTAGTTATCCCGGTAGACGGGGTCTGCGTCGGGGTTTTGGCGCAGGGCCGCCTGCATCTCCAGCCTCCCGCTTTTCCCTGCCAGCTCCTCCCCCGGGGTCTCCTTGCCGTCCAGAAAATACTTCACCGCCACCGTCCAGGGGAGATCCGCCGTGCGGCTGGGGTCCAGTTCCCCCTGGTAGTAGAACTTTCCCGCCGGGGCGGTAAAGGAAATGGCGTCGCCGTTCCTTGTCAGTTCCTGGGTGGTGGTCAGGTTGCGAACGGAACGATAGTCGCCGTAATCGGTGATGGCAGCTTCCGTCTCCAGGTCGTAGTTGTTCACCACGTACAGGGTGCCGGTCTCCCCTTCCGGGGTGAGGTTGACATATACCACCTCGTCCTTTTGGGGGATCTCCGCCCCAAAGGCGGGAACCACCCCCATAGCTCCCAGAAGGGCCGCCAGGCTCAGGGCCGCAAAACGTTTATATCTCATGGATAAAGCCTCCTCGTTAGTCCTCATCGTCGTTCACCGTAAAGATAACCTGTCTGGGCAGGGCCTGGCCCCGGATCCCGGGATCCTTTAGGTAGGTGCGGCGGTTGCCGGCGGCGTCGCTGACCACCAGGCGGGTGAGTTCAAACTGATCCCACCGGATCAGCTTGGCCCCGGGGACGCTGCCGGAAAACCAGCCGTCCTCCTTTTCGTAAAGGGTAATGGCGATGACCCGGCCCTCGTCGTTCTCGAACCGGGCCCGGATGGTATCCACCCCGGAGCGGTCGTCCGCCGCCTGCACCCGCAGGGGGATGGAGACCCCCACGTCCGTCTCCGGATCCATGGCGATGGCGGTGACCACCGGGGCCTGGGTATCCTCGGTCCGCTTGCCGGTGCGGGCAGCAAAGGAAGCGGTGCAGGGCAGGGCCAGTTTGGTACCGGTGACATCCCCGGGGCGGCACCAGCTCTGGCTGTTCCCCGCCTCATCGGTGAGAACCACCGAATCCAGCGTAAAGATCCCCTCCGGTTCCCAGTTGTTTACCGAAAGCCAGCCGGTGTAAACATCGGGGCCCAGGAGGAAGTCCTGGTCCTCGGCCCGGATGACCTTGGAGACGGTGTTCCCGTTTTGGTCGTTTTTGAAGCGGACGGTGATATGGTGCAGCCGGGAGCCCCGGGACGCCGCCTGGACGGCGATCTCAAACTCCATGCTGTCGCCGTACTGGCGGCACTCCCCCACTCCAACGGCCTGGAGGGCCGGGGCCAGCCGCCGGTCGTCCTCCCCGGAGAGGACGGTAAAGGCGCAGGCAAACCTTTGGTCCAAAGGATCCGCATCCTTGCCGTAGCCCAAAATGGTCTTGTTCCCTGCCCGGTCCTCCAGGGTGGCCTTCACCAGGCGGTAGCTTCCCCCGGTCTGGTGTTCCTTGATGGGCAGATCCACCTGGTATACGTCGCCGTACTTCCAGTCCTTTCGGTCCAGGGAGGCGAACAGCTTCTTTCCCCCCGGCTCCTGGAAGATGAGGGTGCCCTTTTTGAAGCCTGCGGCATCGTCCGAGGCGGTGAGGGTGATCCGAGCAGTGCGGAGCTCCCCGTTTTCATCCTCCCCGGCCTGGACCGTCTGCTCCAGCACTGAGCAGCCCAGGAGAGCCGGGCCGGCGGTATCCTGTACCAGGGTGAAGGAGAGCTGCTGCTCTTCCTCCAGCAGTTCGGTATCCCGGGCGTTCCAATTCATATCCGCCTCCCGGAGGTACCGGGTACGGCCGTCCTTTTCATCCAAAAGAACGACGCTGCGAAGGGCGTACTCCCCCAGGGGGGCGTTGTCCGGGATTTCCAGTTCCCCGGAGTAGTAGCCCTGAACGCTGGGGTCCCCGAACCGGGCTTTCAGGGGGACGCTGAGGACCGTTTCGGTCTCGTCGTGGATGAAGCGGACCCAGATGGACCGCACTCCGTCCCGGTCCCAGGCCTCCGCTGCCACCGAAAGCTTTCCGCCTGGGGCTGCGGTCTGGGCGGAAACGGCGATCTCATCCAGGATGGGACCGGGGTTATAGGGGGCGGGGTCCTCCTCCGCCCCGTAGGCGACGGCGGCGGAAAGGGTCAGCGCCAGGGCCGCCGTAACCAGGCTTTTCTTTTTGTTCATGCCGTGACCTCCTTTGGAGCTGTCTCGTCGTAGAACGCAAGCTTGCTGCTGGTCCGTTTTACCAGCCATTCCAGCTTGGTGAGCAGGGTGGGGAGCAGCACCAGCACCATCACTATGGAGAGGATGGCGCCCCGGGCCACCAGGACCCCCAGCTGACCGATGATAAGGTTGCTGGAGCAGAACCGCAGTACAACGCCGGCGGAGGCCAGGATGCCCCCGGAGGTAAGGATGCTGGCGGCGGTGGTGCGGATGGTCTCGGTGGCGGCCTCCTCCTTGGGCTTTTCCCGGCGAAGCTCCAGGTAGCGGTTGGTAAAGAGGATGGCATAATCCACCGTGGCCCCCAGCTGCACCGAGCTGATGATAAGGTAACCAATGTATTGCAGGTGGCTGCCGGTAAAGTAGGGCACCGCAATGTTGATGAAGATGGAGGACTCGATGGTGAGCAGCAGCAGCACCGGCAGGCTGAGGGACCGGAAGTTCACCAGAAGGATCAGCCCGATGGCCCCAATGGAGATGAGGTTCACCTTTACGCTGTCGGCGGTGATGGTGTCCTTCATGTCGTAGATGGTGGCGGGGATGCCCACCAGGTGGTACTGGTCCGGGTACTGATCCTGGGCCAGCCCCCGGAGGGTCTCCACAAAGCGGAAGGACTCGGCGCTCTCCGAAGGGATCCGGGCGGAGATGACCAGACGGGTGTAGCCCTGGGAGGAGAGCAGCTTCAGCTGATCCGGGGGGACGTAAGCCTCCGGGATGCTTCGGCCCACCGTCTCCACATAGGAGAGAACCGAACTTACCTGGGGAAGGTCCTTGATTGCGTCGTTAAGAGCCTGTTCCTTTGCCGTGTTCCCCTGGGGGACCAGCAGGGCGAAGGAGCTGGACTCTCCAAAGCGGTCGTTGATGGCGTTCCGCTCCAGGACGATCTGGGAATCGGGGCCGGTCATCTCCGAAGCGCCGTAGACAAAGTGGATGTTCTGCTGGGCCAGATAGCAGGGGATAAGGAGGACCGCCACCCCGATGGTGACGAAGCCCTTTACCTTCCCTGTGGCCTTAGCCAGCCCCCGGAAGGAGGGCATGAAGGAGCGGTGGCTGGTGCGGTCAATGAGCTTGTAGCAGAACATGGTCACACAGGGCATAAACACCAAGGTGGTCACCAGGGAGATGGCGATACCCTTGGAAAGGACATAGCCCATATCCGGCCCAATCAAAAACTGCATGGCGATCAGGGCGGCAAAGCCCATCACCGTGGTGAGGCCGCTGGAGGCGATGGAACCGGCGGAGCGGGTCACCGCCTGGGCCATAGCCGCTTCGGGCTCCAGACCCTCCTGGCGGAACTCCTCGAACCGCTCCAGGAGGAAGATGGCGTAGTCCATGGAACAGGCCAGCTGGAGGATAGCCCCAGTGGTGTTGGTGATAAAGCAGATCTCCCCAAAGATAAGGTTGGTCCCCATATTGATGAGGATGGCCACCCCCACGTTGAGCATAAACAGCACCGGCTCGAACCAGGAGGTGGTGGTAAACAGAAGGATGGCGAAGACCAGGGGAAGGATGATGCTCATCATACGGACCATGTCGGAGCTGGCGCTGAGATGGGCGTCCACCGTCTCCACCGGGGTGCCGCTCATGGCGTTTTCCTCTCCGATAATCTCCCGGATGGCCCCAATGGCGGCGATCTGCTTTTCGGTATCCACCACCAGGGAGTAAACCGCGCAGCCGTCCCGGTACCAGTCGGCCACTGTTTTTTGGTCCTGGATTTCCAGGGGAACGGTAAGATCCAACTGGTCATCCAGCCAGTTCACATCCTCCACCCCGTCCACCGCTTCCAGGCGGGCCTTGTACTCCAGGGCCTCCGGGATGGTGACGTTTTCCACCATGACACGGGTGTTGGGGACCGCTTTATCATAGATCTCGTCCATTAAGTCCAGTCCCACCGTGGAGGGCGCCTCCGGGGGGAGATAATCCGCAATATCATAATTGATCTGCACCAAAGGGGTAATGAAGCCGCAGAAGAGGGCCAGCGCCAAAAAGAGGAAGACCACCAGTCCCCGCAGCCGCAGCATCCGAGTCACGATTCTTTCCATACCGCGCCTCCCTCCCGGTCTGTCCCGGACCATTTTGTCCTTTTTTCCACAAAAACCACTCCCTAACACAAATATTGTTATTCGACAACTGTTGACTAACTCTACAAAAGCTATTATAATAGACAATTGTAGAAGTGTCTATAGTCAATTAACGCCTGGTTTGTTGACTAACGGACATTTTTATGGTAAAGTGTCTATTATCTTTGTGGAGAGAAGGTAAAAAAATTATGAACAGCCCCGCCGACGACCGCCGTGTGCGAAAAACCAAAAAGGCCCTGCGTCAGGGCCTGGTGTCTCTGCTGGAAAAAAAGAACCTGAAGGATGTTACGGTCCGGGAACTTACCGACGCGGTGGATCTCCACCGGGGGACCTTTTACGTCCACTATCGGGACATCTACGAACTCTATGACCGGATGTGGCAGGAGGCCATTGAGGAGATCCGGGAAATCTTCCGGCAGTACCCCCCGGAGGAATTGTCCGGGGGACCCACTCCCCTCTTCCGGGCCATCATGGAATACGCCTGGGAAAACAGGGACCTCTGCCAGATGTTTTTCGGGCCCAATGCAGACCAGGCGCTGGTCCGGGAGCTGACCCGGATCCTGGCGGAAAAATGTGCCCAGGACTGGCCTGTCCTTTACCCCAGGCGCACCTTTGGGGAGAACGAGTACCTGCCAGCCTACGTCATCGGCGGCTGTATGGGCATTCTGCGGCGATGGGTGGATACCGGGATGCAGGAATCCCCGAAGGAAATGGCTATGCTGCTGGAAGGGGTCACCAACGCCGCTGTCACCGCCGGCATCACAGGATAATCCAAAACGGAGGCCCTGTCCTCTCCCTTTGGGGAAGGATGGGCCTCCGTAAAAATTCAGGGGGGCATCACCGAAACTTCACCTGTCCTTCACCCTTTTCCTCTATACTGGGAACATCAAAAAACCAGGAGCGTGATGGTATTGAAGATCCCAGAAACGATGAAGAAGCTGGCAAAGCCCGCCGGAGGAATCCTCCTTGCCGGGGCGCTGGTGGCAGGGGCGGCCATGCTCCAGCCCCTCTGGGCCAGTCAGGGCGGGAACGGAGCCCAGGCGGCCGCTTCCCGGGAAGAGACGGTAAAGCGGGGGAATTTGACGGTGGGGATCACCGAATCCGGCTCCGCCACCCTGGAAAGCAAGTACATTACCTATCCCATCCAGGTGGAGGTAGAAGAGATCTATGTCAAGGCCGGCCAGCGGGTAAAGGAGGGGGAAGCCCTTCTTAAGGTGGATCTCTCCGCCCTCCAGGACGAGTACAGCACCCTGGAATCCGCCTACGACACCGCCCTTCTGCGCCTGGAGCAGGCAAAGCAGAACCAGACCACCGGGGCCATCACCGCCAAGTACGACTACGACTCCACCCTTCTGGGGGGACAGACGGCGGAAACCCAGTACGACTACACCATCAGCGAGATTGCTTACAATCTCTCCGACCAGGAGGACAAGGTGGATGAGCTGGCCGATAAGCTTAGCGACCTCCACGACAAGCGAAGCGACCTGCGAAGCCAGCGGAGCGAAGCCTCCTCCACCTACAATGCCACCTACGCCGCTTACAGCGAAGCCCAGACCCAGTACGCCGCCGGGGAACTGGACGACGAGGCCCTGGAGACCGCCCGCCGGACCATGGAACTGGCCAAGGAGGAATATGAGCGGGTGGATGAAGAGTACGATAAGGTCTGCGACGACTACACCAGCACCAGCAGCAGCCTGGCCTCCGCCCGTCTGAAACTGGAGCAGCTGGAGAGCCAGGAGGAGCTGAACGTCCTCACCGCCGAGGCGGACAAGGAAAAATCGGTGGCCCAAAGCGGCAACGCCAGTACCGTCTACAACGCCACGGTCAGCCAGCTGGCCAGCGCCGTTTCCTCCGCCCGGGCAGAGGTGAACAGCGCAAAAAAGGAGCTGGATAAGGTCTCCCAGTACCTCACCGACGGGATCATCACCGCCCCAATGGACGGCTTGGTGATGTCGGTAAACTGCACCCAGGGGGACAGCATAGGCGCAAACAGCACCCTGGCGGTGCTGGCGACCCAAACCGCCTATGTCACCCTTTCGGTGAGCCAGGACGACATTGCCGACCTGGAGCTGGGAATGGCAGTGGACCTGGCCTTTGACGCCTACGACAAGGAGCTGTTCACCGGCACCATTGACAGCATCTCCTACAGCGCCGCCCGGATGGGCTCCACCAGCGTCAGCTACACGGTGAATATCCTTATGGACGGCCACCCGGAAAACATCTACGAGGGAATGACCTGTGACGCCACCTTTGTCACCCGCCAGGAAACAGACTGCCTCTACCTCCCCTTCCGGGCGGTGACCACCGCCGCTGACGGTTCCGAAACGGTAAAGCGAAAGACTGCCGCCGGGGAAACCGAAATCGTACCGGTCAAGACAGGCTTTTCCGACGGCAAAAATGTCCAGATCCTCTCCGGTCTGGAGGAAGGGGACGTCGTCCTCATTGAAAGCAGGGTGAACAGCTGATGCGTTTTTCTGAACTGCTCCGCCTGGTGTGGATCAACATTCTGGAGAACAAATTTAAGGTGCTGCTCACCTCCTTGGGCATCATCGTGGGGGCTGCCACCATCGTTCTGGTTATCGCCATCGGCCAGGGGAGCAAGGCCGACGTAGCCGACCAGTTCAAAAACCTCAATGCCGGCGCCATTGAGGTCCGGTACCAGGCCAGTATGCAGGGGATGGAAAACCAAGGCGGGATGCCTGGCGGCTTCCCTGGGGGCGGAATGCCCGGGGGCTTTCCCGGCGGCGGGATGCCAAGCGGAGGCGGCGGAAATCGCGGGGGCGGGATGTCCTTCCCCGGCGGAAGCAGCAGAAACCGGAGCAGCGGCATGATGGGCAGCCCCTTTGCCGGGGTGCGCTCCAACGTAAACGCCACCCTTACCGCAGAGGATGTGGAGGAGATCGCCCTATTCGTTCCGAACATCACCACCGCCACCATCTCCGCCAGCGGCAGCTACAGCGTACTGGGCTACGATATGGAGGAGGAAGAGGACTACACCATCGTTGGGGCCTATGCCGCCTATGCCCAAGTGAGTAACCTGGAGCTGGCCCTGGGGGACTTCATCACCCAGGAGGACACCGAGGACCTCTCCCGGGTCTGCGTTCTGGGCAGCCGGGTTTGTGAGGAGATCTTTGGCAGCACCATGCTGGCTTACAACAGCATCCTCACCATCGATGGTCGGGATTACACCATCATCGGGGTGCTGAAAAGCATGGGCACCGTCTCCTCCGGCATCAGTCCGGATACCGCTGTCTATCTTCCCTACACCACAGCGGAAAAGTACCTCTTCGGCAATTCCATCGACCCCATCATCACCGTTCTGGCCGAGGATGTGGCCCATGTGCCCCAGGTGATGGAAAACGTGGAGATCACCCTTTCCGACATCCACCCCGGGGTCACGTACACCATCTCCGACGCCGGCAGCAGCATGGAGGCCGCCACCCAATCGGCTAACACCATGTCCCTGCTCCTGGTGGCCATCGCCAGCATCGTCTTCGTCGTCGGGGGCATCGGTATTATGAACGTGCTGTTTGTTTCGGTCCAGGAGCGCACCCGGGAAATCGGCATCCTCAAGGCCCTAGGCTGTTCCCGGGAGAACATCCTCACCGAGTTCCTTCTGGAGGCCAACATGATCTCCACCTTTGGCGGGGTGATGGGGGTGGTCATCGGCTCGGCGCTGATGCCGCTCCTGGGGCACTTTGAGATGCGGGTGGAGGCTTCCGCCGGCGGGGTGGCTATGGCCCTGGTCTTTGCCGTCCTCACCGGAACGCTGTTCGGCTTCTACCCGGCGGCCAAGGCGGCTGCCCTCAAGCCCATCGAGGCCCTGAACCATGAATAAAGGAGGGATCCGTTATGAAACGTCCCCTTGCCATCTTCCTCACGATCCTCCTTCTGGGAGGCTGCGCCGCTGCAGCGGAGGACAGCAGTTCCTCCTCTGCCCTCCTTACCGGTGAAACGGTGTCCGGCATCATCACCAAGGTAAACGGCAACGAAATCACCCTGGACCTGGTAACCCTGGCTCAGACCTCCTCCCGGGGGGAGGAGAAAACCCCCGAGGCCCCCCGGGAGGAGCGCTCCCCCGGTGATCCTCAGCAAGGGGAACAGCCCTCCGGCGGATCCCGGGAGGGCCGTGGAGAGCGCCAAGGGGGCGGGGCAGGCCAAGGCGGAGAGCTTTCCAGGGGAGAGACGCCCCAGGGGAGTGGAGACCTTCCTGCCGGAGAACTGCCTGGAGGCAGCCCCTCCTTTGCGGGGGCGGCTGGAGGAAGCCAGCAGAAGAACTACACCCGCACTGGGGAGACCGCTCTCTACCAAATCCCGGTGGGGGCCTCGGTCCTCACCCTCACCGGCACCAGCCGGGAATTCAACAGCCTGTCCACCGACCTGTTGGTTACCATTACTTTCCGGGAGGACGGAGTGACCCCGGGGCAGGTGCAGGTGATCCAGTCCCTATCCTAAGCAGAGGAGGCTCCTATGGAACCTATCATCCAAATGACCGGCGTCAACAAATACTACCAGGTTGGGGAAGAAAAGCTTCACGCCCTGCGAAACGTCTCCCTAACGGTGGACCGTGGGGAATTCCTGGCCATTCTGGGGCCCTCCGGGTCGGGGAAATCCACCTTGATGAATATTATCGGCTGCATGGACACTGCCGACAGCGGCAGCTATCTGCTGGACGGGTCGGAGATCAACGCCATGAAGGACCAGCAGCTGACCCAGGTCCGCAACGAAAAGATCGGGTTCATCTTCCAAAAATATCAGCTGATCCCCAAATACAGCGTGATGCAAAACATCTGTATGCCGCTGCTCATTCGGGGGCGGAGCCAGCGGGAGGCGGAGGAGTTTTCTGCCGAGACCATTCGGTTGCTGGGGCTGGGGGAGCGGGTTACTCACAAGCCCAGCGAGCTTTCCGGCGGGCAGCAGCAGCGGGTGGCCATTGCCCGGGCGCTGGTGGGGCAGCCCAGTATTCTCCTAGCTGACGAGCCCACAGGGGCTTTGGATTCCACCACTGGCCGGGAGGTATTGGAACTATTTATCAGGCTAAACGAGTTGGGGAACACCATTGTTATGATTACCCACGATGAGAAGGTGGCGCGGTATGCACACAGGGTAGTGCGGATCGTAGACGGAGAATTAAGAACTCAGGCCGCAATCGATACAGGGAAAGCTTAGAACCTGTATTCCTAACCGAAGGATGCCGGATGGACGAGGTTTTTTCCCGTC